>NZ_JBHYXC010000059.1:0-38042 GCF_042751495.1 Streptomyces sp. NPDC059373 | reverse complement strand
ACGACAACGCCGCGAGCTCCCCCAGCCCTGGGGGCTGGGAGGTGCCCCCAGTGCCAGGGCACGCGACGCCGCGGAGATCCACAAGACAGGCCCTAGACGGCTGTCGCGTCAGCTCCACCGGGGCAGCTCCGCCACGTCACTTCCGGCGCCATCGTCCTGACGCGGCGGACCGCCTCGTCCCGGGCGAGCGCCGGAAGCAGCAGGTCCCACAGGCCGGTCAGCCACCGGGAGGCGTCGGCGTACGGAACACCGGTCCAGGACAGCACCTCGACGCCCGAGGTGACCGAGGTGATCAGGGTGCGGGCCGGGGTGTCCGCGATGTCCATGCCCAACTCGTCGCCCGTCTGGGCCTCTTGGAGCAGCTGCCAGGCCTGGTCGAGCCAGGTCCGGTAGAAGTCGAAGGACGGGGCGGGCCGCAGGGCGCGCTCGCGGGCGATCCGGACGCTCGCGCGGACCGCCGGCTCCTCGTGGAGCAGCAGGTTGAGATGGTGCGTGACGTCGACGAGCATCTGCAGCGGCGAGGACTCGCGGGTGCGTACGTCCTCCAGGAAGTCCTCCACCAGGTCGCGGCCGCGGATCTGGACGGCGTCGGCCAGTTCGTCCTTGGAGGAGAAGTGGAAGTACAGCGCCCCCTTGGTGACTCCGGCCGCGCGGGTGATGTCGTCCATCGTGGTCCGGGCGTAGCCGCCGCGGTCGAACTCGGCGGCGGCCGAGAGGATGAGCCGGCGTACGGTGCGTTCGGATCGCTGCTGCATACCTTGATGTAAAAACCGGGCGATCGGTATGTCAAGGTCTCCCTTGAAGTTCGCGGGTATCCGGACGGAGGTCAGGCGCCCGTCGGGACGGTCCCGCCGAGCCGCTCGGTGATGGCGCTCGCGGCGGCGATGAGCATGGCCCCGAGGTCGGGCACGCGCTCACGGGTCACGCGGGAGGCCGGGCCCGAGACGCTCACCGCCGTGGCGACCGCCCCGCTGTGGTCGAAGACGGCCGCCGCGACGCAGCGGATGTCCTGCTCGTTCTCCACGTCGTCGACGGAGTAGCCGCGTTGCCGTACGAGGGCGAGATCGGCGCGCAGCCGCTCGGGCGAGGTGATGGTGTCAGCGGTGCGGGGCGGCAGCCCGGCCGCGATGACCGACTCGATGACGTCCTCGGTGGCGTGCGCGAGGAACGCCTTGCCGGTGGCGGTGCAGTAGGCCGGCTGGCGGTTGCCGATCCTGGAGTGCATCCGGACCGGCTGGACGCTCTCGACCTTGTCGATGTAGACGATCTCGGGGGGCTCGAAGGACACCAGGTGCACCGTCTCGCCCGCGTCCTGCGCGAGCCGGTGCAGCAGTGGGGAGGCGGCCTGTCGCACGTCGAGCCGTTCCAGATAGATCTGGCCGAGCAGGGCGTTCTGCGGGCCCAGCCGGTAGCGGCCGCTCTCCGGATCCTGGTCCACCAGCCGCAACTCGCGCAGGGGCGCGACCAGTCGCAGCACGGTGCTCTTGCTCAGCTGCAGCCCGGTGGCGAGTTCGGTCAGCGTGGCGCCCTGCGGGTGCCCCCGGTCCTCGGCCAGGAACATCACGATGCCCAGGGCGCGCCGCAGCGACGAGGAAGCGTTGCGCCGTTCGCCGGTCGCGTCGGTGGTGTTCTGCATCGCACAACAGCGTATCGCATGGCGAAATATCACCGTTGACCCCGGCGGTCGGGTGGGCTAGCTTCTGGCTGGCGCCGTGCAGTACGAAATGTGGTTCTGCATAGCAAAACAGCGGACGTTTCGCCTCGAACCGAAGGGACCTTCGTGACACCGGCCGGCCAGGAGCGCAGCGGAGCCGACGTGGTGTGCATCGGGGAGACCATGGCCGTGCTCAGCCCGCCGGACGCGCGGCCCTTGGCCGACCAGCCGGCGCTGGCACTTGCCGTGGGCGGCGCGGAGTCCAACGTCGCCTGCGGCCTCGCGGCCCTGGGACACCGGGCCGCCTGGCTGAGCCGGGTCGGCGACGACCCGTTCGGCCGGCGGATCCTGGCCGACCTGACGGCCCGTGGCGTCGACGTGACGGGCGTCGAGGTCGACCCCGTACGGCAGACGGGCGTCTACTTCAAGGACCCGGGCCCCGACGGCACCGGCATGCACTACTACCGGCGGGACTCCGCCGCCACGCTGCTGGGCCCCGGAGTCGCGGGGCTTCGGCTGCTGAGCCGGGCCCGCGTCCTGCATCTGTCCGGGATCACCGCAGCGCTCTCCGGCAGCTGCGCCGAACTGGTGGAGGACCTGGTCATCCGGCGGACCGTCACCGGCCCGGCCGTCTCCTTCGACGTCAACCACCGCCCCCCGCTGTGGCGTCAGCCTGCCGCCGAGCCGGCCCGTGTCCTGCTGGCCCTGGCCAGGGCGGCCGACATCGTCTTCGTGGGGCGCGACGAGGCCGAGGCCCTGTGGGGCACCGCCACGCCGGAGAAGATCCGGGACCTGCTCGCGCCTGCGCCGCACCTCGTCGTCAAGGACGCCGGCTACGGGGCCACCGCGTACGACGCCGACGGCGACCCGGTGTTCGTACCCGCTCCCCGGTCCCGGGTGGTCGAACACGTCGGCGCGGGCGACGCCTTCGCCGCCGGCTATCTGGCCGGCCTCCTCGAAGGGCGTGACGTACAGGGTCGGTTGCGCCTCGGGCACCTCGTCGCGGCCGCGACCCTGCAGACCACGCAGGACGTCCCGGCCATCCCGCCACGGCGCGAACTCGACCGCCGACTCGCCCTCGACGACGCGGCCTGGTCCGCGCTGCGGCTCCACTGAAGGATCAGCGAGGAGTACGACGACCCATGAGTGAACGGATGACCGACGACGTACCCGGATCCCGCGACGTCCTCGCGGAGCTGTCCGCCGACCGCGTCATCGCCGTGATCAGGGCGCCGGAGATACCGGACGCGGCCGCGCTGTGCGAGGCGCTGGTGGCCGGGGGCATCCGGTGGATCGAGTTCACCTTCACCACCCCCGGCCTCGCCGCGCATCTGCGGCGGGCCGCATCGGGTACCGGCTACCGGGTCGGCGCCGGGACGGTGATGACCGCCGTACAGGCGCAGGAGGCGATCGGCGCGGGCGCGGCGTTCCTGGTCACGCCCGGGTGCCGGCCGGCCGTCGCGGAGGTCGCCCGCGCCGCCGGGATCCCGGTGGTCATGGGCGCGTTGACGCCCACCGAGGTCGCCCGGGCGTACGACCTGGGGGCGGTCGCGGTGAAGATCTTCCCGGCCCGCGCGGTCGGCCCGCGCTACTTCGGCGACCTCGCCGGCCCCTACCCCGACATCCCGCTGGTCGCCTCGGGCGGCGTCGACTCCGGCAACGCCGCCGCCTTCCTCGCCGCCGGGGCCCGCGCCGTCTGCGCCGGGTCCGGGGTGGTGCCGCCGGACGCCGTGGCCGCCGCCGACTGGTCCGGCATCACCGACCGGGCGAAGGCCTTTGTGAAGGCGCTGGGCTGACGCCCGACGGTACGGGGCGCGTCAATGGGCCACACTGGCAAGTAACTTATGTATGTCCTATGATGCGCACGTTCTCGACCCGGGAGATCGCCATCCGCGCCCCCGACCGGAGCGCCCAGAACATCCGCCGCGACTCCGAAGGGCGCCACGGAACGGTATGAGCACATCCAGAGGTCTGCAGGCGAACGTCCTGGGAACCTTCGACAGCGTCGTCATGGCCGTGGCGGGCAGCGCCCCCGCGTACTCCCTCGCCGCGACCACCGCCGTCCTCGTCGGGACCGTGGGCCTGGCGGCCCCCGCCGCGCTGCTGTACTGCGCGATACCGATGCTCGGCATCGCCTGGGCCTTCAGCTACCTCGGCCGCCTCGACATCAACGCCGGTGCCAGCTACTCCTGGGTCGGCCGGGCGCTGCACCCCTTCCTCGGCTTCCTCAGCGGCTGGGCGCTGGTGGTGTCGGCCACCATCTTCATGGTCGCGGGCTCGCTGCCGGCCGGCAGCATGACACTGTCCCTCTTCGACCCGTCGCTCGCGAACGACACCGCACTGGCGACCGTCGTCGGCGCCGCCTGGTTCCTGGTCATGCTCGCCGTCGTCCTCATGGGCGCCAGACTGACCGTCCACGCCCAGCTGGTGATGTCCGGCATCGAACTCACCATCCTGCTGGTCTTCGCCGTCGCCGCGCTCTTCAAGGGTGGCGCCGTGAACCACTTCTCCTGGTCCTGGCTCGGCTTCAGCCACTTCGACGGCGTCCACGGCTTCGCCGCCGGGGCACTGATCGCGGCCTTCTACTACTGGGGCTGGGACGTCACCAGCAACCTCAGCGAGGAGACCCGCAACAGCCGCAAGGCCTCAGGCCTGGCCGGACTCATCGGCGTGGTCGTGGTCTTCGTCCTCTTCGAGGTCTTCACCATCGCCGTCAACGTGCTGCTCGGCGCCGACGACATCCAGGACAACAGCGGCAACGTCCTCGCCGTCCTCGGCGACACCATCTGGCCCGGCTGGGGCGGCAAACTGCTGATCGTCGCCGTGATGCTCTCCACCATCGCCACCCTGGAGACCACCCTCATCCAGGTCACCCGCTCCCTCTTCGCGATGGGCCGCGACCGTACGATGCCCTCCGCCCTGGGCCGGTCGCACCCCCGCTGGCGGACGCCCTGGGTCGCACTGCTCGTCGTGGGCGCGGTGGCCCTGACCCTCTTCGTCGCCGCCAACGCCCTCGGCTCGGTGGGCGACATCCTCCAGGACGCGGTCGCGGCCATCGGCCTGCAGATCGCCGTCTACTACGGACTGGCCGGCCTCGCCGTCGTCGTCGCCTACCGCAGGGTGCTGACCAGGTCGGCGGCGACCTTCTTCTTCGGCGGCGTGTGGCCGCTGGCCGGCGCGGTGTTCATGTTCTGGATCTTCTACGAGAGCCTCGGCGAGCTCTCCGGCACCGCCATCGCGATCGGCATCGGCGGACTGGCCACCGGCCTGCTCCCGATGCTCTGGTACTGGCGCGGCGGCAGCGCGTACTACCGCCCCGAGCCGCTGGACGCGGCCCGCGCGGAGCAGATCGAGCGCGAGTACGGCAGCCAGGACCCGGTGTACGCGGGCTCGGCGGGCGACACCATCGCGACGGACTTCTGACCGTGGCCCGGGCACGCAAGGCCAGGGACTTCGCCCCCGACTTCGACGTCACGTTCGGGGACCGGGCCCTGGCCGTCGCCCGCCAGGACATCGCCTTCGGCCGCTGGCAGGGCCTCGCCGACCTGCTGCGCGACACCGGCACCGACTGGGACCGCCGTACGCACCGCGTCAGGCTGCTCGCCCAGGCCGCCGCCGGCACCTCCGTCGTCGAGGAGTGGCACACCGCCCGGCCGCGCGATCCGGACGCCCTGGTGCTGCGGGCCGAGACCGAGGTCATGCGCTGCTTCAACCTGGCGATGGCGGCCGGCGGCGGGGCCGGCGTCGACACCACCCGCCTCGAGTCGGCCGTCAGCACCTGCCTGCGCGCGGCCGAGGCCCATCCGGCCGACCCGATGCCCTGGGTGTCACTGCTGAGCGTCGCCCGGCTCTTCGAGGGCGGCCACCGGCACGCCGACCGCTGGTGGCACGAACTGCAACTGCGTGATCGCGACAACCGCGAGGCACACCACCAGGTCCTGCGCCATATGTCCGCCCGCTGGCACGGCTCCCACGGCGCGATGTACAACTTCGCCCGCGACGTGGCCGGCAGCATCCCGGCCGGCTCGCCGCTCGCGGTGCTGCTGCAGCTCGCCCGCGCCGAGGAGTACCGCTACCGCCTCGACCACGAGGGCCAGCAGGCCCTCGGCCTCGGCCAGCACTGGCGCGGCGAACTGGCCCTCGCCGACACCCGCCGCACCTGGGACCTCTGGATCGTCGGCTGGGACGGCCGGCATCGCGCCCAGGACACCGCCGACCTCAACTACCTGCTCCACGCCGCCTGCCACGGTGGCCTCGACGCCGAGGCCGCCCACCTCTTCGGCCTCGTCGGCACCGCCGCCACCCGCGTCCCCTGGTCGTACCACGGTGACCCGGCGGCCGTCATCACCCAGTGGCACGCGCGGATCACCGGGTCCTGACCTGCGCGCCGGGCAGGCACAATGGGCCGCATGTCCCGACGCGTCACCGCCGACTCGCCCTGCCCCTGCGGGCTGCCCGCCACGTACGCCGAGTGCTGCGGCCGCCGGCACTCCGGCAAGGCACCCGCCGCCACCGCCGAGGCCCTGATGCGGTCCCGCTACAGCGCCTTCGTCGTCCAGGACGAGCCCTACCTGCTGCGCACCTGGCACACCGGGACCCGGCCGCCGCACCTCGACTTCGACCCGGGCATGCGCTGGACCGGGCTGGACGTCGTCAACACCACGGACGGCAGCAGCTTCCACACCACCGGCACCGTGACCTTCCGCGCCCGCTACACCCAGGACGGCCGCCCCGGCGAACTGCACGAGCGCAGCCGCTTCGTACGGCAGGACGGCGCCTGGGTCTACGTCGACGGCGACTTCCCCGACGCCTGACCGGTGAGCGGCAGCGCCACCGTGAAGAGGGTGCGACCGGGCTCGCTCTCGACCTGCACGCGGCCGTGGTGCGCCGCCACGACGGCGGCGACGATGGCCAGACCCAGGCCGCTGCTGCCGGCCGCCCGGGAGCGTGACGCGTCGCCGCGCGCGAACCGTTCGAAGACCCGGGGCAGCAGCTCCGACGGGATCCCGGGCCCGTCGTCGCCGACCAGGATGAGGGCCTCGTCGGCCGTCACCCGGACGGCGGCGGTGACCGTGGTGCCGGGCCGGGTGTGGGTGCGGGCGTTGCCCAGCAGATTGGCCACCACTTGATGCAGCCGTGCCTGGTCACCGCAGATCAGTACGGGCTCGTCGGGCACCTCGATCCGCCAGTGGTGCTCCGGGCCCGCGGCATGCGCGTCGTGCACGGCGTCGGCGACCAGCGGACCCAGGCCCAGCTCCTCGTGCTCGAGCGGACGGCCGGCGTCCAGCCGCGCGAGCAGCAGCAGATCCTCCACCAGCGCGCTGATCCGTACGATGCCGGACTCGACGCGCCGCAGCGCGAAGGCGGTCTGCGGACCGATCTTCTCCGGGCCGCGCATGACCAGTTGGACGTACCCGGCGACGGAGGCGAGCGGCGTGCGCAGCTCATGGCTGGCATCGGCCAGGAAGCGGCGCATCCGGGTCTCGGTGGCATAGCGGGCCGCCAGCGCCCCTTCCACATGGCCCAGCAGCCGGTTCAGCGCGGCGGCGACCCGGCCGGCCTCGCTGCCGGGGGTCGCGTCGGCCGCGGGCACCCGTTCCAGGGCGGTGACCTCGCCGTGGTCCAGCGGCTGGCGGGACACCCGGGTCGCGGTGGCCGACACGCGCTGCAGCGGCCGCAGGTTGTAGCCGATGATGACCGCCGCCGCGAGGGCTGACAGCAGCAGCCCGCCCGCCGACACGACCGCCTCGATGCCGACCAGCCGGGTCACGGCGGTGTCGACCGAGTCGAACGGCAGACCCGTGGCGATAACGACCTCGCCCTGCGCCGAGTCGGCGTGCACCGCCTTCACCCGGTAGGCGCCGAGCCCGGGCAGGACCAGTGTGTGGTGCAGGCCGTCCCCGTCCACCGAGGACAGGGCCGCCTGCTGCTGGGCCGTCGGCTCCCGCAGCGTCCCCGCCGCGTCCACCAGCGCGGCGCTGCGTACGGTGCCCTCGTACTGCGACACGCCCATGGCGCCGTCCGGCACCCCGAAGCCGCTGAGGTAGCGCAGCCCGGCCTGGCTGAGGCCGGCGGTGGGCGAGCCCGGGTCGCCGCAGCCCTTGACGGACGTCGAGCCCGCGGCGAGCGCGTCGAGCCGGTCGTCCAGGCCGGACAGCAGATAGGACCGCATGGCCAGGGTGGTGATCACCGCGATCACCACACAGACCACGGCGAGCAGCAGCGTGCTGGACACGATCAGCCGGCTGCGCAGGGTCCGTCGCCGCGCGCTCACTTCGGCGGTTCGGCGGGCTTGAGGAGATAGCCGGCGCCGCGCACGGTGTGGATCATCGGTTCACGCCCTCGGTCGATCTTGCGGCGCAGGTAGGAGATATAGCTCTCGACGACATTGCCCTGTCCGCCGAAGTCGTACGACCACACGCGGTCCAGGATCTGCGCCTTGCTGATCACCCGGCGCGGATTGCGCATCAGATACCTCAGCAGCTCGAACTCGGTGCCGGTCAGCCGTACCGGCGTGGCCGCCCGGTGCACCTCCCGGCTGTCCTCGTCGAGGGTCAGATCGCCGACCACGATGACGGAGTCGGAGCGGCCGGCCGCGCCCGAGCGGCGCAGCAGGCCCCGCAACCGGGCCATCACCTCGTCGATGTTGAAGGGCTTGGTGACATAGTCGTCGGCGCCCGCCCGCAGGCCGGTGATCCGGTCCTCGAGGCCGTCCCGGGCGGTCAGGAAGAGCACCGGGACCTCAGGCAGTTCGTCCCTGATCTGCCGCAGCACCTCCAGGCCGTCCATGTCGGGCAGCATGTGGTCGAGCACGATCGCGTCCGGCCGGAATTTCCGCGCCGCGCGCACCGCCTGTGTGCCGTCCAGGGCCTGGGCCGGCTCCCAGCCCTCATGACGCAGCACCACCGACAGGAGTTCGGTGAGGTGCTCCTCGTCGTCGACGACCAGGACCCGCAGCGGGCTGCCGTCGCCCCTGCGGAGTGTTTCGCGGATCTGGCCGGAGGGGCCGGCGACGGTGCCGGAGGTCAGAGGTGTACGCGAAGCCATGCGCCTGGACACTGCCTCCCGTACCTGTGAATTGACCAGGTGTCAGCTGTGTGAAGGCTGGTAAATCGGATCCGGGGATTCCGTTTCGGGCTCGCTCAGGTGTTCCCCGCCCGCTCGAGCAGCCCGGTGACCGCACGGCCGAACATCAGCCGCCCCGCCCAGGCCGTCGGCCGGTCCAGAAACCCGGGCAGTATCCGCACCCGCAGATCCTCGGTCCAGACGACCTCCGCGCCGCCGCCCTGCTCCCGTACCTCGATCTCCGCCCAACCGGTGACGAAGGTGCCCCGCTTCTCCAGCCGGCAGTACCCGGCCACGCCCGGCGCCGGCGGAACCCAGCGCACGACCTCCATCGGATCGTCGAAGGCCGCCCGCCCGAGCCCGCTGCGCGCGACGAACCTCGTGCCCGGGCCGGACGGCGACGGGGTCGTCACGGTGATCGTGGTCAGTGGTACGTGGGCGGCATGGCGCTCCCAGTCGGTGAGCCGGCGCCAGGCTTCGGCGGCCGGCAGGGACGTACGGCGCTGGATACGGAAGACAGCCACCGGCCGATCATAGGTTCCCTCATTCAAGGATCCAGCCCGACAACCACCGCTCCCGGATCGCCGGCCACTCGGAGGCGACCAGCGAGTAGTAGACGGTGTCGCGCCATGAGCCGTCCATCCGCCGCAGGTGCCGGCGCAGCACCCCCTCGCGGATGCCGCCGATCCGCACCACCGCGTCCTGCGAGGCCTGGTCGAGGTCGTCGAGCCGCCACTGCACCCGCCCGAATCCCAGGTCCTCGAAGGCGTGGTAGACCAGGATGAACTGGCTCTCCAGCTGCACCGGCGTGCCCCACAAGGAGCGGTCCAGCCAGCTCCAGCCGATGTCCACCCGCTCGTTCGCCACCGAGATGTTCAGATACGCCGCCCAGCCCGCCGGCTGCTGCGTCGACCGGGGCAACACGGTGAACACCACCGCCTCACCCGCCGCCTGCTGGGCCAGCCGCTGCTCCGCCAGCGCACCCATCTCGGCCTCGGTAGTGGGTGTGGTCGTCGGCAGCCAGCGCCATACCCCGTCGTCGCCACCGCCGGACCGGTACAGGCCGGGCACATGGCTGAGCGACAACGGGACCAGCCCTACGTACCGGCCGTCGATGGAGACAGGAGCGGGGAAGCGTACTGCCATGACCGAACGCTAGGGGAGTGGGCGCCGACTGTCGCGCACTCGCGTATTTCCGCACGTACGGCGCGTCGGTCGACTCCGTCGGGGCGGTCAGGGGATCTCGCGCCGCACCCGGCAGGGATTGCCCACCGCGACGACCCGGTCCGGCAGATCCCGGGTGACCACGCTGCCGGCGCCCACCACCGTGTTCTCGCCGATCGTCACCCCGGGGCAGACGATGACCCCGGCACCCAGCCACGCCCCGTCACGGATGGTGATCGGGGCGGTGGTCTCCCAGCCCGCCCGGCGGTCCACCGGGTCCAGCGGATGGATCGCGGTGGCGAGCTGGACGCGCGGGCCGATCGCCACCTCTTCACCGATCGTGATGGGCCCGCAGTCCAGCAGGATCGCGTCGTAGTTGATGAAACTGCGCGCCCCGAGCCGGATGTTGTACCCGTACGCGCACCGGAAGGGCGCCTTGACCTCGGCGCCCTCCGCCAGCCCGCCGAGGAGCCGGTCCAGCAGCTTCCGGGCGCCGAGCGGATCGGCCGGGGCGGCGGCGCTGAACTCCGCGGCCAGCAGCTCGGCGGCCTGGCGGTCGGCGACGAGCTGCGGATCCAGGCAGCGGTAGCGCTCGCCGCGCACCATGCGTTCCCGGTGGTCGCTCACTGCCGCCGCTCCTGTCTCCTCGATCGCGCCCCACCGTACCCGGGTGTATCCAGGAGGCATGGATCTGCGGTGGGCAGGGTGGCCGAGGCATGCGCTGGTGGCGGCACAGCTCGTGTTGATCCTCGTCATCACGGTCGTTGACAGCCTGGCGCCGCCGTCCGTCCACCTCGGGCCGTTCCTGGTCGCCGCGCCCGCGATCACCGCCTCGTTCGCGGGGCCCAGGACCACCGCCTTCGTCGGGGCCGTGGCGGTGATCGCCCAGATCGTCGTGGCCGGGGTGCGCACCACCACGCTGGACCCCAATCACTCGGTCCAGATCGTCACCCTGGTGGTGATGTCAGCGCTCGCGACCGCCTTCGCCCACCGCAGGGAGCGGCACGAGCACGAGCTCATGCAGCTGCGCTCGGTGGCCGAGGCGGCACAACGGGTGCTCCTGCGGCCCATCCCGCACCACCTCGGGCCGCTGCGGATCGCCTCCGTCTACCTCGCGGCCGAGGCCGAGGCCCAGATCGGCGGCGACCTGTACGCGGCCGTGCGTACGGACAAGGCCACCCGGCTCGTCGTCGGTGACGTACGCGGCAAGGGCCTGGAGGCCGTCGGGGACGCCGCCCTGGCCGTGGGGGCCTTCCGGGCGGTCGCGCACCGCCAGGCCGGGCTGCCGGCGCTGATGGCATATCTGGAAGGAGCCGTCTCCTCTGATCTGGCCGATCCCGGTGACCCGCCGTCCGAACACGGGGACGAGTCGTTCATCACCGCGCTCGTCATGGAGGTCCCCGACCATGAGGGGGAACTCCAGCTGGTCAACTGCGGACACCCGCCGCCCCTGCTGCTCCACGAAGGCCGGGTGACGCCGCTCGAGGTCAGCCGGCCCGCGCCGCCCCTCGGGCTCACGGCGTTCGCGGGTCTCACGGAGGCCGACTTCACCGTCGAGCCCTTCCCCTTCGCCGCCGGGGACCTCGTCCTGCTCTACACGGACGGCGTGATCGAGGCCCGCGACGCGTCCGGCACCTTCTTCCCCCTGGCCGACCGCTTCGCCGCCCGCCCGCTCGACGACCCCGACGCCCTCCTGCGGCACCTGTGCAAGGAACTTCTGGCCCACGCCGGCGGCCGGCTGGGCGACGACGCGGCGATGGTGGCGCTCAGGCGTACCTGAGGGAAGGGGATGGTCAGCGGCAGTGCCGGCCGCTGTTGAGGCAGCGTACGACCGACGCCATCCGGGCGTCCGTCATCAGGTCGACGAACAGGGCATGGTCGGTCTTCGGGCTGTGGTGCTGCTCGGAGAAGGCGTCCACCGCGAAGGGCACCCCCGGCGGCAGCTCGTACGACAGTACGATCCGCAGCCGCGGCACGGGGAAGGTGCGGGCGGGGCAGGCGCCGTTGGCGGCGGGGAAGGCGACGTGCGAACGGTGGTCGGCGCTGTCGGTGGCCAGGCCGTTCCAGCAGCTGGGGAAGTCCAGGGTGCGGGTGGTCAGGCCGCCCGCCGGGCATCTCGGGTAGAGGGCGGTGTAGTGGCCGGGGGAGGTCGAACAGCCCCACTGCGCATGGGCGTTGGCGTCGCCCTGGGTGCCGGCCACCGGATCGCCGGTGATCATGCGCAGAAAGCGCGGCATGGCGACCACATGGCTCACCGCGCTGCCCCCGAACTCGATCCGGACCGACGCCGGGCGCACGATCTGCCCGATGTTGCCGTGCCGCGCCCCTCCGTCGCCGTGCACGTGCGGGCCGTTGGTCTCCGGCTGGTCCTGGCGGCGCAGCACCGGCCAGTAGTACGTGGAGCGGTCGCCGTCGGCGCAGGTGGTCGCGGCGGCGGCCAGGCTCGCGTCGGTGGAGAAGGCGTCGGTGGACAGATTGCCCACGTACTCGTGGATGTGGTGGGCGCCGTTGCGGTAGCCCGGCGAGATCACCAGGTTGTCCGCGTTGTAGTGGCCTTCGTCATTGCGCCCGCAGTCCTCGGTCACGGTCCCGGTCGAGGCGTCGGGGCCCGGCGCGGGGACGGGGGTGAGGGGGACCGCGGCGATGTCGGTGAAGTCCCGGGCGTACGGGCCCGCGGCGGCGCCGGCCACGGAGACCGCGGTGTCGCCCGCGATGCCACGGCCGGCGACCGCGAACCCCATGCCGGCGAGAGCCAGCCCGGTGCACATCAGCAGTGGCACGGCGGCCTTCCCCAACCGTGGTCCGGGCCGGCGGAATCGTTTCCCCACGCGCACAGGGTGTCAGCGACCGGGCGGCAGTGGCAACGCGGCTTCCGGACAGGCGTTCGGTGAGCCGCGCAGGACCTCGACCCACGCGGCACCCTGGCGTCGTGCGACGCGTGTGTCGCTACGCTGTTACGTCCTCACGCCGGCGCTGCGCCGGGACGCGGGCCGCCGAGAAGGCGGTCATGCGGCGCAGCCGGAAGCCCAGCGACTCGTACAGCCGGATGGCGTTGGTGTTCCCCGCCGCCGCGTGCATGAACGGGGTCTCGCCACGTTCGCGGATACCCGCGGCGACCGCCAGCACCAGGCGCGAGGCCAGCCCCTGCCCCCGGTAGGCGTCGTCCGTGCAGACCGCGCTGATCTCCGTCCAGCCCGGCGGGTGCAGCCGCTCGCCGGCCATCGCCACCAGGGCTCCTTCGCGGCGGATGCCCAGGTAGGTGCCCATCTCGATGGTGCGGGGCAGGAAGGGCCCCGGCCGGGTGCGTTCCACCAGGGCCAGCATCTCGGGCACGTCCCCGGGGCCGAGGCGTACCGCCTCCTCGTCCGGCGCGGCGGCGACCGACTCGTCGACCAGCTGTACGCCCTCGGCGTGGAACTCCACCTCCCACTCGCCCGGCGGCGGCACCATTACGGCAGCCAGCGGCACCAGCGCGCCGGGGCCGGCCAGAGCGGCGATGTCGTCCCAGTCGCGGGCGTCCGGATCGTCCGGAAGCGCCATCCACGGCGAGACATCGGCCGGGTAGCGCAGCACCCGGCCACGGCGCTCCGCGAAGTGCGCGTGGGGGCCGGTCAGTGAGGAAAGGGCTGGGTTGTCCAGGGGATGGGGCGCGCTCGCGCTCATCGGGGCCGGCCTCCGGAGGGATTGATCATTCGGGCAACAGTGTCAAGCGCGCGGGCCGCCCGGCTATTCCGGCACATTTTTTTGTTCATGGCGGTGTCACACTCCGGGCGTCCGTACGGCTCTCAGGATGTGACCGCGACAGGAGGCCCATGATGTCCGACCCGGCAGACACCGCGACGAAGGTGTTCACCGACCACCGCGAGCTGCTGTTCTCCATCGTCTACAGCATGCTCGGCAGCGTCGCCGACACCGAGGACGTACTCCAGGAGACCTGGCTCTCCTGGGCGCCCAGGAGCCGGGCGCGGGACGCGGAGCCGATCGACAGCCCGCGCGCCTACCTGGTCCGGATCGCGGTGAACAAGGCGCTCGCCCGCCAGGCCGCCATCAGCCGGCGTCGCGAGACGTACGTCGGTCCGTGGCTCCCCGAACCGCTGGTCACCGAGGTCGCCGAGACGGCCGACACCGCCGATGCCTCCGAGGTCGTCCAGCGTACGGAGTCGGTCTCGATGGCGCTGCTGGTCGTCCTGGAGACGCTCACCCCGCTGGAGCGGGCGGTCTTCGTCCTGCACGAGGTGTTCGGCTATGCCCACACCGAGACCGCCGACATCCTCGGCCGCACACCGGCCGCCGTACGCCAGCTCGCCCACCGCGCCCGCGAGCACGTCCACGCCCGGCGCCCCCGCTACCGCGCCGACCCGCTCCTGCGGCAGCAGGTGACCGAACGCTTCGTGGCCGCGACCTTCGGCGGTGACCTCGACGCCCTGCTGCAACTCCTCGCCCCCGACGTGACCTTGTGGGCCGACGGCGGAGGCAAGGCCGCGGCGGCGGGTCCCCGGCCGATCCACGGCCGCGACAAGGTCGCCCGGCTGCTCGTCAACCGTGCCGCTCACCGGCCGGAGGACCTCAGCGTCCGTTACCTGCAGGTCAACGGCGGGCCCTCCGCAGTGCTGTTCGCCGGGGAGGCGCCCTTCGCCGTGCTCGTCCTCGACCTGACCCCGGACGGCGAGCAGGTGCGCGAGATCTACAACGTCACCAATCCCGACAAGCTCTCCCGTCTCGGCTGAACACCGCTTGGAGATTCCCATGTATGTCGCATACGTCGTCGTCAGTGCCGTGGTCGTCGCCTACTGCGTCTTCTCGGCCGTGATGGACTTCATCCGCTACGAGCCGATCCTCGTCAGCATGACCAAGGCGGGAGTGCCGCACTCGTGGCTGCCCAGACTGGGTGCGCTCAAGGCAGCGGGGGCGCTGGGAGTGCTGCTGGGCCTCGTCGGCGTGCCGTGGATCGGGGCGGCCGCTGCCGTCGGCATCGTCCTGTTCTTCGTAGGTGCCATCGCCACCCATGTGCGGGCCCGCGACACGGGGTTCGGCCTGGCCGCCGCCTTCCTCGCCCTGGCCCTGGCCGCGTTGGTGCTGGGGGTCAACGGGCCTGGATACGCGATCTGACCAGCCCGACGAGCCGCGCGGTGTTCCGGCGGCGAGCCCAGGCGACGATGCCGGCCAGCACCATGATGATCAGCGGTGTCGCCGCGTTCTCGCCGTGGAAGACGACGACCTGGGTGATGAAGGCGCCGATCATCAGGCCGATGTAGGCCAGGCCGGCGAGACCGCAGAGCAGGGGGATCAGCAGGGCCACGGCCCCGGCCAGCTCCAGGCTGCCGACGAAGTACATGAACCAGTCGCCGAGGCCGATCTTGTCGAAGGCGTCGGCCGCCGACGGATGGGCGATGAGCTTGGGAAGGGCGCTGGCCACCCCGAAGAACAGGGCGAGCAGCACCTGCAGGACGCGCAGGGCGAGTTCGCTCCTGGCCGGCGAGGTGGTGCCGGTGGTGGTGGGCGTGGTGGCGGTCGCTTCGGACATCGTGGTCTCCTTCGTTGAGCAGGGTGGGTGTGTCGCTCGTAGAGAAGGACGGCACGGAGCAACGGAATTCATCGGCGCCTGTTAGGCCGCGCGTTGCCGGGGCATTTGGAAGACAGGGACCGGTGACGGTTGGTGGAGGTGTGGCGAGCCATGGACGGGCACGGGTCTCGGCTGTCTGGCCGGGAACAGCGGATTCTGGTCCAGATCGAAATGGCGCTCGGCCAGGACCGGCGCTTGGAGCGCCGTCTGCGGACGCTGCGTCCGGGGTTGTGGGCCAGGTGCCTGGACCGCACGAGGCGGCTTCGCCCCTGGGCGCTGGGCCTGCTGGCGGTGGCGTCGGTGACCTTGCTGGTGGCGGCCGTCCGTACGGGCGACCCGCTGCTCATCGTGGCCTTCGCGGTGTCGTGGGCGGTGACACTGGCGCTGGGCTTCACGGCGTTCTGCCTGTGGGCCCGTCGCAGTCGTCGGTGACGGAGGCGGTGGCGGAGGCGGTGGCGGTCGACCCACGTCCGGTCCAGCACAGTGCCGACACTGTGGTGCGGTCGGCGGCACCGTCGCCGCCGCCGACCTCGACGGGAACTCCGTCACCGTCCTGCTCGGCACCGGCGACGGCACCTTCGTCACCGGCACCGAGTACGCCGTGGGCACAAAGCCCTACCAGACGGTCGTCGCCGACTTCGACGGTGACGGCCACCCCGACATCGCCTCGGCCGACTTCGGCGGCGCGACCGTCAGCATCCTGCTGGGCGCCGGCGACGGCACCTTCGCCGCCGCCACCGCCTACACCACCCCCGCCCTGCCCGTCGCCGTCAGCGCTGCAGACCTCGACGACGACGGCAACACCGACATCCTCGTCTCCTCCCTCAACGGCACCTCCGTCACGCTTTTCCGGGGCGCTGCCGACGGCACGCTCGCCCAGCTGTCCGAACTGACCGCCCCAGGTGCCTACGACGCCCAGGCTGCCGACCTCGACGGCGACGGCATCCAGGACATCGCCGTGGCGCACAGCAGCGCCAACCAGGTGGACGTCTTCACCGGCTCCTGCGGCACCTGACGTCTAACCGCCCGCGCAGCGGCACTGCCCGCAGTGGTCCTCCCACGGCGCACACGGCGCGCCGCAGCACACGCAGACCGGTGGCGGGCTCAACGGCCCGCCATCGGCCAGCAGGTCGTTGAGGCGCCGGACGACCGCTGCCTCGCCGGCCGCCGTGTCGGCGGGGGAGAGGCCGCCGGCCTCACCCAACCGCAGCAGGGCCGGCCGCAGTTCCCGCAGCATCCCGGCGTAGGTCTCCGCGTCGGGCAGCGGCAGCGAGGCGATCTCGGAGCCGGGGCGCAGCAGCCCGGTCAGGGAACGGCCGGCCAGGAAGGCGGCGGCGATGTCGGGGAACAGGCCGTCCGGGCCGCCCGGCAGGGTGATCAGCCGCCACACCGTGGGCCCGTCGACCGGCCAGGGGGCGTCGGCGGCCCGTCCGGCACCGGCCGCCATGCGGGCCGCCTGCCACTTGGCGGTCAGGGCGACCGGCCACTGGGCGTACAGGCCCAGGTGACCGGCGAGGGCTCTGGCCGCCGCCGTACGCCACGCTGCCAGCGCATGCGGGATCTCGCCCGGCGCGGGACCGCCCAGTTCCTCCCAGCCGGGCAGCAGCGGCAACCGCCCCCGCCCCGGGGCCGCGCCGCCGTCGGCCGCCGCTTCCACGGCGTCGCGCAGCAGCCGCCGGCCGGGCGGGGTGACGGGGAGCGCGGTGCGGTACTCGCCGACCACCCCGTCCGCGTACGCCGCCAGTCGGGCCGCCTCCCACCCGCCGGGCTCGGGCGTCTGAGCGAAGCGGACCGCCGCCAGTGGCGGCACCGGATCCCGCCCGAGGACGGCGGTCGTGACGACGACGTCGACCTCCCCGGCGGCCAGTCGGCGCAGTTGCTCGGCGCGGACGGCGGCCGGCAGCGCCTCGTACAGCACGGTCGCCGTACGCCCGGCCGCCAGCAGCTCGCGGTGCAGCGCGTGGACGCAGGCACGGTCCCGGGCGACGACCGCCGTACCGGGCCGCACCTCGGAGGGCCCGGCCGCGGCGGCCAGGGTGAGCGGCGCGGCCCGCTGGTGCCCGACAGTCTCCAGGCGCGCGGCCCCCGGCCCTGGCCCTGCCCCCGGCCCTCGCCCTGACCCCGGCCCTCGCCCCGCCCGCGCGAAGAACGCCCCGAGCAGCGCCTCGTCCCTGGGTACCCCGGTGACATGCACCGCACGGTGTGCTCCCGCCAGCAGCAGCCGGGCCAGGGCGTCCCCCTCCACGGCGTCCACGACCAGGACATCCGCGGTCGGTCGGACGAACTCCGGGGTGCAGCACAGCACTCGCGCCTGCGCGTTCACCCGGCCCTCGTCCGTGGCCAGCCCGACCTGCTGCGAGCCCAGGCGGGCCCGCAGCAGCCCGTACGCCTGCCGGGCGTGCCCGGGCCCGGCCGTGGCGTAGACCCCCGTGCCGGGCTGCCCGGCCAGCACCTCCACCGCCGCCCGGGTCCGCCCGGAACGCGGCGGTCCCAGGTGCAGTACGGCCCGCTCGGGACCGTGCTCCCGCATGGGGACCCGGGCCCGGACCCGGGCGGCCGCTTCCTCGCACAGTGCGCCCTGCCTGCGCCGCTCGGCCTCCCGCCCCCGGGCCAGGGCTCTGCGCCGTCCGGCCTCCGCCCGGGCCCGGGCGTCGCGGGCGCCGCCGCGAGGGAGGCATGGAAGGGCTCGGGCCGCGCCACGACCTCCCGCACCTGGGCGGGGTCGAAGGACCGGGTGCCGGGATCGCGCCGCAGCAGGCCGTAGTCCACGGCGAGTTGGATCTGCGGCCGGGACAGGCCGAGCAGTTCGCAGGCCTGGGTCAGGCCGAGGTGATTGATCAGGCTCATGGTCGTGTCCGCGCCGGGCACCCCGTCGGCGGGAGCAGCCCGGCGCACCCCCCTTCGTCACGCGACGTACTGGACAGTGCTGCCGACATCACTCACCGTAACCGAGGGGTCTGACAACGCCCCCCGGACCGGGGCCCGGACCGCCCGGGACCGCTCCCGGGCCTGTGCTCGGCCCGTTCCCGGACAGTGCGCTGAATGTCATCAACTGGCAGTACAAGAAGGGCGGTCAGCCCCTATCTTGTGATGCCTCGCACCACCACGGCACCTGGGAGCAGGCCCCTTGAACCAGCGGACCGGCAGCAGAATCGACGCCACCAGACCCCATGCCGCCCGGATCTGGGACTTCTGGCTGGGCGGCAGAGACCACTACCCCGTGGACCGGGAGGTCGGCGAACGGATCCTCGGGCTTCACCCCGGCATCAGTGACGTCGCCCGCGCCGGCCGCGCCTTCCTGGGACGGGCGGTACGGCATCTGGCCGCCGACGCGGGCGTGCGGCAGTTCCTCGACATCGGCACCGGTCTGCCCACCGCCGACAACACCCACCAGGTCGCCCAGCGCGTGGCTCCCGACGCCCGCGTCGTCTACGTCGACAACGACCCCCTCGTCCTGGTCCACGCCCGCGCCCGCCTCGTCGGCACCCGCGAAGGCGTCACCGACTACGCCCTGGCCGACCTCCGGGACCCCGAGGCGATCCTCGAATACGCCGCCCGCACCCTCGACTTCACGCGCCCCGTCGGGCTCCTGCTGATCGGCGTCGTCATCTTCATCGGCGAGGACGAGGATCCCTACGGTCTCGTACGCCGCCTCATGGACGCCCTCCCGTCCGGCAGCTTCCTCGCCCTGTCCCATACGGTCACCGGCCCGGGTCTCGACGACGTGGACGCCGCCGCCGCCTTCTGGAACGAGCGCGGCACCCCCCGGGTCACCCTGCGCACCCCCGCCGGCGTCGCGCGCTTCTTCGACGGGCTGGAACTCCTCCCGCCGGGCGTCGTCCCCTGCTCCCGCTGGCAGCCGGAGGAAACGCCCGACGGCGGCCCGGCGGACGTCGGCCTTCACGTCGGCGTGGGGCGCAAGCCGTAGTCGGCCGGACGGCTCACACCGGCTGACCGATCGGGCGTACGACCAGGGTGTTGACGTCGACGCCGCTCGGCTGGTTGATCGCCCACACGATGGCGCCGGCGAGCTGGTCGGCGGTCAGGAGTCCGCCCTCGGGAAGCCCGCCCAGGTCGTCCCAGAAGGGGGTCTCCACGCGTCCCGGCGCGATCAGCGTCACGCCGATGCCGTCGGCGGTCACCATGCGCCGGGTGTTCTCGGCGAGTCCGGTCACCGCCCATTTGGTCGCCCCGTAGACGTTGCCCGGGGTGTTGACGAAGCCGGCGACGCTGCCGACGAGGACGATCCGCCCGCGCGTCTCCTTGAGGGCGGGCAGGGCGGCCCTGATGAGCAGCGCCGGCCCGAGCACATTGGTGAGGACCATCTCGCGCCATCCGGCGGGGTCGCCGTCGGCCAGGGTGCCGTCGATGGCGAAACCGGCGTTGGCGACGACGGTGTCCAGCCGCCCGAACTCCTTGACGGTCGAGGCGACAGCCGCCTCCACCGCGTCGTTGTCGGCGGCGTCCCCGGGGATGGCGAGGAGGTTGTCCGGGCGGCCGAGGTCCTCGGCGAGCCGGTCGAGTCGGTCCCGATTGCGTCCCGTGACGGCGACACGATGGCCCTGGTCCAGCAGTTGCCGGGCCGCGGCCGCCCCGATTCCGGTGGAGCCGCCCGTGATCAGTGCAACAGGTGAGTCGGTCATGCGGCCGACCCTAGGAGCTGGAGTTGACTCCATGTCAAGGCACGGGATTCCGCCGCGGTCGGCCCGCGTTGGCGCAAACATTCGCGCAAACATTCGCGAACACGTTCGCGGACACATTCGCGAACACAACTGACCAGTTCCCAACGGCCGGTGCCGCCAGGTGTATTGACAGGTGCACACCTTGAACTCGACACTCACGCACGCCCGCACATGTTCGCGCAAACATCGGATGGGACACCGTGATGCCGTACACCTCCCCGCTCCCCGGAAAACCGGCCCGCAGGTGGTCACCGGACAGGTGGTCGCCACGCCGGCTGCGCCTGCTGGCGCTGGCCGCGCTCCCGCTCGTCGCCTCCGCCCTCACCGCCGGCCCGCTGGCCGCGGAGGCGCAGGCCGCCACCTCGGCGGCCGCCCTCGTCACCACCCAGGCGCAGACCGTCGACGGCTTCGGCGCCTCCGGTGCCTGGTGGGTCAATGACCTCGCCGGCTTCTCGTCCACCGCCAAGAGCCAGGTCGGCAACCTCCTGTTCGACGCATCCGGCCTGGACCTGAGCATCTACCGCTACAACATCGGCGGCGGCGGTACCGGCGTCACCAACCCCACCCGGGCCCCGCAGACCCTCCAGACCTCCGTCGGGAGCTACGACTGGACCCGTGATCCCGGTGGCAGCTACTTCCTGCAGTCGGCCTCCGACCACGGCGTCCCCACCCTCATCGGCTTCGTCAACAGCGCCCCCAAGGCCTGGACCAGCAACGCCCAGAGCTGCGGCGGCACCCTGGTCTCCGGCACCGAGTCCGCGTACGCCACCTACCTCGCCGACATCACCGCCCACTGGGCCTCGAACGGCGTCACCCTCGACTACCTCAGCCCCATGAACGAGCCCGACAGCTCCTTCAGCGACTGCGGCCAGGAGGGCATGGCCGTCCCCGTCTCACAACGCGCCGCCCTCATCAAGGCCCTCGGCTCCACCCTGGCCTCCCGCTCCCTGACCTCCACCGGCATCATCGCCGACGAGACCAGCCAGACCAGCTCCTTCGTCACCAACACCCCCACCTGGATGAACGACTCCACCGCCGCCGGCTACGTCAGCGCGCTCGCCCACCACACGTACGACTTCCCGGGCGACACCGCCCTCCGTAAGGTCGCCGCCGTCGGCAGCACCTACAACAAGCCCCTGTGGGCCAGCGAGATCTGCTGCCAGAAGTCCGGGACCAGCGGTTGGGGCCAGCAGTACGACCCCACCATCGACGGCGGCCTCGACCTCGCCAACTACGTCTACCGCGACTTCACCCTCGCCAACGACCGTTCCTTCCAGTGGTGGACCGCCCTGTCCTCGGTCATCGGCTGCGACGTCGGCACCGACTCCTCCTGCGCCGGCAAGGTCAACACCTCCGGCTGGAACGACGGCCTCATCTACTACGACCCGAGCTACGCCACCGACGGCAACCAGTCCCTGTACATGACCAAGCGCTATTACGCCCTGGCCCAGTACAGCAAGTACGTACGACCAGGAGCCGTCCGTTACGACATTTCCGGCGCCCCGGCCGGAGTCCAGACCATGGCCTTCTGGAAGGACGGCGCCTGGACCGTCGTCGCCTCCAACACCAACTCCGCCGCGTCGAGCCTCACCCTGGACACCAACAGCGGCGCGCTGACCCCCACCGCCACCCATCGCACCAGCGCCACCGAGAGCCTGGCGAGCGTCACCAACCCCACCATCAGCGGCTCCGTGCTCACCGCCTCGCTCCCCGCCCGCAGCGTCACCACCTTCCAGCTCGCGAGCGCCGGCGCCCCCGGGAGCGGCGCAAGGACCAGCACCAGCACCCTCGTCGGCGCCCAGTCCGGCAAGTGCCTCGAGGACCCGTCGTACTCGACCACCAACGGCACTGTCGTCGACATCTACACCTGCAACGGCGGCACCAACCAGAACTGGACCCTCACCGCCGCCGGCGAACTGCGCGGCTACGGCAACAAGTGCCTGGACGCCTACTCCCAGGGCACCGGCAACGGCACCGTCGTCGACATCTACACCTGCAACGGCGGCGCCAACCAGAAGTGGACCGTCACCGACGGCGGCAGCGTGGTCGGCCGGCAGTCCGGCCTCTGCCTCGACGTCACCGGCCAGGCCACCGCCAACGGATCGCCCCTGGAGCTGTACGCCTGCAACGGCGGCGCCAACCAGAAGTGGACCCGCGGCTGACCGCGGGGTGCGGCGGTGGGCCTCAGCCCGCCGCCGCGCCCAGGGCCGCCACGGTGCCGGTGGCCAGCTGGTTCAGGTAGCCCTTGGACAGCGGGGCGCGCATGACGGCGAGGCGCCAGTACAGCGGCCCCGTGATGAGGTCGAGGGCGAGATCGACGTCGGTACCGGGGCGCAGTTCGCCCCGGGCGACGGCGGCGCGGACGATGGCCTCGGCGATGCCGCGCTGGGTGCCGCGCAGTGCTTCCTGCAGGGCGCAGGCTATGTCGGGGTTGCGCGCGGCCTCCGCGAGGAGATCAGGGATGATCTGGGAGGCGACGGGGTGCCGGAGAGCGCGGGCGATGACTTCCAGGAGCGTACGGACGTCGCCGAGGAGACTGCCGGTGTCGGGGGCCGGGACACCCAGGGCGGCCACGGCGGAGACGACGTCGAGGACGAGGGGGAGCTTGGAGCGCCAGCGGCGGTAGACGGCGGCCTTGCCGACGCCGGCGCGGCGGGCGATGCCCTCGATGGACATGCGGCCGTAGCCGACGGCGGCGAGCTCGTCGAAGACGGCGGCGCGGATGGCCTCGGTCACGTCGTCGCGGAGCACGGCGGCGCCCGCCGGGGTGCGACGTGGGGATGGGGTCTCCGGTGCCATGCCCATGAGAGTAGCGTGAGGAGAGGACGGAACGGTTGCGTTCCGTCGGTCCAGTGGGCTAGCGTCGGCGCTGCGACGATACGGATGACGGATCTGATCCGTCCGCCGGTCCGGCCGGTCGGCCGCTCGTCGCCCCCTCTCGGCTTTCTCTGCCTCGCACGAAAGGCACCCCACGTGAGCCTCCACCTCGACGAGTCCCCCGCCGCGCGGCTCGCTCCCGATCAAGGGCTGAGCGCGCAGGAACTGGCAGCCAAGTACGGTCTGGCCGTCAGCGGGGCCCGTCCGCACCTGCGAGAGTACGTGCGCCAGCTGTGGGCGCGCAGGCACTTCGTCACCGCGTACTCGCGGGCCAAGGTGCACGCCCAGTACACCCAGGCCAAGCTGGGCCAGCTCTGGCAGGTCATGACGCCGCTGCTGAACGCGGCCGTCTACTACCTGATCTTCGGCCTGCTGCTCGGCACCAGCCGTGGTGTCGACGACTACATCCCCTTCCTGGTGACGGGGGTGTTCATCTTCACCTTCACCCAGTCCTCGGTGCTCGCCGGCGTGAGGGCGATCTCCGGCAACCTGGGGCTGATCCGGGCGCTGCACTTCCCCAGGGCCTCCATGCCGGTGGCCACCACCCTCATGCAGCTTCAGCAGTTGCTGATGTCCATGACCGTGCTGATCACCATCGTCATCATGTGGGGCGAGGTGCCCCGCCTGTCCTGGCTGCTCGCCATCCCCGCCCTGCTCCTGCAGAGCATCTTCAACGCCGGTATTGCGATGGCCATGGCCCGGCTCGGCAGCAAGATCACCGACCTGGCCCAGCTGATGCCGTTCATCCTGCGCACCTGGATGTACACCTCCGGCGTCATGTACAGCATCAGCGCGAAGCTCGGCGACGCCCCGTACATCGTCAAGGTGCTGCTCGACGTGAATCCGGCCGCCGTCTACATCGACCTGATGCGGTTCGCCCTCATCGACAGTTTCACCGCGGCCCAACTGCCCTCGCACGTCTGGGTCCTGGCGGCCGGCTGGGCGCTCCTCGCGGGCGTCGGCGGCTTCATCTACTTCTGGAAAGCCGAAGAGGAGTACGGCCGTGGCTGAGACGAAGACCGAAGAGAGCATGCCGACCGTGACCGACGAGCGGATTCCGACCGTCATCGTGGAAGACGTGCACATCGTCTACCGGGTGCACGGCGCCGGCGGTGCCAAGGGCGGCGCGGTCACCGCGCTCCGGCGGATCGTCACCCGCCAGGGCAACCCCAACGTCCGCAAGGTGCACGCCGTACGCGGGGTCACCTTCACCGCGTACAAGGGCGAGGCCGTCGGCCTCATCGGCTCGAACGGCTCGGGCAAGTCGACCCTGCTGCGGGCCGTCGCGGGCCTGCTGCCCGCCGAGAGTGGCAAGGTCTACACGCAGGGCCAGCCCTCGCTGCTCGGCGTGAACGCGGCCCTGATGAACGACCTGACGGGCGAGCGGAACGTCATCCTCGGCGGCCTCGCGATGGGCATGACCCCGGAGGAGATCCGCGACCGCTACGACGACATCGTCGACTTCTCCGGCATCAATGAGAAGGGCGACTTCATCTCCCTTCCCATGCGCACCTATTCGTCCGGCATGGGGGCCCGCCTGCGGTTCTCCATCGCCGCGGCGAAGAACCACGACGTCCTCATGATCGACGAGGCCCTCGCCACCGGCGACCGCAAGTTCCAGAAGCGCTCCGAGGAACGCATCCGCGAACTGCGCAAGGAGGCCGGCACGGTCTTCCTGGTCAGCCACAACAACAAGTCGATCCGCGACACCTGCGACCGGGTCATCTGGCTCGAATCCGGGAGCATCCGCATGGACGGCCCGACGGAGGAAGTCGTAGGGGCGTACGAGGAATTCACCGGCCAGAAGTAGGGCGTACGGAGTGGGTTTCGCCACAAACGGACGGCTGACGCCGGGTCCGGCCACCTGACGGGTGGCGGGCCCGGCGTCGTGCGTGAGCAGGGGGAATGCCGGTCGGGGACGGTCCGGGCGACGGCGCGGCGGCAGCGGGCGCGCGACGCTCACAACAGGCGAGCCCGGTTAACGCTGGGTAAACTTCCTGTTCGCCGTGCGCGGAGCGGGGGTTCGCAGCGCACTCCACACGACCGACGGAGAGTGAGAGATGCGTCCGAACCAGCCCGGCCTCCACCCGATCGAACCCGTGGCGGCCGATCCGCGGGACGTCGTATGACCGTGACGACCGAGTCCACGACGCTGTTCGAATCGCTGCTGGACGAGACACCCGCCCCGGCCGTCTTCACCGCAGGCGCCGCCGCTCCCGAGCGCACGCTCCTCGACATCCTCGACACCACCGCCCGCGATCACCCGGACGCACCAGCCATCGACGACGGGACCGCGCCGCTGACGTACCGCGGGCTGCTCGCCGAGGTCGAGGCGCTCCGGCTGACCCTGGCCACCGCCGGGATCGGCGTCGGCGACCGCGTCGGCGTACGCGTCCCGTCCGGGACCGCCGACCTGTACGTGGCGATCCTCGCCGTGCTCGCGGCGGGCGCCGCATATGTTCCCGTGGACGCCGAGGACCCGGACGAGCGGGCCCGGCTGGTCTTCTCCGAGGCCGCCGTGAGCGCCGTCATCGGCGCAGGGCGGGAGATCACCCCCCTCGGCCTGCCGGGCGGGGCCGTGGACCGCCGCCCCGGGCCGGACGACGACGCCTGGATCATCTTCACCTCCGGCTCCACCGGCAAGCCCAAGGGCGTGGCCGTCACCCACCGCAGCGCCGCCGCCTTCGTCGACGCCGAGGCCGGGCTCTTCCTGCCGGAGCAGCCGCTGGGTCCCCGCGACCGTGTCCTGGCCGGGCTGTCCGTGGCCTTCGACGCCTCCTGCGAGGAGATGTGGCTGGCCTGGCGGCACGGCGCCTGCCTCGTCCCGGCCCCCCGCTCCCTGGTACGCACCGGCCTCGACCTGGGCCCCTGGCTGGTCGAGCAACGCATCACGGCCGTCTCCACCGTCCCCACCCTGGCCGCGCTCTGGCCCGCCGGGGCGCTGGACGCCGTACGCCTGCTGATCTTCGGCGGCGAGGCCTGCCCGCCAGAGCTGGCCGAGCGCATGGCCGTCCCCGGCCGCGAGGTCTGGAACACCTACGGCCCCACCGAGGCCACCGTCGTCGCCTGCGCCGCGCCCCTGACCGGCGTCGGCCCGGTACGCATCGGCCTGCCGCTCGACGGCTGGGAGCTCGCCGTCGTGGACACCCGGGGCGAGGTCGTGCCCCTGGGCGGGACCGGCGAGCTGGTCATCGGCGGCGTCGGCCTCGCCCGCTACCTCGACGCCGCCAAGGACGCCGAGAAGTACGCCCCGCTGCCCGCCCTCGGCTGGGACCGCGCCTACCGCAGCGGCGACCTGGTGCGGGCCGAGGAGGAAGGCCTGCTCTTCGTCGGCCGGGCCGACGAGCAGATCAAGCTCGGCGGCCGCCGCATCGAGCTCGGCGAGATCGACGCCGCCCTGCAGGCCCTGCCGGGCGTCGCGGGCGCCGCGGCGGCGGTCAAGGCGACCCAGGGCGGCAACCAGCTCCTGGTCGGCTACGTCGTCGCCGACGACGGCTTCGACCAGCCCGACGCCCTCGCACGCCTGCGCAAGGAGCTGCCGGCCGCGCTCGTGCCGCTCCTGGCCGTCGTGGACACCCTCCCGACCCGCACCTCCGGCAAGGTGGACCGGGCCGCGCTGCCGTGGCCGCTGCCGAACCTGGACACCCCGGAAGAAACGGTCGAGCTCACGGCCACCGAGGCGTGGCTGGCGGAGCAGTGGGGCGACATCCTCGGCACCGCGCCCACCACCCCGGGGGCGGACTTCTTCGCCGCCGGCGGCGGCAGCCTCGCCGCCGCGCAGCTGGTGTCGCGGATCCGGGAGCGCTACGCGGCCGGGTCGGTCGGCGACATCTACCAGAACCCGGCGCTCGGGGCCCTCGCCCGGACCCTGGAGGCGTCCTCGACGGGCGCCGGCCTGGAGGCCGGGGAGGTACGGCCGGTGCCGCGCCGGACCGGCGTGGCGCAGACGCTGCTCATGCTGCCGCTGCTGAGCGTCGCCGGGCTTCGCTGGGGCGTGGCCGCGGCGGCGGTCAACAACCTGCTCGCGCTGCCCTGGGCGCCGACCGTGTCGTGGTGGTGGGTGGCGCTGGGCTGGCTGCTCGTGGTGAGCCCCGCCGGGCGGATCGTCATCGCGGCGGGCGGTGCCCGGCTGCTGCTGCGAGGCCTGCGCCCGGGGACGTATCCGCGCGGCGGCAGCGTCCACCTGCGGCTCTGGACGGCGGAACGCCTCGCCGAGCTGAGCGGCGCCACCGGTCTGGCCGGGGCCTGGCTGACGTACTACGCGAGGGCGCTCGGCGTCCGCGTCGGCGAGGACGTCGACCTCCACGCCCTGCCGCCGGTGACCGGCATGCTGCGGCTCGGCAAGGGCTGCGCGGTCGAGCCCGAGACCGACCTGTCCGGGCACTGGCTGGACGGCGACCGGCTGCACATCGGCGCCATCCGGATCGGCGCCGGCGCCACCGTCGGCGCCCGCAGCACCCTCTTCCCCGGCGCCCGGATCGGCAAGCGGGCCGAGATCGCCGCCGGATCCGGCGTGACCGGGGCCGTACCGGCGGGCGAACGCTGGGCGGGCGTCCCGGCGGCGCGCCAGGGCAAGGCCAACCGCAACCGCCCCGAGGGCCGTCCGCCGCGCCGGCGCCGCTGGATCGCGGTCTACACCCTCACCTCGCTCGCCCTGAGCCTGCTGCCCGCCCTGGCCGCGCTGCCCGGGGTACTGGTGATCGGCGCCTTCGTACGCGGCCGGGCCGGTCTCGGTGACGCGCTGACCGCAGCCCTGGCCGCCGTGCCGCTCGCGACGGCCGTCGCCATGATCGCCTACGCGGCTCTCGTCCTGGCCGGCGTACGGCTGCTGGCCGTCGGCCTGCGCGAGGGCCACCACCCCGTCCACGGCCGCGTGGCCTGGCAGGCGTGGGCGACCGAGCGGCTGATGGACATGGCCCGGGTGCACCTCTTCCCGCTGTACGCGAGCCTGTTCACGCCGGTGTGGCTGCGGGCGCTCGGCATGAAGGTGGGGCGCCGGGTCGAGGCGTCGACCGTGCTGGCGCTGCCCACCATGACGACGGTCGGCGACGGGGCCTTCCTGGCCGACGACACCATGATCGCGTCGTACGAACTCGGCGGCGGATGGCTGCGGATCGCCGAGGCACGTATCGGCAAGCGGGCCTTCCTCGGCAACTCCGGGATGACGGCTGCCGGGCGGTCCGTGCCCAAGCGCGGCCTGGTCGGTGTGCTGTCGGCGACGCCCAAGCGGGCCAAGGCGGGCAGCTCGTGGCTGGGCATGCCGCCGATGAAGCTGCCCCGGGCCGCCGAAGCGGCCGACGCCAGCCGTACCTTCGACCCGCCGAAGCGTTTGATGTGGGCGCGGGCGGTGGTCGAGCTGTGCCGGATCGTGCCGGTGATGTGCGGCGTGGCGCTGGCCGTGCTGGCGCTGGCGGCCTTCGAGTTGCTGGCCGTCCAACTGGGGCTCGCCCTGGCGGTGCTGTGCGGCGGGGCGCTGCTGCTGGCCGGGGGAGTGGTGGCCTGCGTGACCGCGATCGCGGCGAAGTGGCTGCTGGCCGGGCGTTTCCGGGCCGTCGAACACCCGCTGTGGTCCTCCTTCGTGTGGCGCAACGAACTCGCGGACACCTTCGTGGAGGTGCTCGCCGTGCCGTGGCTGGTCGGCGCGACCGTGGGCACGCCGCTGATGAACCTGTGGCTGCGCGGGCTCGGCGCCCGGGTCGGACGCGGCGCGTGGTGCGAGACGTACTGGCTGCCGGAGGCCGACCTGGTCACCATCGGCGTCGGGGCGAGCGTGAACCGCGGCTGCGTCGTGCAGACCCACCTGTTCCACGACCGGATCATGCGCATGGACAATGTTGTCCTCGGTGAGGGCGCGACTTTGGGCCCGCACGGCATCGCGCTGCCCGGCGCGGTCATCGGCGAGCGGGCCGCGGTCGGCCCCGCCTCGCTGGTGATGCGCGGGGAGATCGTGCCCGCCGGCACCCGCTGGCTGGGCAACCCGATCACGGCATGGACCACGGAACAGGCGGAGGACGCGCAAGGGTGACGGATTCGTACCTGCCGCAGCACGGCGACAGCGGCTACCGGACCACGGATTACGACCTGGAACTGGACTACCGCCCGCACTCCGGCCGGCTCTCCGGCCGGGCCAGGATCACCGCCGTCGCGGAACGCTCCCTGTCCGAAGTCGCCCTCGACCTCGGCCCGTTCCGTATCGACCGGGTCCTGGTCGACGGCGCCCGCCCGGCCCGCTACACCCACCGCGCCGACAAGCTCCGCATCCGCCCGGCCCGCCCGCTGCGGGCCGGGTCCCCCTTCACCGTCGAGGTCCGCTACACCGGCGTCCCCAAGCCCGTCCGCACCCGCGACTGGGGCGACCTCGGCTGGGAGCACCTGGAGGAGGGCGCGTTGGTGGCCTCCCAGCCGATGGGCGCCCGCTCGTGGTTCCCGTGCAACGACCGCCCGGACGACAAGGCCGCCTACCGGATCGCGGTGACCACCCCGTCGCCGTACACCGTCGTCGCCAACGGTTCGCTCGTCTCCCGTACGATCAGCTCCTCCACCACCACCTGGGTCTACGAGCAGCCCGCCCCCATGGCCAGCTACCTCGCGACCGTCCAGATCGGCCCGTACGAACTGGTCGAGGTGGAGGGCGCCGGAGCGGTGCCGCAGCCCGCCGCGGTGCCGCGCCGGCTGATGGGCCGCTTCGAGCACGACTTCGCGCGCCAGCCGCAGATGATGACCGTCTTCACCGACCTCTTCGGCCCCTATCCCTTCGACGACTACGCGGTCGTGGTCGTCGACGAGGAACTGGACGTGCCCGTCGAGGCCCAGGGGCTCTCCATCTTCGGGGCCAACCACGTCGACGGCCGGCGCGGCAGCGAGCGCCTGGTCGCCCACGAACTGGCCCACCAGTGGTTCGGCAACAGCCTCACCCTCGCCGACTGGCGCCATATCTGGCTCAACGAGGGCTTCGCCAAGTACGCCGAATGGCTCTGGTCCGAATTCTCCGGCGGCCCCTCGACCGCCGCCCACGCCGCCAAGTCCCGGACCCGGCTCTCCCTCATGCGCCAGGACATCCGCATCGCCGACCCGGGCCTGCGCCGCCTCTTCGACGACCGCGTCTACGAACGCGGCGCCCTCACCCTGCACGCCCTGCGTACGGTCATCGGGCACGCGTCCTTCGTGGCGCTGCTGCGGGAGTGGACGGCCACGTACCGGCACTGGACCGTGACGACCGAGGAGTTCACCGCCCTCGCCCAGCGGCACAGCGCGCACCCGCTCGACGGGCTGTTCCGGATGTGGCTGTACGACACCAAGCTGCCGGCGCTGCCGCAACCCCGCTGAGTTGATTCGCCCTTGAACGCCGCGTGGACGGAACTTCACACGGGCTTCGTCCGGCGTATGCCGGGGGCTGCTTGGCTCTCGGCATGGAGCACATCACTTTCCTCGTCGCGGTAGTGATCGTCACCGCTCTGGCCTTCGACTTCACCAACGGCTTCCACGACACCGCCAACGCGATGGCCACCTCCATCGCCACCGGCGCGCTGCGCCCCAAGGTCGCGGTCCTCATCGCGGGGGTCCTCAACATCGTCGGGGCCTTTCTGTCCACCGAGGTCGCCAGGACCATCTCCGGCGGCATCGTCGACGACACGCTGGTCACCCCCGGAATGATCTTCGCGGGGCTGGTCGGCGCCATCCTGTGGAACCTCGTCACCTGGCTGCTCGGCCTGCCCTCCAGCTCGTCGCACGCCCTCTTCGGCGGCCTGATCGGCGCCGTGTGGGTCGGGGCGGGCGAGCAGGGTGTGCACTTCGACAAGGTTGTCGAGAAGATCCTCGTCCCGGCGGTGGCATCGCCCATCGTGGCCGGGCTCGCGGCGCTGTTCGCCACTTATCTGGCGTACCGGCTCAGCAGCCGGGCGCGTGGTGAGTCGGTCACGCGCGGCTTCCGGCTCGGGCAGATCGCGTCCGCGTCGCTGGTCTCGCTCGCGCACGGCACGAACGACGCGCAGAAGACCATGGGCGTCATCACCCTCACCCTGATCTCCGCCGGGTCTCTCGGGGCCGATGCCGGGCCGCCGCCGTGGGTGATCGCGTCGGCGGGGCTGGCCATCGGCCTGGGCACGTACATCGGTGGCTGGCGGATCATCCGCACCATGGGCAAGGGCATCACCGACATCCAGTCCCCGCAGGGCTTCGCCGCGGAGACCGCCTCGACCGCCGTGATCCTGACCTCCGCCCACCTGGGCTTCGCGCTGTCCACCACGCAGGTCTGCTCCGGTGGCATCCTCGGCGCCGGGCTGGGCAGGCGGCTGGCCGAGGTGCGCTGGAGCACCGCCGGGCGGATGGCGGTCGCCTGGCTCGTCACGCTGCCCATGGCGGGGGCCGTCGGCGCGGTCGCGGCGGGCGTGGTCGTGCACGGCGGCACGTTCGGCACGATCCTCATCGCGGTGGCGGCCATCGCGGTGGCCGTGGGCATCTACCTCGGCTCGCGTCGCAGCCCGGTTCACGCGCACAATGTCAACGACCACCACCACGTCGCCATGCGCCCGCAGCCGGCCGGCGTCGGCGTCTGAGAGAGGTACACACCATGACTCTGGACTGGAGTGCCCTCGGTCAGGTCACCGTCGTGAGCATCGGGGCGACCGTCGCGGTCGTCGTGGTCTTCACCCTCGGGGTACTGGCGCTCTCGCGCCGGGAAGAGTCAACCGGGGGCGGCAGCACCGGCGGCAGCGGCGCTGTCGCGCTGGCAGGCGCGGGACTGTGCTTCCTGGTCTGCGCAGCCGCCGTCCTGTACGGGCTCTACCTGATCATCCCCCAGTTCCACGGCTGAGGAGGGCCCATGTTCGATCTGCTGCAGCAGGGCATGCGGGTGGACCACACCGACATCGACGACCCGATCCTGGTCAACCCCGACGGCACCCCCGTGGACACGTGGCGGGAGAACTACCCCTACGCGGCCCGGATGAGCCGGCCCGAGTACGACCGGCACAAGCGGCTGCAGCAGATAGAGCTGCTGAAGCTGCAGTACTGGGTCAAGGAGACCGGCCAGCGGATCGTCATCGTCTTCGAGGGCCGCGACGCCGCAGGCAAGGGCGGCACCATCAAACGCTTCACCGAGCACCTCAATCCGCGCGGCGCCCGCGTCGTCGCCCTGGAGAAGCCCACCGAACGCGAGCGCGGACAGTGGTACTTCCAGCGTTACGTCCAGCACCTGCCGACCGCCGGTGAGCTCGTGCTCTTCGACCGCTCCTGGTACAACCGGGCGGGCGTCGAGCGGGTCATGGGCTTCTGCGACGACGACGAGTACCGGCAGTTCATGGCCCAGGCGCCCACCTTCGAGCAGATGCTGGTGGACGACGGCATCCACCTCATCAAGCTCTGGTTCTCGGTCTCCCAGGGCGAGCAGCGCACCCGCTTCACCATCCGTCAGGTCGACCCGGTCCGGCAGTGGAAGCTCAGCCCCATGGACCTGGCCTCACTGGACAAGTGGGACGACTACACCGCCGCCAAGGTGGCGATGTTCCGCGCCACCGACACCGAACACGCGCCCTGGACCGTGGTGAAGAGCAACGACAAGAAGCGCGCCCGGGTGGAGGCCATGCGCAGCGTCCTGGCCCGGTTCCCGTACCCCGACAAGGACGACGAGGTCGTCGGGGTACCCGACCCGAAGATCATCGGCGCGGCGGCCACCCTGCTGGAGGCCGGCGAGGACGCCTCTTAGAACCTTCTCACGCACAGCACAGGCCGCACATAGACATGTCAAAGAGTCGCCTCAGCGGGCTGTCCCATGCTCAGGTCATGACTACTTTGACGCACCCGCCGCACAGTGCGGCCGATACCGAAGCCCGCGACCCGCGGACCGGCAGCCCGCGCTGGGTGCGGCCCGCCGTGCTGGGCCTGCTGCTCGGCACGCTGGCGCTGTATCTGTGGGACCTCAGCGCCTCGGGCTGGGCCAACAGCTTCTACTCCGCCGCCGTACAGGCGGGCAGCGAGAGCTGGAAGGCCTTCTTCTTCGGCTCCTCCGACGCCTCCAACTTCATCACCGTCGACAAGCCCCCCGCCTCCCTGTGGCCCATGGACCTGTCGGTCCGGATCTTCGGCCTCAGCTCCTGGTCCATCCTCGCCCCCGAGGCGCTGATGGGCACGGCGGCGGTCGGCGTGCTCTACGCGGCCGTACGACGCCGCATCGGCCCGGGGGCCGGGCTGATCGCGGGCGCGGCGCTGGCGCTGACCCCGGTGGCGGCGCTGATGTTCCGCTACAACAACCCCGAGGCGCTGCTGACGCTCCTGATGGTCTGCGCCGTGTACTGCACCCAGCGCGCCACCGAGCAGGCCCGCACCAAGTGGCTGCTGCTGGCCGGGGTCTGCGTCGGCTTCGGCTTCCTGACCAAGACCTTCCAGGCCTTCCTGATCCTGCCCGCCCTCGCGCTGGTCTACGGAGTGTGCGCGCCGACCCGGCTGCGCCGCCGCCTGTGGCAGCTCGCGCTGGCCCTGGGTGCGATCGTGGTGTCCGGCGGCTGGTGGGTGGCGATCGTCGAGCTGTGGCCGGCGTCCTCACGTCCGTACATCGGCGGGTCGCAGGACAACAGCTTCCTGTCGCTGACCTTCGGCTACAACGGCTTCGGCCGGCTGACCGGCAACGAGACCGGCAGCATGGGCTCGACCGGCAACTCCAGCCCGACCGGCATCTTCCGGATGTTCACCAGCGAGATGGGCGGCGAGATCTCCTGGCTGCTGCCCGCCGCGGTGATCCTGCTGGTCGCGGGCCTGTGGGTGACGCGGCGCGGCGGCCGCGCCGACGAACGGCGCTCCGCGCTGCTGCTGTGGGGTGGCTCGCTGCTCTGCACGCTCGCGGTCTTCGACTTCATGAGCGGCATCTTCCACGCCTACTACACGATCGCCCTGGCCCCCTACATCGCGGCGCTGGTGGGCATGGGCGCCGGCCTGCTCTGGCAGGAGCGGCGGAGCATCGCGGTCTCCTCCGTGCTCGGCGGCGCCGTCGCGGTGACGGCCGTCTGGTCGTACGTCCTGCTGGGCCGGGCCTCGGGCGACTCGTACACCTGGCTCCGCTGGGTGGTGCTGCCCGCCGGGCTGATCGCGGCGGCCGGCATCGTCGTGGCGAGCCGCCTGAACCGGCGGCTGGCCCTGGCGGCCGCCTCGCTGGCAGTCGTGGCCTCGCTGGCCGGCCCCTTCGCGTACACCCTGACGACGGTGAGTACCGCGCACACCGGCGCCCTGCCGACCGCGGGCCCCAGGACGGGCGGCATGGGCATGGGCGGTGGCGGCGGCCGGCCGGGCGGCGCGGGCGGCGGCGGTAGGGCGCCGCAGGGCCAGACCGGTACGGGTACGGCGCCGCAGGGCCAGGGCGGCACCACGGGTACGGCCCCGACCGGGCAGCAGGGCGGCGGCATGGGCGGCGCCGGCGGAGGCAACGCCCTGCTCAGCGGCGTCACCGTCAGCTCCGAGATGACGACGCTGCTGAAGACCGACGCGAGCTCCTACACCTGGACCGCCGCCACGGTCGGCTCCACCACCGCCGCGAGCTACCAACTGGCCGGCGGGGCACCGGTGATGGCGATCGGCGGCTTCAACGGCACGGACCCGGCACCGACACTCGCGCAGTTCAAGCAGTATGTGGCCGAAGGAAAGATCCACTACTTCATCGACGGCGGCAGCAAGACGAGCGGCAGCACCACGACCACGGCATCACAGATCACCGCGTGGGTGGCCGCGAACTACACAAAGACGACCGTGGGCACCACGACGGTCTACGACCTGAGCGGCAACTGACGGTACCCCGGCGCGACGCCGGATCCGCCTGACCGGCGCCATGGACTCCACGGCGCCGGTCAGGCGCGTGCAGCCGTCCGCCACGAACGTCAGTCGGCCGCGACGGACGTCCCGCCCCATTCCTCCGGGGCGACGTCCGCGAGCGTCTCGGAGAACGTCCACTGATGGCCCGCAAGGTCCTCGGCGGCGTACTGCCGCTCGCCGTACTCGAAGTCGGTCGGCTCCATGACGATGCGTGCGCCGTGCTCCCGGGCTCGTTCGCAGTGGGCGCGGGCGTCCTCCACCCGCACCATCACCGAGTGCGTGACCTCGCCGGGGCGCGGCGGCCGGCGTTCGTGGCGTACATCCCCGATGATCACGGCGCCGTCTCCGTAAGCGAGTTGCGCGCGGTGGTCCTCGCCGATCCGCACCCGCTCGACGAACCCGAAGGCCGCGCCGAGCCAGGCGACCGCGTCGCGCACATCGGGATAGATCAGAACGGGGATGACCGTCGACGCCGGGATGGAGCGATTCGGCTTCATGGCTGACTCCAGACGTTACCTGTGGCGCAGCATACGTTCCGGGTCGCCGCCCCACACGGGACCCGGCCGGGAGAGGCGCAGTCTCGCGAGAACTACTCCCAGCGTTTCGCGCAGCGTCGCGGTGAAGTCGAGCCGCGTCGCCGCGAGCGAGGGACCGGCGTCGTAGGCGGCCGGCATCGCGGCCGAGGGCTGGGCGCGGGTCCACACGGCGCCGGTGACCATGACGGCGGCGCCGGCGAACCGCGTCGAGTCCTGCTTGCCGTGGCTGCGCTCACCGCCTGACGGCGCGTGCCTTGAAGTACGTGTAGTGGAAGGTGCCGCCCTCCTCGGCCGTGCGGCGCAGCCCGGCGATGCCCCGGTCCCATTCGGCCGGGGTGCCGAGGCCGGCGGCCAGCGCGTCGTCCCGGACGGATTCCATCACCGCGATGAACGTCCTGCGGGTGAAGCCCTCGACCAGCGCCGGGCGGGTCCGGTCGGCGTAGACCGTGCGAGGGCGCACGACGATGTCGTCGTATCGGGCACCGGACAGGAGCGGTTGCAGCTGCCGCCCGATCAGCGCGTTGCCCCCGGCGGCGGACTGCAGCCGGGCCTGGTGGGCGATCGCCGCGTGGGCGTCCGGGTCGTCGGGGTGGAAGAACGCCGAACCGTGGTCGCCCTCGATCACGGTGATGGTGCCGCCGGGCCGCAGGACGCGCCGCAGTTCGGCCAACACCCGCGGCGGCTCGGCGAGATGCTCCAGGACGAAGCACACGAAGACGTGGTCGAAGGACTCGTCGGCGAACGGCAGGTCGTAGAGATCGGCGTGACACCACTCCACATCCGCCAGGCAGGCTGCCGCGCGGGAGCGGGCCTGCGCGAGGGACCCGGCGTTGTGGTCGACCGCGACGATGTGTGCCCCCGGACTGGCCGCGGCCAGATGCACCGTCTGGGCGCCCACCCCGCAGCCGGCCTCCAGGACCCTGCTGCCCGCGGGGTAGGAGGTGTCCTGATGCAGCAGTTCCGCGAGGGTGTCGGCCTGATCTGCCAGGCGGCGGGCTTCGGTTGACGAGTAGCCGTGGACGTAACTCATGCTCATGCGGCTCAGCGTGGCGGCATAATGGACTGATGAACAGGTCCAATGGTGATGCCTCCGACCGGTCCATAACGGCCGGCGCCACCGGGTCCGACTTCCTCCAGCTCGACATGGCCGACGCGCCGCCCGGCGGGCTGTCCGACTGGCTGGCCCGGCACCTCCGGATGGCGATCGCGGACGGCCGGCTGCCGGTGGGGAGCAGGCTGCCGGCCACCAGGGTGCTGGCCGGTGAACTGCGCGTATCGCGTGGCGTGGTCACCGAGGCCTACCAGCGGCTGACGGAGGACGGGCAGGTCGCCGGGCGCGGCCGCGCCGGCACGGTGGTCGTCGCCGCTCCGGTGGTACCCCTGGAGTCCGCTGCTGTGCCGCTGACCGCCGGGCCGTTCACCGCCCGGCCCGGCGCGGACGTCTTCGACACGTTGCGGACGGCGCCGGCCCGGATCGACCTGTCGCCGGGCGTGCCCGACCTGGCCGCGTTCCCGCGAGCGGCGTGGCTGCGTGCCGAACGGTCCGTATTCGCGGACCTCTCGGCTTCCGGGCTGGGCTACGGAGACTCCCGGGGGACCCCGGAGTTGCGCCGCGCCGTCGCCAACTGGCTGGCCCGCAACCGGGGGATCAGGGTGGATCCGGACGAGGTGATCATCGTCGCCGGCACCGCCCAGGCGCTCAGTCTGCTCGCCGGGGTGCTGCACGGCACCGGGATCCGCGAGATCGCGGTGGAGGACCCCGGGTCCCTCGGGGCCCGTCAGCAGCTGAGCATCGGGCAGTTGGCCACCCCGCCCGTCCCGGTCGACGCCGAAGGCATACGGGTCGAGGACCTGCGGGCCACCGGCGCCCCGGGCGTCCTGCTCACCCCGGCCCACCAGTTCCCGACCGGCGTGGTCCTCGGCGGGGAGCGGCGCCGGGAGCTGATGCGCTGGGCCGGCGAGGGCGGACTGGTCATCGAGGACGACTACGACGCCGAACACCGCTACGACCGCCCCCCGGTCCCCGCCCTGCGCGCGATGCTCGCGGAACGCGTCTTCTACGCCGGAAGCGTGTCCAAGCTCCTCGCCCCCGCCCTGCGTACCGGATGGCTCCTCGCCCCGCCGCCGTATCGCGACGCCCTTCTCGCCGCCAAGCGCTTCGCCGACCTCGGCAACGCCGCACTGCCGCAGCTGGTGCTGGCCCGGCTCATGGAATCCGGCGAGCTGGAACGCCACCTGCGCCTCCTGCGCCGCCGCCATCGCCGCCGCCGGGACGCGATGACCGAGGCGATCCGGCAGCACCTCCCGGACGCCGTCGTCCACGGCGCGGCGGCCGGCCTGCACCTCATGGTGACCATCGACGCGGCCTGCGCCGACACCGACCTCGCGGCGGCCGCCCTGGCGCGGGGCGTCAAAACACAGCCCTTGTCCTGGCACACCCAACGCCCGCACCGCCCGGGACTGGTGCTCGGCTACGCCGCGAGCTCCCCGCCCGACATCGCCGAGGGCATCGCGATCCTCGGCGACCTGCTCCGTGCGGTCGTCCGCTAGGCCCTGTCGTCAAAATCCCGCCTGTCCCGCGACGCCTGGCACGGCGCCTCGCTGCGTTGCCGAATCGCCCGAGTAGCCCACTACGAGGGCGAATCTCCGCCTTGCGATGCACCGCGCCAGACGCCGCGGGACCCGCCCTCCGGGCGGCCGGCGCC
>NZ_JBHYXC010000058.1:0-38353 GCF_042751495.1 Streptomyces sp. NPDC059373 | reverse complement strand
GGCTGGCCGGCGGGGCCGACCGTGATCCAGCGCATCTTGCCCTGTCCGACGTCGCTGCGGACCTCGAAGCCGAGGGTGTCGCGGTAGAAAGCCAGGGACGCGTCCGGGTCGTCGTGCGGGAGGGAACTCGCGTGAATGGTGATGTCCATGGCCATCACGCTAGCGGCGGCGCTGTGACACGCGCTTCTCGAATCCTGATCGATCTGGCCACCTGTTCCGCCACACACGGTCGCGTCCCCGCCGTCGCGCGCACCGCCTGGCGCCGCGTCGGTACCCCCGACCGTGACCTGCAAGATCCATCTGGCCGCCGAGGGAGGCCGCCGTCCGCTCGACGCGTTCCTGATCACGCCGGGTCATGGGGGCGATGCCCCGCAGCTCATCCCGGTCATGGAACGCGTCCGCGTCGCCCGACCGGGCGGCGGCCACCCCCGCACCCGCCCCGATCATCTCGGCGGCGACAAGGCGTACTCATCCCGCCGAAACCGCCACTACCTGCGCAGACGCCAGATCAAGCACACCATCCCCGAGCCGAAGGACCAGCGGGCCAACCGCCAACGCCGGCTTCGACAAGGCGATCTACAAGCGCAGGAACGAAGTGGAGCGGACGATCAACAGGCTCAGGAACTTCCGGGCCGTAGCCACGAGATATGACAAGCGGGCCTACGTCTTCCACGGCACCGTCACCGTCACCGTCGCGGCGATCCGACTCCGGCTCCATGATCCGCTGGACAGAACCTGGCCCTACTTCGTGACGACGCTCAGAAGAGAGGCCCGGTGCTCGGCGGCCCGGGCGAGGGCGCAGACGAGCGGGGTCTCACCGGCGGTGCGCCACACCAGTACCCATCGGCAGGGCGGGGCGTCACGGATGGGCAGGTATGCGAGGCCGGGCCAGGGGTAATAGCGAGTGGCTTCTTCCGCGACCGCGGAGACGGCCTGCCCGGAGTGAACCACCGAAATCAGCTCGTGCCAGGTCGTGACCTCGGGTCCGCGGGGTACGGGACGGCCCTCGGGGGTGAAGAAGGGGTTGTAGGCCTCTTCCATGGAGGCCGGGATCGCGCCCTTGGGTTTCAACGACGCAGTCGCCGAGGTCTTCCAGGCAGACCGACTCGCGTGCCGCCAAGGGGTGGTCGGTGGCCACCAGGAGCATCACCGGTTGCGTATGGGTGTCCGGTCCCACGGTGAGGTCAGGTTCGCGGACCGGCTGCCAGACCAGCCCGACGTCGACTTCACCGGAGCGGATCGGGGTGAGGGGATCGGGTGCGTGGATCTCCCGGTGGCGCAGTTCGGCGCAAGGATGGCGGGCTTGGAACAGGTCGATGATGTCGCTGATCTCACGGGTCTGGATGCCGCGTGGGCGACGAGTTCGCGGCCGCGTGCAACCCTGGGCGACCCGGATTCCGTGTAGGGCGTAGGGAAAAGCGGACCTGGGTCGGCTTGGATCCGACGCAGGCGACGCCTGGATGCGTGAGACGAGGAAGAGCGTGACCGATCATCCCCGCGAGACCGACTTCCGTACCTGGGTGCTTGAGCATCGAACGCGCCTGCGTACGACGGCGTTTCTGCTCTGCGGTGACTGGTATCTCGCCGATGACCTCGTGCAGGACGCGCTCGGACGGCTCTACTCCAGGTGGGGCAGGGTGGTGGCAGCCGGTGATCCGCGTGCGTACGTCCGTCGGATCCTGTGCAATCTCCACACCGACTACCGGCGTCGACCGGCCAGACGTGAGATCAGCGAGGCGGCTGTGGCCACGTTCCGCTCACACCCGCAGACCAGCATGGACGAGCGTGACGACGATCTGATCGCCGCCCTGCTGACGATCCCGGCAGGCCAGCGGACCGTGCTCGTCCTGCGCTTCTTCGAGGATCTGTCCGTCGAGCAGACCGCGGCCCTGCTCAAGACCAGCCCGGGCAACGTCAAGAGCCAGACGAGCCGCGGCCTGGAGGCTCTGCGCTCCGCGCTACAGACGCGACCGACCAAGATCGAAGGAGCATCGTGAACCCCGACAGGACGCCGGAAGAACTCGCCGCGCGTATCGCGTCCATCAGCATCAGTGCTCCTGCCGACCACATCGACATCGATGAGGCGGTCCGCGTGGGGACGAGACGGCGCCGGCGCCGGCGGCTTGCCGTCGCCTGCGTGTTCGCCTGCGTCGTGGCCGTCACCGGATCGGTGGCCGTCGCAACGCAGGCGGGCCACGACAGGAGCAACACCATGGCTACTCCCAGCTTCCGCGGCGCAGCCCTGACCGCCGAAGGCCTCGGTGGGCGATGGATCGCTGTCCGGATCGACGGTCGCGACGTCTCGTCGTGGCGCGAACTCGGCGGCATTCCGGCGAACATCATCATCGGCGCCGATGGGGCACCGAACACATGGCAGGTGAACAGTGCCTGCGGCCCGCTGGACGGCGGCACCTTCACTCTGCAGGCGGACGGTTCGTTCACCGCGGCTGTGCCGCCGCGGCGGTTCCAGTCCTGCCCGATGTACACCACGCCGCCCCCCGACCTCCTGGACGCGGTCGCGCGTACCGCTTACGTCGCCGTGGACGAGCCGGGCGACTCGGCCGCCCGAACGCTGCGGTTCCTGGACAGCCACAAACGGCTCGTCGCGCTGTGGCGGGAGGACACCACGACCAGGTCACGCGCCGCCGTGTGCAAGAAGGCGCTCGGACGGGGGTCCACCTCCGACGGCACCTTCACCACCGTCGAGCGGGTCCGCGCGAAGCACCTGGCTGCGACCGCCAAGCCCGAGGACGTTCTGCCCGACGTTCCCGGTGGCACCATCGCCGTCTACTGCTCGGCCACCGAGGCAGGTTCGCCCGTCAGGTACGCGGTCACGGCCGACGGCCAGAAGGTGAAGCTCCGGTCGGCCAAGTAACCGGCCGCGCGCAAGTGTCGCCCACTCGCGGGTATCGCCGGGAGCACACTGCGGCTCCGGGCGATACCCGGCACGGCAGGCCCGATGCCAGGAGCAGCCGCACCTCGGTGGTCGCCCGACAAGCCACGACGCCGGTCTTCACAAGGCGCGGAACACCGCCGAGCGCCTGATCAACAAGCTGAAGGTCTGACGCCGCACCGCGACTCGTTACGCCAGGACACCCGAGAGCCACCTCGCCGGACTCCACCCCCGCGCCTCGATGATCCGGATCAACGACCTACCCCAGGCCACTGATTGATCACAACATCACACTGACCCTGGAAGTGCGGCTCAGTAGAGAAATCTGTGCAGCGGAACGGACTCGGTCAGCAACATGGTCACCCGGTGGGCGAGGCGCTGCCACGCGTCTTCCTGCGCGTAGGTCAGCCGCACATTCTCGCTGTCAGGGGCTTCCAGCGCCGCGAAGAGCGTGGCGGTATCAGGATCCGGAACCAGGTCCATCATCGAAAGCACGCGTGCCAGCGCACCGACCGTGTCCTCAGTCAAGAAGGGAAGCACGCGGAGCTCGGCGGCAGCGCCTGCCTGTTCAGCGGGGTCCGACCGTGCGACGAGAGCCCCGGACAGTTTCCGCAACACGTCATACAGCAGGTCGGATTCTGCCGTGGGCACGTTGGCGAGTCGCAGACCCTCGTGTTCCCAGCGACCGTTCGGCGTCCACACCTGCGGTCCTCGTGCTACTGCTTCGGCCAGTGCCCCTCGGAGGCGCCGGAAGGCTGCCACCGCATCCACGTACAGGGCGTGTTCATGCGTCCCACGGGTGGATTCGTTCAGGGGCACCAGCAAGTGCTCCTCCACCCGGTCGCACTGAGCATCAAGGTCTGGATCCACGACGACCAGACGCAGGGACGTGTGCTGCTTCTGCTGCTCCATGCCCAACACTCTGCCAGTTGGCTCGGACAGCCGTAACCGCAGCTTGAGCCCTGCCCAGCCGTTCCCTGCCCTGCTCCCGCGTCACGGAACCCAGCGGCCCGGAGCGGGTGCGGACCCTGGCCGCGCCTCTGGCCCGCCCCTGCCGGCGACGCCGACGAGGCCGGTCGGCAGGCGTCCGGCGCGTCTTCAACGCCCTCAAGCGATGGCGAGCTCTGGCTACTCGGTAAGACAAGCTCACGATCCGCTACCGCGGCGGCGGCCTCGCCGCGATCCTCGCGTGGCTGCGCCTTCTGGTCAGGCCGGGGGCGAGCCGTGCGTGCGATGCGGGAGCGCCATGGTGAAGATGGTCGCCGCAGGCCGCGGGACCTACGTGTTCGGGAGCCGCCAGACGCGCACGCGCGCGGCGACGCCGTCAGCCCGCCGCCGCCCGGTAGGGGCGGAAGAACGCGCGCAGCTCCTCCGCGTAGAGCTCGGGCTCCTCGAACGGCGCGAAGTGGCCGCCGCGCGCGGGCTCGGTCACGCGCACGAGGTTCGTCGTGCGCTCGAGCCACGCGCGGGGCGGGCGGACGACGTCGCCGGAGAAGAGCGAGAAGCCGGATGGCACCTCGACCCGGCGGGCGTGCTGCGCGGGCGGGATCGCGGCGTTCGCGCGGTACATGCGCATCGACGAGCCGATCGTCCCCGTGAGCCAGTAGAGCGTGACGTTCGTGAGGATCTCGTCCTTTGTGAAGGACCGTTCGATGTCGCCGTCGCAGTCGCTCCACGCCCGGAGCTTCTCGAGGATCCACGCGGCGAGCCCGGCCGGCGAGTCGGTGAGCCCGAAGGCGGCGGTCTGGGGCTTGGTACGGTGCATGGCGGCGTAGGCGCCCTCGGTCGCGCCCCAGGCCGCGGCGCCCTCGAACCAGGCGCGCTCCTCGGGCGCGAGGTCCGCCGGGTCGCCGGTGAAGACAGGCACGCCCCCGTCCATGCGGTGGACGGCCACCACCCGGTCGGGGTGGTCGAGCGCGAGGTAGCGGCTCACGTGGCTGCCGATGTCCCCGCCCGCCGCGCCGAACCGCGCGTAGCCGAGGATGCCCATGAGCTCGGCCCACAGACCGGCGACGGCGATGGAGTCGAGCGGCGGGCCGGTGGGGCGGTCGGAGTACCCGTAGCCCGGCATGTCGGGCACCACCACGTCGAACGCGTCGGCGGGGTCTGCGCCGTGCGCGCCGGGGTCCGTGAGGAGCGGGATGACCTTCGCGTAGCGCCAGAACGAGTCCGGCCAGCCGTGGCTGAGCACCAGCGGCAGGACGGGCCCGGCCGGCGCTGCGGCACGGGCGTGCACGAAGTGGATCCCGAGGCCGCCCAGCGGGACGCGGAAGCGGGGCAGCCGAACGAGTGCCGCCTCCTGCGCCGGCCAGTCGAACCCGTCCGCCCAGTAGGCGACGAGCTCGCGGAGGTAGGCGAGATCCGTCCCGAGCGACCATCCGGCGTCCTCGGGCGTGTCCGGCCAGCGCGTCGCACGCAGCCGCGCGCGGAGGTCCTCGAGCGCCGCGGGCTCGGTCTGCGGGGTGAACGGCTCGGGGCGGGGCGGGGCGTCCGGCATGGGACGCATCCTACGGGCCGGGCCGCGCCGCGTCGCTCGGCGAAACGCGCTGAGCAGGCACCCGAACCAGCCGCCGCCGCACCGGAAGCGCGCCGCCCGGGCGGCGGGCACGCCGAGGGCGACCGAACCGAATGCCCTCACCCACGGCCGGTCGCTCGCTCGCGTACATGCTCACCGAGCGCCGCGGCCAACAGCTCCCGGACTGGCATCGACCGCGACCCCGACGCCGCCGTCGCCGTCGCCGTCGCCGGGGATGCTCAAGCGCCAGATGTTCGGCCACGCCGGCTTCCAACTCCTCCGGAAACGCGTCCTGCTGTCGTGACGGACAGCGCGCTCCGGTATGCGGCGCCGACTGGTGCCAGGAGTCGGCAGGCTCACGGCACGTGCGGTCCGACCGGTGAGGCTGAGGCGTGCGGGCGTCAGCGGAGGTGGATGCGGTCGCCGGCTACCGGATTGCTGGTGCGGGTCAACTCCCGTTTCCGCCATGCTCCGGGCGGGTCTCCGTGATGGCGCCGGAAGGCTGCGGCGAACGCGTAGGGCGAGCCGTAGCCGATCACGTCGGCGATTTTCGCCAGGCCCAGCTCGCCGTTGCGTAGGTGGTCGCGGGCCAGGGTCATGCGCCAATCCGTCAGGTATTGCATCGGGGTCTGGCCGAGCGCGTCTCGGAAGGTACGTGCGAAGGCCGCCCGGGACAGTCCGCTGATCTCGGCGAGCTCGGGGACCGACCACGGGTGCCCGGCATCCTCGTGTATGGCTTGCAACGCCGCGTTCAGCCGCGGATCCGCCGACGCCCGGTACCAGCGAGGTGCGGTGGTGCTCTGACGGAAACTGGTACGGATGGCAAGAACCAGAAGTATGTCGAGGAGCCGGTCCAGCACAGTGGGCTGACCTGGCTCAAGGTAAGTCAGCTCGCGGGACAGCAGGCCGATCACGTCGCGCAGGGGATCGCCGACGGCCGCCGAGAGTGGCAGCACCTGGGGCAGCGCATCGAGCAGGCCGCTGCCGATGTCCCCCGAAAACCGGTAGGCGCCACACAGGAACACCGTGGCCCGTGGGTCGTCCGAGCGTCCGTCGCCCGCGTGTTGCGCCCGGAACTCCTCCGGTTCGAGGCAGTCGGCGCCGGGTTCATGGCCGATGTAGTGATCGGGGCCCCCGCGGACAAGTGTCACGTCGCCCGGCGAGAGCTCCATGGGGCTCTGGGAGTCGTTGTCGAACCACAGCCACCCCCGCCCCCGTACGACAGCATGCACCGCGAGCTGGATAGAGCCCCCCAGCCGCAAACCCCAGGGGGGCGTGGCCACCGTTCGAGCGAAAACAGCGCCCGAGGCGCGCGCTCTCGCGAGGTGGTCGTACAGCAGATCCATGCGCCAAGTGTTAAGCAGGACAATCACAGCAGTCAATTCTGTGAGCGCTTGAAACAAAGAAATGAGAGGATCACGCATTGATCCGCTCGATCCTGGGTCTCACCATGGAGTCATGACCGATTCACAGCAGACGACACTGGTGCTCGGCGGTACCGGACGAACCGGATCGCTGGTGGCGCAGAAACTCATCGAGCGGGGTCTGCACGCGCGTACGGCCTCGCGCCACGGCGCCGACGTTGCGTTCGACTGGGACGACCCGACGACGCACGCCCGTGCCCTGGACGGCGTCGACCACGTCTACCTCGTCACGCCCGTCATGCGGGTCACGTACGCCGGCCAGGTCTCCGACTTCCTCGATCTAGCCGCAGAAGCCGGGGTGCGGCACGTGACGTACCTCAGCAGCTACGGCAGCGACCAGGCACCACCGGAGGTCGACATCCGGGCAGTCGAGCTCGACCTCGCGCGCCGAGGAGCCTTCACGCACTCCATCCTGCGTCCCGCATGGGTGATGCAGAACTTCACTGACGCACACGTGCCGGTCATCGAAGGTGCCATCACCGTACCGACCGGCGGTGGCGCGGAAGCCTTCGTCGACGCCGCCGACATCGCGGCGGTCGCGGTCGAGACGCTGGCCGACCCTGACGCCCATGCCGGCGCGCAGTACGCGCCGACCGGCCCTCAGTCGCTCACGGTCAGCGAGGTCGCCGACATCATCGCCGACGTGATCGGCGGACCCGTCACCCACAACGACATCGACCCGGAGGCATGGATCGGCGGTGCGATCGCAGCCGGCTTCGTACCCGCCGACTACGCCGTGATGCTCCGCTGGCTGACGGGGACCATCATCTCCGGCAACGGCTCCCTGCCGAACGACGACATTGAGAAGGTCACGGGCAGGCCGCCGACCACCTTCCAGGACTTCGCCCGGCGGAACGCACCCGCATGGACCCATGAGGCAGCCAAGTGACCACGCCCATCGACGACTTCGACGAGTTCGACGACTTCGCGGCGCTGGACCCCTTCTTCCGAATCATCGAGGAGGGACTGGCAGGCCTCGTCGACGGGCGGCACTTCTTCGATCTGCTGGCCGAAGACGTGATCTTCGACTACGTGATCTCCGTTCCCGGATACCCGCGACGGGTTGAGGGACGCCGGGCCGTGGCCGAGCTGTACCGCGGCTACGGCAGCACCATGGTCCTGCGGAGCGCAGACGAACTGGCCGTTCACCGGGATCGTGAGGCGTCGGTGATCGTGCTCGAGTACGCGGTGCACGGGCACGCAGTCCAGACCGGGCGGACCTACGACAACCACTTCGTCTCTGTGATCACCATCAAGGACCGCAAAGTCACGCACTGGCGGGACTACCTGGACCCCGTCGCAATCTTCAACGCGATCGGATGGCCTGCCCAGTAGCGGCCGGCTCGGACCGCTTGGGGCGCGGTGGCCGAGCCTGTCCGTGTGACCGAGCTCGGCCGGCCCTTCACCCGCCGGTCGCTGCGCAAGCTCGTCGCCTGGCTGCGCAAGGTGCACGGGGGCGGGTCATCCGCACCGGCCGCGAGGCCTTACGCTGCCTGCTCGCCCGCCGTGGCGTCACCTTCCCGCGCACCAAGACGTGGAAGGAGTCCCCCGGACCCCGACCGGAGGCGAAGGTGGACCGGATCTAGGAGGTCCTGGACCGCGCTCCGACTCCCGGGCGACGCCTGGTACGTGCCGTCATGTCCAGGTCCCGTATGCCCCGGGCAGGTGCGCCGTCGCGGCGGCGCGTGGCAATGGTCGCCGGGTTAGACTCGCGGCCCGGATGCGGGGAGGAACGGACACGTGAGCGCAGCACCCATACGGTTCGGCATCGTGGGCAGTGGCTGGCGGGCCGAGTTCTTCGCCCGGCTGGCGAGGGTGCTGCCCGAACGGCTGGCGGTGGCTGGCGTGGTGACGCGCTCGGCCGAGCGCGTCACCCAGGTGGAGGCGGAGTGGGGGATGCCCGCCTTCCGGACGGTCGGCGAACTGTGCGCCGCAGGGCCGGAGTTCGTGATCCCGTCGGTGCCGTGGGAGGTCACACCCCAGGTCGTACGGGAACTCGTCAGCCGCGAGGTGCCGGTCCTCGCGGAGACACCGCCGGCGCCCGACGTGCGCGGGCTTCGGGAGTTGTGGGATGCCGTGGGAGGCGCGAGACGCGCCGGGGGCGGCGGACTCGTCCAGGTCGCGGAGCAGTACACACTGATGCCCGGCCACGCCGCTCGTATCGCCCTCGTACGAGAAGGGGTGATCGGCGAGGTCACGTCCGTCCAGGTGTCCTCGACCCACATGTATCACGCGATGTCGCTGATCCGGCGCACGCTGGGGGCCGGTTGCGGGCCCGTGACAGTGACCGCCCGGGCCTTCACCGCCCCGCTCGCCGACCCGCTGTCCCCCGGCGGCTGGTCGGACGACCTCACGCCCAAGGACGCCGTCACCACCCTCGCTCTCCTGGACTTCGGCGGGGCCCGCACGGGCCTGTACGACTTCACGGACAACCAGTGGTGGAACCCGCTGCGCGCCCGGCGGATCGTGGTCCGCGGCTCGCTCGGCGAGATCGTGGACGACACGGTGGTGCGGATGGCCGATCCGCGCACGCCCGTGGAGTCCCCGCTGGTGCGTCGCCGCACCGGCACCGACCTCAACCTCGAAGGGGCGGAGGTGCACCACATCTCGTTCGACGGACGGGTGGTGTGGCGCAACGACTATCTGGGCGCGAGCCTGTCCGAGGACGACCTCGCCGTCGTGGACCTGCTGTGCCGTACGGGCGCATGGGCCCGGGACGCCGGCCCGCAACCGTATCCGCTGGCCGAGGGCTGCCAGGACCATCTGCTGGCGCTGGCCATCGACGAGTCGGCGCGTACGGGGGCGCCGGTGACGACCGCGGTGGAGGCATGGGCGGCCCGCTGACCCCGCCGGCCGCCCGGCCTCCTTCGTGCCCGCCCCCGGCGCACTGGCCGACGTCTCAGTTGCCGACGGTGTCCCGCCACGAGTGCCGCGGCTCGTATCCCAGCACCTCACGGGCCTGGCGCACGCTCAGCAGCGTCTCGTACGTGCCGATCTCACGGGTCAGTTTCACGTCGGGGAAGACTGTGGCGAGGAGTTCCGCGGAGGGGCGGTCCATGATCGTGTCGGCTGCGGCGATGACATAGCTGGACGCGCCCGCGACGGCGGCGGTCAGCCCGAGCCGGCACGCCTGTGCCACGTCGCGTGCGTCCACGTAACCCCACAGGTTCCACTTGCGCGCGTGTGGGTCGGTCCAGTACCCGGGCACCAGGGCGTAGTCCTCCACCAGGTGGACATTGGACAGGCGCAGGGCCACGAAGGGAATGCCCGACCAACGGGAGATCTGCTCGGCAGCGGTCTCACCGAGGACCTTGGACAGGGCGTAGGTCGAGGTGGGAAAGGGATAGTGGTCCTCGTCCACGGGGGCGTAGCGGGGCGGGACATCGAAGGGCAGGCCGAGGGTGGTCTCGCTGGACGCCCACACGACGCGGCTCAGCTTGTTGTGCGCGGCGGCGAGGAAGACGTTGTCGTTCATCGAGGTGTTGGTGGTGAGGGTGTGGGCGGCCGGGTGGAGGCCGGGGGCCGGGATGTTGGCCAGGTGGACGACGCTTCCGGCTCCGCTGAGGGCGTCCACGGCCTGACCGTAGTCGGTGAGGTCGGCGCACAGCAGCGGCACACCGAGTCCGTTCGCCCACGCCCGCTCGGCGGGTCCCACCGCGATGTCGACGGCCAGCACGTCGAACCCGTGCTCGACCAGATCCGCGACCACGACCCGGCCGGTCTTCCCGGTGGCCCCTGTGACGGTGACTGTGCTCATACGCTCCGCTCCCACGTCGAACGTTCACCCCGCTTGCCGGCCCATCCTCGCTCCCGCGGCCGCGCGATGGCAGCGACGTCCGCTGATCGGACACGGCCTTCAGCAGTGCCGCTGTGATCACCGTTGGACTTCATGTGCGTGGCTGCATGTACTCGAAGACGGAGCCGTCCGCGTGGCGAGCCACGATCCTCGTGCCGTTGGGAACGTCGTTCGGTGCTTCCAGTACCTCGGCGCCCGCCTTGCTCAGGGCCTCGATCATGGGGTCCAAAGAGTCGACGATGACGGTCGCCGTCTGTGGTACGTACTTTTCCAGCGGGCCCGAGCACAGCAGGAACGGCCCCACCAGTGCCAACTCCAGCTCGCGGTAGGGGAATCGCCTGACTTCGACGTCCCCAGCCAGTTCACGATAGAAGGGAATGGCAGCCTCAAGGCTCTCGACTTCGACGTTTGCGATCATCGCTCGAATATTGCTGCTCACGCCACTTTTCCTTTCGTCATTTCGCGTGCCATCAAGTTCACCGCGGGGCGGGCGCTGCCTCCTCACGGCTGGTCAAACCTGGATCTGTCCGCCATCGACGAAGTGCTCGGCACCGGTGATGAACGAACTCTCCGGCCCGGCAAGGAATGCGGCCAGCGCTGCGACCTCCTCGGGACGGCCCATGCGCTGCAGCGGGGTCTGCGAGGCCAGCGCTCCGTGGAGGTTCTCAACGCTCTGGCCGAGATGGTCGGCCAGGCGGTCGATCGCGGGTGTGGCGATGGGGCCGGGCGTGATGACGTTGACGCGCACGCCACGCGGGGCCAACTCCGCGGCCCACGAACGGCCCAGACTGCGCACGGCCGCCTTGGACGCGGCGTAGACGCCCATTCGGTCGGCGCCTTGATGGATGGTGGTGGAGGCCAGCAGGATCACCGACGCGGGCTGGGCGAGCAGGGGCAGCGACTTCTGCACGGTCACGGGTGTGAGTAGTTGAGGTACAGAAAGTGCCGGTGAGATCGATCTTGCTCGGCTTGCACACCGGCCCGTGGTGCTGCTGGGCTTCGGCGATACCCGCTGGGCGGGTCTTCCCGGGGCTACGGTCCAGGCCGTGCCGGTGGAGTTTCTGACTGATGAGCAGGCCGAGGCGTACGGGGCATTCACCGCAGTGCCCACGCGCCCGGAGCTGGAGCGGTTCTTCTTCCTCGATGATGACGACCGCGATCTGATCGCGCTGCGGCGTACGGACACGCACCGGCTGGGGATGGCGGTGCAGATCTGCACGGTCCGCTACATCGGCCGGTTCCTCGGAGACGATCCGCTCGCGGTGCCGTGGGAGGTCGTCGAGTACCTCGCCGGGCAGCTCGGCATCGAGGACGCGTCGTGCGTGAAGCGGTACCCGGAGCGCCGCCGGACGCCGTACGAGCACGCTGAGGAGGTCCAGGAGCGGTTCAAGTACCGCGACTTCACCGATCCGAAGTGGGGCCGGGAGTTCCGCAGCTTCCTGTACGGGCGGGCGTGGACGCACGCCGAGGGGCCGGTGGCGCTGTTCAACCACGCGGTGACCTGGCTGCGCAAGAACCGGGTGCTGCTGCCCGGCGTCTCGGTGCTGGCCCGGCAGGTGTCGGAGGCCCGTACGGCGGCCGAGCGGCGCCTGTACGACGCGGTGGCCCGCGCAGCGCGGCGGGCTGATCCCGCGCTCGCGCCGGCGCTGGCTCAGCTGCTCGAAGTGCCTGACGGTAAGCGGGTCTCGGAGCTGGAGCGGCTGCGCACGCCGCCGGTGAAGACGACGGGCACCGCGATGGTGCGGGCCATGGAGCGGGTGGAGGAGATCTCCGCGTTCGCGCTGGGCCGGGTGAACCTGTCGCGGGTGCCGGTGAACAGGCTGTCCGCGCTGGCCCGGTACGGGCAGCTGAGCAAGGCGCAGACGATCGAGCGGTCCCCGGAGCCGCGGCGTACCGCACTGCTGACCGCGGTGGTGCGTCAGCTGGAGGCGCAGGCGGTCGACGACGCGCTCGACCTGTTCGCGCTGCTGATGGCGAACCGGCTGATCAGCCCCGCGCGGCGCGCCTCGGATCGCGAACGCCTCGCGATGCTGCCGCAGCTGGAGAAGGCGGCCCGGATTCTGGCGAAGGCGTCGAAGATTCTCACCGAGGAGCTGGACCTGGTCGCCGAGCACGACGCGGACCTGGACGTGGCCGCGCTGTGGGCGGCCGTGGAGGAGGCGGTGCCGCGGACGGCGGTCTCCTCGACGGTGGCGACCGTGGAGGCCCTGATGCCGGATGACGACGGGTCGGCCGAAGCGGCGATGCGCGAGAAACTCGCCCTGCGCTACAACACCGTGCGCCCCTTCCTGTCGCTGCTGGGTGAGTCGGACGCGCTGGGCGCGGCCCCGGCCGGGCGGCGCCTGCTGAAGGCGGTACGCCACCTGCCCGCGCTCGCGCGCCGCAGGGTCAAGGACCGGCCGCTGCTGCCCCGCGAGGTCGACGCCGAGCTGGTGCCCGCGGTGTGGAAGCGGGCGGTGTTCTCCAACGCCAAACTGCCCCAGGGCGCCGTCGACCGGGACGCGTACGTGGTGTGCGTGCTGGAGCAGCTGCACCGCGCGCTGAACCGGCGCGACGTGTTCGCCGCCCCGTCGAACCGCTGGTCCGACCCTCGCGCGAGGCTGCTGGACGGCCCGCGGTGGGAGGCGATGCGCGGGGACATCCTGGCGGGCCTGTCCCTGACCGAGGACGCCGACGAACACCTTGCCCGGCTCCTACGCGGGCTGGACGCGGCATGGCGGCAGATGGCCGACCGATTGGAGGAAGCCGGGGACGACGCGAAGGTGGAGATCGTCGTTCCCGAGGGCGGCGGCCGCGCCTAGCTGTCGGTGGACAAGCTCGGCGCGGTGGGCGAGCCGGAGTCGCTGACCTGGCTGAAGAACACCACGGAGGCGATGCTCCCCAGGATCGACCTGCCGGACCTGCTGTTCGAAGTCCACTCCTGGACCGGATTCCTCGACGCCTTCGGCCACGTCTCCGAGCGGCGTACCCGCATGGAGGGGCTGCTCGTCTCCCTGGTCGCACTGCTGGTCTCGCAGAGCTGCAACATCGGCTTGACGCCGGTCACCGACCCGGAGAACAAGGCGCTCACCCGCTCGCGCCTGTCCCATGTTGACCAGAACTACGTACGCGCCGACACCATCGCCGCGGCGAATGCCGCGCTCATCACCGCCCAGTCCCGCATCGAGCTGGCCCAGATGTGGGGCGGCGGCCTGCTCGCGTCCGTCGACGGGCTGCGCTTCGTCGTCCCCGTCAAGAGCATCAACACCGGCCCCTCACCCAAGTATTACGGGTACAAGAGGGGCCTGACCTGGCTCAATGCAGTCAATGACCAGGTCGCGGGGATTGGCGCGATGGTCGTACGCGGCACCCCGCGCGACAGCCTCTACACGCTGGACACGCTGCTGAACCTCGACGGCGGGGTGAAGCCGGAGATGGTCGCGACCGACAACGCCTCGTACTCCGACATGGCCTTCGGCCTGTACAAGATGCTCGGCTTCCGCTTCGCCCCGCGCTTCCGCGACCTCTCGGACCAGAGGTTCTGGCGGGCCGACCTGCCCGACGGTGAGGCACCGGCCGCCGGGTACGGGCCGCTGGAGGCCATCGCCTGCAACAAGGTGAACCTCAAACGGATCGCCACGCACTGGCCGGACATGCTCCGGGTCGCCGGGTCGCTCATCACGAACCAGGTCCGTGCCTATGACCTGCTGCGGATGTTCGGCCGCGAGGGCCACCCGACCCCGCTCGGCGCCGCGTTCGCCGAGTACGGGCGGATCGACAAGACCATGCACCTGCTCGCGCTGGTCGACCCGGTCGACGACACCTACCGCCGGCTGATGAACCGGCAGCTGACCGTGCAGGAGTCCCGCCACCGTCTGGCCCGCGCGATCTGCCACGGCGGCCGGGGCCAGATCCGCCAGGCATACCGCGAGGGCCAGGAGGACCAGCTCGCCGCCCTCGGCCTGGTCCTCAACGCCGTCGTCCTGTGGAACACCCGCTACCTCGACGCCGCCGTCGCCCAGCTCCGCGCCGAGGGCTACGACATCAAGGACGAGGACGTCGCCCGCCTCTCCCCGCTCAAGGACCGGCACATCAACTTCCTGGGCCGCTACCTGTTCAACATCAAGGCCAGCGGACCCGGTCAGGGACTGCGCCCCTTCCGTGACCCCGACGCCGACGACGGGGACGAGGGCTGACGGCCGGTGTTGCTCAGTCTGTGTTCTGTCGAAACCCGTCAGGGCTGAATGTTCTCCAGGTCCTCGAGGAGGCTGGGGTGCGTCGGCTGCCACCCGAGGGCGTTGCGGGTGTGGGTGCTGGATGCAGGCTGGTCCATGGCGAAGATCGGGCCGAACGGGCCGAAGGTCTCCTCCGACACCGCCTCGACCGGCAGGCCCAGCCGTCGGCCGACGACCGTAGCGATGTCCCGCACCGCGTCGCCCTCGTCGGCCACGGCGTGCCAGGCTGTCCCGGCCGGTGCCGATTCGAGGGCCAGACGGAACAGGACCGCTGCGTCGAGCGCGTGCACGGCCGGCCAGCGCTGGGTGCCGTCGCCCGGGTAGCCGGCCACTCCGGTGCGGCGCGCTTGATCGGTCAACAGGCCGGCGAATCCGCCCTTGCCCTCGTTGTGGACCGTGCGCGGCATGCGGACAGCCGTGCTGCGCACACCACTCGAGGCCAGATCCAGCAGCGTATTGACCGAACGGCCCCGACCGCCAACCGGTCCGTCGGACGGCAGCGGATCGGCCTCGGTGGAGGCGCGATCCGGCACCCAGGGCGTACCCGAGACCGCGACGATCGGGCGGTCGCTTCCGATGAGTTCCTGCCCTAGCGCGGCGAGAGCAGCGCTCTCCTCGGTGATGGCCTGCGCGAGCGCATCCGGACTGCTGTAGTCGCGTCCGAACGCCAGACTGATCACGCCGTCGGACTGCGCAGCGCCGGACCGCAGGACGTCGAGGTCCGCCAGATCTCCTCGCAGCACCTTGGCGCCGGCGCTCTCAAGGGTCTGCGCGGAGCCGTCCGAGCGAGCCAGTGCGAGAACGGTGTGGCCGTTGCTGAGCAGTTCGGCGACGACGGCGGAGCCGATGGTGCCGGTACCGCCGGTGATGAAGACGTGCATGAGCTCTCCCTGAAAGTGATGGGACTGTTGTCCCATCACTGACCTTACACGGTGACGGGACAGGTGTCCCATCACCTATTCTGGTCTCATGGCTAGATGGCAACCAGGGGCGGCCCAGCGACTCGTCGTTGCGGCCGTCGACCTGTTCACCGAGCAGGGGTACGACGCAACCACAGTGACGCAGATCGCCGAGCGCGCCGGCGTCACCAAGAGCACCTTCTTCCGGTACTTCTCCGACAAGCGAGAGCTACTGGTCGCCGGCCAGGAGACGCTCAGCAGGCTGCTCGCCGACGGCATCACCGAGGCGCCTGCGAGCGCCAGCCCGCTCCAGGCGGTGGCAGCCGGTCTCGAGCGCGCATCAAGCGCCATGGGGCCGACCAACCGCGAACTCGGCCCCCGCCTCAAAGCAGCTGTGGCAGCCAGCACCGAACTTCAGGAGCGTGACGCCCTCAAGAGCGTCGGTCTCGCGGCCGCCATGACAGCCGCGCTCATCGCCCGAGGTGTCCCCGAGTCGACTGCGCACCTCGCGGGCGAGCTGGGAGTCCTCGCGTTCAAGCGGGGCTACGCCCAGTGGTCCGAAAGCGATCGCGATGACACAGAAGGGCTCGCGCCTCATGCACTGGCAGCCCTGGAGGACCTGCGCGCGGCAACTGCGTCGCTGGGCTGATCAATGCCACCCGACTGTTCGCCGACCGGGCCCTGTCGGCGCCGTGAGTGCTGCGCCCTCTGTCGCGTCACATGGCTTGAGCCGGGTGGACGACATCGCCGCGGCCACCGGTCTGGGCAAGGGCAGCCTCTACGGCGCCTTCGGCGACAAGCACCAACTGTTCCTGCGCACCTTCGACGACCATTGCGCCGGACTGGTCGAGGCCGTGCGTCGGGCCCTCGACGGCCCGGATGCCGGCGCCTACGAACGGCTGCGCGCGCATGTACTGGCGGTGGCGAAGGCCACCGCCTCGGACGTCTTCCTGCGTGGCTGTCTCCTCGCCAAAGGCACCGCCGAGCTGTCGGGGCAGGATCCAGCCGTCGCGGCGACCGCCCGCCGGACGTTCGCGGCCATCGAGGAGCTGATCTCTTCCTGCATCGCGGGAGCGCAGCGGGCGGGCGACATCAAGCCGGACGCGGACCCCGCCCGGCTCGCCGGGCTCCTGCTGGCCGTGCTGCGCGGGATCGAAGCGCTGGGCAAAGGCGGAAGCAGCCCCGACTCGCTGCGCGCGATCGCCGAAACCGCCTTGGCCCTCCTACCCCGGCCATAGGACGGCCACGGTCCGGACCGGAGAGCCGCCTCGTCGTCCACTCCGTACGCGGCGCGCATCTCCAGACGGACGGCCGAGTGCTCGGCCGACCTCAGCAGCTCATCAAAGTTCGGCACGTTCGACGGCATCGGCAGCCGCCCTGAGAATCGACGCCATGCGCGCCGGGATGCGGACCACGGTCTCGTGATCGGGGATGGCGCCCGTCGCCAGGCACTCGGCATGCGTGCCCTCGTCGACGACCTTCCCAGTCTTGGATCACTACATCTTGCTTCTCCTCATCGACCCACGACAACGCCCTTGCCCGGCGAAAAAAAGCGCAGCAGGTACACGTTTTGAGTAGGGTCAGGCCGTGGCAACTGAGCAGAAGTTCTCCAATATGCCCGAGCTGCAGCTGCTTCGTCCGGACCATGCCCCCGCGCTCCTCGCCTTCGAGCGGGAGAATCGGGCCTACTTCGCAGCGTCCATCCCTGATCGAGGCGAGGACTACTTCGCCCGGTTCGACGAGCGGCACCGTGACCTGCTGGCCGAGCAGGAGGCCGGGGTCTGCTATTTCCACGTGCTGGTCGGCGCTGCGGGCCAGGTGCTGGGGCGGGTCAACCTGGTGGACGTGGCGGATGGCGGTGCCGGGCTCGGGTATCGGATCGCAGAGCGGGCCGCGGGTCGGGGGCTGGCCACGTCGGCCGTGCGGGAGGTGTTCGGCCTTGCCGCCGACAGGTACGGGTTGACCGCCCTGCGGGCCGCCACCACCCTCGACAACGCGGCGTCCCGAGCCGTGCTGGCCCGTACAGGGTTCACCGTCACCGGCGAGACACGGCTCTCTGGTCGCCCCGGCCTGACGTATCTTCGCAGCCTTGAGGATTTCTCCGCTCCGCGTGACGATGTCGGCCGCCCCCGTTCGGCGCCGGAGTGACAGGCACCTGCTGAGGGCACCGCAGACCCCACCATTGCGGCTTCGGCAACGGTCCAAGGTCACGTCCCTAGGGGTGGTGTAACTCGGTGCGGCCGTCCGGCGGCCAACGAGGGCGTGTTTTGACGGCTGTCCATGGCCGGGGGCGTCGTGCAGCGAGGCCGGCTCAGAGCGCGATGAGACCTGCCATTGTCCGCTTGAACCCGCAGGCGTCGAAGTAGAACGACCGTAGGTCGTCCTCGAAGTCGACATGCAGCCACTCGCATCCGGCTTCGCGGGCTTGCCGGGCGGCCTCGGCGATGAGTTCGGCTCCGATCCCGGACCGGCGGTGGCCCCCCGCGACCACAGTGTCCAGGATGAACGCGTGAACGCCGCCGTCCCACACGACGTTGACGAAGCCGACGAGGTCACCGTCATCACGTGCACAGACCCAGCCGAGGCTGTGGCGTTGCACACGGGTCAGCCAATCGACATCCAGGGTCGGATGGTTGAAGCCCTCTGCATGCAGCGCATTGACCGCGGCGTTGTCCAAGTCGCCCCGCCACTCATACATGATCGTCATGCCGCGAGCGTAGACCGCCACCCTTGCCCGATCCTCCTCCGCAGGCAGGATCGGAAATGATCACCGCTGAGAAAACCTCCGCCATTCCTGAGCCGTCTGGGAAGTTTGCGATTCAAGTGCTGCTCTCAACGGGTCTGTGGGTCGAGTCCGGTCTTCGCGAGAAGTCCGGCGAGTAATTCCGGCCGGTACTGCAGTCGTCGGCGTAGCCTGAGCCGCGGAAGAAGCTGCCTCCCCGGCCCTCGAAACTTGGCCCTTACAAGCCCGCCATGGGTGGCACGGGTGCGGGTTCCGCCCACACGACCGATGAATTCCGCCTCGCCGCGTCGTCTGCATGTTGGGAACGTCCCCCTTCCGCGCCTGCGGGAGGCCCGAGATGAGATGACAAGGAGCGTGCACACCGTGGGCCAGGAGAACGTGAGCGCCACCCTGACTGTCGCCGTGCCCGCCGCGAGGGTGTTCGCGGTGCTGGCGGACCCGAGGACTCATTCTGCGATCGATGGCACGGGCTGGGTTGAGGAATCTGTCGACCGGGCGCCGCTGACCGAGGTGGGGCAGATTTTCCGGATGGACATGTATCACGCCGACCATCCAAACGGTTACTACCAGGTGGTCAACAAGGTCCAGGTGCTCAACCCGCCGCGCGCCATTGGCTGGCTGACCGGGCAGGAGAAGGGCGACGGTCACCTGGAGTTCGGCGGCTGGATCTGGCGTTACGACCTTGCGCCGCTCGGTCCGTCCGAGACTGAGGTCACGCTCACCTACGACTGGTCGGCGGTGCCGCAGTTCATCCGGGATCGCGGCATCCAGTTCCCGCCGTTCGGCCCTGAGCATCTCACCAACTCGCTGCACCACCTGGCCGAGCTTGCCGCACCGACGTCCCGGGCCTCGACGCCCGGCGGCTAGTGCTGTGACCGCGTAGGTTCGCCGGGTTGGTGCTCGGAGCGGTTGGATGTGAGGTGACGTCCGATCCGACCGCTGGAGGCGCGGTGGCCGAGCCTGTTCGTGTGCGCAGACTGACCGGCCAGGAGGGGCAGAAGCTGCAGCAGATCGTGCGTCGGGGCAGTACCAACTCTGTGCACTATCGGCGCGCGATAATGCTGCTGGCCTCGGCTGGCGGGAACCGCGTGCCAGTGATTGCCCAGCTGGTGCAGGCCGACGAGGACACCGTCCGAGATGTGATCCACCGCTTCAACGAGATCGGCCTGGCCTGCCTGGACCCTCAGTGGGCGGGAGGCCGTCCCCGCCGACTCAACCTTGACGACAAGGACTTCGTCATCCAGACGGCCGCCACCCGCCCCGCCAAACTCGGCCAGCCCTTCACCCGCTGGTCACTGCGCAAACTCGTCGCCTACCTGCGGAAAGTCCACGGCCGGGTGATCCGGATCGGCCGCGAGACTTTACGCAGCCTGCTCGCCCGCCGCAGTGTCACCTTCCAGCGCATCAAGAGATGGAAGGAATCACCCGAGCCGCTGCGGACAACCTCTCCGGTGCCATGCCCTCCGTGACGCTCAGCTCCTGGGTCCCTACGACAGACAGCAGTTCGAGCTGCTCGGCTCCCGGGCTTCCGGGCGGGGCGGTGAACCACAGCAGGCGTTGCCGTCCGTCCTCGCTGAGGAGGTTGTAGCAGTCGAGTTCGATGACGCCGAGCATGGGGTGGACGATCCTCTTGTGGTCCATGCGGCGCACCGCGACGTCGTGGGTGTCCCAGAGGGCTGCGAACTCCTGGCTGCGGCGGCGTAGCACGGCGACCATCTTCGTGACCTCCGCGTCCCGGCCGCGCCGGGCGGCCGCTGCCTGGAGGTCGGCCACGAACACCCGGGAGTGGTGCGGGTGGTCCTCGGGCGGGTAGATCTCGCGCGCCTGCGGGTCGGTGAACCAGCGGTACACGAGGCTCGCCGCCGGGCCGCGGCCTGCCGGGGACCTGCCGAGCAGGGTCAGGGCCAGGTCGTTCTCCACCAGGGTTTCGTGCAGGTCGGTGATGATGCGCGCGGGGGTGTTGGACAGCCGGTCCAGGAGTCCGAGGAGCGCGGGCTGCACGTGTGCCGATGGTCCGTGTGCCGACGGGGGGATCGGCCGTTCGGCCAGGTGAAACAGGTGGTCGCGCTCGTCGCCGTTCAGGCGCAGGGCTCGGGCGAGGGCGGCCAGGGTCTGGGCCGAGGGCTGCACGCCGTTCTTCGCGCTGCCGCGTTCCAGCTCGGTGTAGTAGTCGGCCGACAGCCCTGCCAGCTGCGCGACTTCCTCGCGGCGCAGCCCGGGGACGCGCCGGCGCGGGCCTTGGGGGAGACCGACCTCGGCGGGGCGGATGCGGTCGCGGCGCGTCCTGAGGAAGGCACCGAGTTCTGGAAGGTTCACCCCTCCATGGTCGCTCGTACGCCGGAGCGCAGCCAGGGGGTGGCATCCCCTGGGTAGACGCAGCCCTGGCTAGGGACGGTGGACCGGCCGATCGTGGAGGACGCAGCAGGGCAACGGCAAGACCGCGGCCCGACCCCCTTCCACCACAGGAGTCAGCCATGCCTGTCCCCACTTCCCCCGACGGGACCGCTGCCTCGGCCCAGCCCGCCGCCTCACCCCGTGTCGCGATCGTCACCGGCGGCTCGCGCGGCATCGGCCGCCGGACCGTCGGCAAGCTGGCCGCCGACGGGTACGCCGTCGTGGTCGGCTACGCCGGCAACCAGGACGAGGCCGAAGCCGCCGTGAAGGAGGCCGTCACCAGCGGCGGCCGGGCGATCGCAGTGCGCGCGGACGTCGCCGACGAACGCGCGGTCGCGGCCTTGTTCGACGCGGCCGAAGCAGAATTCGGCGGCGTCGACGTAGTCGTGCACGCGGCCGGGCGGATGCAACTCGCTCCGATCGCCGAGCTGGACCTGGCCGTCCTGGACGACCTGCACCGCACCAACATCCGCGGCGCGTTCGTCGTCCTCCAGCAGGCCGCCCGTCGTGTGCGCCCCGGCGGCGCGATCGTGACGTTCTCCACGTCCGTGGTGGGGCTGGCCTTCCCGGGCTACGGCGCGTACGCGGCCAGCAAGGGCGCGGTCGAGGCGCTGACGCTGATCCTGGCCCGGGAGCTGCGGGGCCGGGACGTCACCGCCAACACCGTCGCGCCCGGCCCCACGGCCACCGACCTGTTCCTGGACGGCAAGGACGAGGAGACCATCGCCCACCTGGCCGCCCAGCCCCCGCTGGAGCGCCTCGGTACCCCGGCCGACATCGCCGAGGTCGTCGCGTTCCTGGCCTCCCCGACCGGCCACTGGATCAACGGACAGGTCATCCGCGCCAACGGCGGAATCATCTGAACCGCCCGCAGCCATTCCATCGATCAACGAAAGGCCCTGTCATGACGAACGACGAAACAGGGAAGGTCATCCTCGTCACCGGGGCCTCCAGCGGCATCGGGGCACTGTCCGTGCGTGCTCTGGCCCTCGCCGGTCACACCGTGTACGCGGGCATCCGCCAGATCGCGACCCGCAACGCGACCGCGGCGGCCGACCTGACGCGCTACGGCACCGACCACCGGGTCGACGTGCACGCCGTCGAGCTGGACGTCACCTCCCAGGACTCCGCCGACGCCGCGGTCGACCGGATCCTCGCCGAGCGCGGCCGGCTGGACGCGGTCGTGCACAACGCCGGGCACATGGTCCTGGGCGCCGCCGAGGCGTTCACCACCGAGCAGTTCGCGGACCTGTACGACGTGAATGTTCTGGGCACCCAGCGCGTCAACCGCGCCGCCCTGCCGAAGTTGCGTGAGCAGGGCTCGGGGCTGCTGGTGTGGATCGGCAGCTCCAGTACCCGCGGCGGCTGCCCCCCGTTCCTGGCCCCGTACTTCGCCGCCAAGGCCGCGATGGACGCCCTGGCCGTCCGCTACGCCGCCGAAGTGCTCCCGTTCGGCATCGACACCGCGATCGTGGTGCCCGGTGCGTTCACCACCGGCACCAACCACTTCGCCAACGCGGGCGCCCCCGCCGACGTCGACCGTGCGGAAGCCTACGACCAGCGTCACCAACCCCTTATGAGCGATCTGGGCAAGCGCCTGGCCGCGCTCATCCCTTCGGACGCCGATGTGACCGAGGTCGCTGAAGACGTCGCGCGACTGGTCGCGATGAAGCACGGCACTCGGCCTCTGCGCACCCACATAGACCCCAGTCGAGACGGCAGCGAAGTTGTCTCCGCGGTCGCCGACCGCATCCGCGCCGACTTCTTCCGCCGCATCGGGCTGGACAGCCTGCTCACCGCAGGCAGCTCCCTGTAACGCCCCACTGAGAGAAGGAACGACCAGTCATGCCTTTCGCGAACTTCAAGGTCCTCGAGAAGACCCTCACCCCGAAGCAGAAGGAGGAGATCGTCACCCGCACCACCGAGCTGTATGTCGAGCTCTACGGCGAGCGCGCCCGCGCCACCACCATGGTTCTGATCGAAGAGGTCCCCGACGGCGGCTGGGGCATCTCCGGCAACGTGCTGACTCTCGCCATGCTCGGCGGCGAGGCACCAACAGACACCAGCGGCGCCTGACCGCACCGGCCGGCATTCGGCCAGGACAGCACCTTTGAAACCGAGGGCCCCCGGGTCGAGCGTGCGCCACACGGCCTCGTTCATCCGGGGGTCGGTGAGATCAGCGAAGCCCTTCACTGTGTCCCCGTACAGGACGTCCATGTCGAACAACCCGGGGCCCGTGATCATGCCGCTGCGGACCATGTGGACGCCACTGCGCGACGGCGCGAATTGGCCTGCTGGAGAGGTCCGCCTGCTCTCGCTCCCTATGTGACCGATGGAGCCGGTGCGTGCCGTCTCGGTCCGACACCCCCAGCAGCCGAACCGGATGTCACCGTGCATCCAACCGCCCGGACGACCACCCCGGCGAACGTTCCCGGTCAGAGCACTCGACCAGCCGCTTTGCGGACTCCTCAAGTGTCACGGAGGGTCTCCGCAATTCCAGTACCTGCGCCATGAAGGACGGCGGTAACGGTGTGAGCCGAGCCTGGACTCCGCAGACGCCTGGGCGTCACGTCAGGCCGACGACCAGCAGAACGAATGCCGCGACGATGACGCCGACGCGCACAGAGTGGAACCGGTCCCAGCGGCCGATCTGCTGCTTCCAATCCGCCGGGACGCTGTCGTGGGTCCACCGGGCGACGCGGGAGTTGATCGGGACGAGCAGGGTGATCGCCATCAGCACGCTCAGGACGAGCAAGGCGGTGGCGGTGACGACAAGCCCCTCCCTGGCGTCGCCCCACGCCAGAACCGCCCAGATCGCACCGAGTACGACCGAGCCGACGTACCAGAACGGCATCACCTTGCCGAGGACCCGGGCTCCGTCGCTGCGGGCCGCGAGGCCGCCGTCGTTCGGCAGCCGGTCGAAGATCGGGTTGACGAAGGCCGCCACCGCGAACTCCACGCCCACCAGCAGTCCGACGACCACGACTGTGATGACGGCCAGTGCGTTCTGCATGACCCCTCCCGAGGCTTGGGTCTGTCGCGTTTTCTAGCATCGCTAGATTGTGATGCAATGCTAGATGGGTCAGTGCTCGAATGTCTAGCATCGCTAGGTCAGAGGTGTGCCGGCAGGAGCGCAAGGAGCGTGAGCGGGCCGACCGCCACCAGCTGATCGTCGCGACGGCCAGCGAAAGCGTCACCTCCACTTCAGCCTCGACGGCCCCAGCGGGGCCGCCGAGGATCCGCGCTTCGCGCTGATCGCCGCAGGGGTGGCCGGCCTGCGTCGACTGCCGAACCGATCGTCAGTGCGGTCGGCGTAGTCCTGCGATGAGGAGCTCGACCAGTCGACGTGCGTCGTAGTGGGGATCGCTTTCTGCGCCGATGCAGAGGTTCCCGACGCCGCGCATGAGCTCGTAGGCCTCCAGGTCGGATCGAATCTCGCCAGAACCGGCCGCAGCGTCGAGCAGCTGGCTGCACACGGGCAGGAGGCGGTCGAGGAAGTAGGCGTGCAGCGTGTCGAAGCCGGCGTTGTCGGACTGCAGCACGGCGGCGAGTCCGTGCTTGGTGACCAGGAAATCGACGAAGAGGTTGATCCATCGCCCTAGTGCGGCGTGAGGAGTTGCGCTGGTCGCCAGCAGGGCTGGACCGGCCTCGGCGCAGGCCTCGACCTGGTGCCGGTAGACGGCGATGATGAGATCCGCTCGCGTCGGGAAGTGGCGGTAGATCGTGGCCGTCCCGACGCCGGCCTTGGCCGCGATGTCGCGTACCGGCGCTTCCACGCCTGACCTGACGAAGACCGCGGCGGCCGCGTCGAGCAGAGTCTCCTTGTTGCGCCGGGCGTCCGCTCGTTTGGGCGGGGCTGGGTGCCCTGCGCTCCGGTCGCTGTCGTTCACCGCGTCGTTCCTTCCGTTACCGAGATTGCTAAACGGGACAACGTTCCGTATCGTCAAACGGGACAAGGTTCCGTTTGCTCATGATGCCAGAGCAGGGGGCCGACAACCAATCACGCATTTGTCACCACGCTTCATCCGCAATGGAGGAGACACGGTCATGCAGTACCGCACCTTGGGCCGCACCGGTGTGCAGGTCAGCTCCCTCGCGCTCGGCGCGATGAACTTCGGCGAGATCGGGCGCACCACCCAGGACGAGGCCACAGCCATCGTCGATGCCGCTCTCGAGGGCGGGATCAACCTCATCGACACCGCCGACAGGTACAGCGGCGGCGAGTCGGAGGAGATGGTCGGCAAAGCCATCGCCGGACGCCGCGACGACATCGTGCTGGCCACGAAGGCGGGCATGGCCATGGGCGACGAGCGCAACCATCAGGGCAATTCGCGCCGCTGGTTGGTCACCGAGCTGGACAACAGCCTGCGCCGTCTCGGTGTCGACCACGTCGATCTCTACCAGATCCACCGGTGGGACCCGAGCACCGGCGACGAGGAGACGCTGTCGGCGTTGACCGACCTGCAGCGCGCGGGAAAGATCCGTTACTTCGGCTCGTCGACTTTCCCCGCATACCGCCTCGTACAAGCCCAGTGGACCGCTCGCGAGCATCATCTGAGCCGTTACGTCACCGAACAGCCCAGCTACTCGATCCTGCAGCGCGGAATCGAGACCGACGTGCTGCCCGTGACCGAGGAGTACGGGCTCGGTGTGCTGGTGTGGAGCCCGTTGGCTTCGGGCTGGCTGTCGGGCGCGATCCGTGAGGGCCAGGAAATCACCACCAGCCGCTCGACGTTGATGCCGCAACGCTTCGACACCGCCATCCCCTCCAACCGGGCCAGGCTCGACGCCGTCGAGCAGCTGGCCAAGGTCGCCGACGAGGCCGGCCTGACCATGATCCAGCTCGCGCTCGGATTCGTGACCGCGCATCCCGCCGTGACCAGCGCGCTCATCGGCCCCCGCACACTGGCCCACCTGCACTCGCAACTCGCCGCCGCTGACACCGTGCTCTCCGCCGACGTACTCGACGCGATCGACGCCACCGTCGCCCCCGGCACCGACCTGGCCGCGCACGAGAAGTTCGACACGCCGCCCGCGCTGCTCGACCCGTCACTGCGGCGCCGCTGATCGTCCGAGGGGAGAGGCTCCACATCCTCTCCCGCAGCTCCCGCACCCGCGGGAATCGCGCAGGTGCCCGGCGAGAGGCTGTTCTTCCTCCAACACGCCGGCACCCGCCGAGATCCGACGTGCTGCGGCTCCTCGCGGGTGAACGCCACGTCCTCGCTGCGATCGGCCAAGCGAATCAAGTCCCGCAATCTTCCGGAAACACGTTCCGCTTGAACCTCGGTACCGCGCCCGGTCGGCGCACTGCCGGTGTCGAAAGGACCAAGAGACCCATGCCACACACACCCCCGCCCCGTTTCGGGATCATCACCGCCCCCATGCAGGTCGACTACCACGACGTCCTGCGCGTCTGGCGCGAGGCGGACACGATCCCGGAGATCGAGCATGCGTGGTTGTTCGATCACCTCATGCCCATCGGCGGCGACCCGGACGGACCGACCTACGAAGGCTGGACACTGCTCTCGGCCCTGGCCGCCCACACCCGACGACTGCGGCTCGGCGTCCTGGTGACCAGCAACCGGTTCCGACCGCCCGCGATGCTGGCCAAGATCGCCACGACCGTCGACATCGTCTCCGGTGGACGGCTCGACTTCGGCATCGGCGCCGGGTCACGACCCAGCCATCCCCTGGCCCGGCGTGAGTACGAAGCACACGGCCTGCCCTACCACGACGCCGCGCACGCCGTGGGGAGCCTCGCCGAAGCCTGCACGGTGATCCGGCGGTTGTGGACCGAGGAGAAACCGTTCGACCACCACGGCACCTACCACCACCTCACCGGAGCGTTCGGCAACCCCAAGCCCGTCCAGCGCCCCCACCCGCCGATCCTCATCGGCGGACGCTCGTCCGCGACGCTGCGCGTGGTCGCCGAGCACGCCGACCTGTGGAACATCCCAGGCGGCGACATCGACGACGGCGTCCGCCGCAGCGCCCTGCTGGACCGCTACTGCGCCGAGATCGGTCGCGACCCCGCCTCGATCACCCGCTCGATCCACCTGCCCGTCTCCTACGACCAGCCCAGCGTCACCCAGCACGCGATCGGCGACGCGCTCGACGCCGGCTTCCGGCACATCGTCCTCGGACTGCCGGCGCCCTACCCCGCCGACGTCGCACGGTGGGTCACCGACGAGCTCATCAGCACGTCGTCCTAGCCGAGTCCCTCGGCTGGGACGCCGTGACCACGCGCCGACTGGCCGAGCGCGGCCCGTGCTCTACGGTCACTTCCGCAGCAAGCGGGGTTTCGCCGAGCGCAACCCCGCGCGCGACGACGCGATACCGGCCTCCCCTTCGCCGACGCGGCGACATCGGCGCCGCTGCGCGGGGCGTTCGGGACGCTGCTAGACACTTCGGCGATGTGGCGGGGAACGCCGAACCGACCCTGTTCGTCGAGGCTTTCCGGTCGGCCCTGCACGGCCTGGTCACGCAGCTCGGGCCGCCCTCCCCGGACAGAGGCATCGCGACGGCCGGATGTCCTGGTGGACCGGCCACAGGCAGGGCAAGTCCGGTGAGGCGTTGTCCAACTGGCCCGGCCGAGAACGTGAGCGGCACGTCGCTGAGACGCTGACCGCGGGCGAGTATCCCGTGATCGTCGTGCCTCATGACGATGGGCGACACCACGATGGACTTTCCCCGACGCCTCGCCTTCCGGGACGGCCGGATCTCAGCGGCCGCCCAGGGCTTTGGCCAGCCGCGCCTGCAGACGGCGGGCGGTGACGTCGACTCCGGTGTGGGCGGCGAGCATGTGGTGGACCTCGCGCTGGATCAGGCGCGTGAAGGTGACGTAGTGGCTGGTGGCGGGGCGGGCGCGGGCCTCGCGCAGGGCGCACCACAGAAGGGTGGTGTAGCCGGGGCGCCGCCCGCTGCCGGAGGGGGATGCGGAGGGCTCGGAGCCCTTGCCGTCGGGGCGGTCGTAGTACCAGGCGTCCGGGTTGCCGGGGGTGCAGGCGCTGTCGGGCGTCCCGTAAGCGGATTGCCGGGCCGGGGCGAACCCGGCCTGGAGCAGGGCGCGTTGGCTGTCCTTGCCGGTGAGGAAGCGGATCAGGTCGGCGGCGTCGTCCGGTCGGGAGCTGGTGGCCGTGACGCCGAGGCTCTGTCCGCCCAGGGCGGCGACGCCGGGCAGCCGGGCGACGCCGAAGCGGGTCGCGGAGGAGGAGGGGTCGAGGGCGGCGTCGAGCCGGTTGTACGCGTACGGCCAGTTGCGCATCAGTACGCTCGCGCCCTGGGCGAACTCGGCGAGGCTGACGGATTCGTCGGCCTCGAGGGACTCGGGGTTGAGGTAGTCGGCGGTGGTGAGGCGGTTCAGCTCGTCGAGGCCCCTGCGGAGGTCCGCCTCGGTGCCGATGTAGCGGCCTTCGCCGTCGACGAGGTTGACGCCGGCGGTCCAGAACGCCTCCAGCGTGTTGACGGTCAGGCCCTCGTAGGCGCGCAGTTGGGTCGTATAGGTGGTGTGCCCGGTTGGGCGTACGGCGGCGAGCAGATCGCCGAGCCGCTGGTACGACGCGAGGTCGGCCGGGCGGGGGCCCGCCTTGATGAGGTCGTCGGTGCGGTAGTAGAGGAGGCCGACGTCGGTATTGAAGGGGACGGCGTACGTCTTGCCCTTCCAGCGGCCGGCATCGGCGGCCTGCGGGAGGAAGTCGCCGTCGAGCAGGGACGGGGAGAGCGGCCGGATGAGGCCGCTGTCGGCGAACTCGGGGATCCAGGTGATGTCGAGGTTGACGACGTCGTACGTGGCTGTGCCGGACTGGAGGGCGCCGACGAGTTCGCTGCGCTGGTCGTCCGTGGCGCGGGGAAGTTCGACGAGTTGGGCGGGCCGCTTGGGGTTGCGTCGGTTCCACTCGTCGATCAGCTCGCGGCGGACTCCGGCGGACGTGGAGCTGGTGAGGTCGGCGCCGCTGGCGACCAGCAGCGGGCGGGAGGTCTCGGGGGCCGGGCCGGGGGCGGGAGCGGCGCCGCCGGCGCAGGCGGTGAGCACCGCCAGGGCGGCGAGGATCGCTCCGACGACGACCGGGATGGGCCCCGGCAGGAGCCTCATGTGAGGGCCTCCACCAGGCGGTCGGCGATGTCCTCGGAGGTGTCGATGCAGGTGCCGTCGTGCTCGGTGAGCTTCTTGTTGAAGGCGAGCGCGCAGCCGAAGTCCTCCAGTGAGACGACCACGACGGGCATCTTCAGTGGCGGATCCGGTGCGGTGGCGCGGGCGCTGTCCTCGTCGTCGGTGACCAGGACGAGGACGGACAGAGAGCTGGGCGCGTCCTGCAGGGTGGCGCTGATCGGCGCATCGCGCTTGACGGCCCCGAGCGCCCGCAGCGCGGCGTCGAGTTGGCCGCCGCTGTGCGTTCCGAGGGCCAGCACCGTGTCGCCGGGGACCGCGAGGATGCCGTAACGGTCCTCGGGGGTGAGGGACTTGGCGGCGCGCGTGAGGAGGGATCTGATCACCGGGATGTTGCCGCCCGAGTACGCCGAGCTGGAGACGTCGACCGCGAAGAGCACGTCGCGGCGCCCCTCCCCCGCGGCGGCGTACGAGGCGAGGAGAGCGGAGATGCGCGCGGCCGACGCGGAACCGCCGCCCGTGACGGGGCGGACGGCGTAGCGGTAGTCCCGCCACGAGCCGGCGGCGGCAGCGGTCGTACGGAAGCCCTGGGCGGCGAGTTCGCGCTGCCCGGAGGGGGAGGTGAGCCAGGCGGCGAGGCGCTGGACGGCGGCGGTGCGGTCGGCGCGGTCGGAATGACTGGTCTCCCAGGTGACGGGGATGTACGTGAGGTCCAGCGGGGGCACGTCGCGCGGGTAGTAGACGGCGTACGAATCGGTCGAGTCGCCCAGGCACGGCGGGCGGGAGTCCAGGTTCGTCGTGAGGGCGGCGACGGTGGACTCGGCGGTGAGGAGGGCGAGCCGCTGCGGCGGGGAGTCGCTGAGGCCGGTGCGGGCCTGGCAGACCAGCTCACGGTCGTCGGTGGCGGTGAAGCTCCTGGCCGAGGCCGGGAGGTGCAGCAGCAGGTCCAGGGCCGCGTCGGAGGACCGGGGGTCGGCGCTGCGTACGGTGACGCCCTTGTCGCCGGCGGCCTTCACCAGCTGGGCGAGGGTGCTGCCGGTGCGCTCCGCGCCGGGCAGGTCCTCCGTCGCCGCGACGACGGCGGGCGATCGGGCCAGGGTGCGGGGCGTGCCGAAGTCCACGACGCTTTCCGGGCGTTGGGCCGCTTCTTGGACCCGGGTGTACGCGGACGAGGACTCGGGGATCCAGACATCCGGGTGGGCGCCCACCTCCACGAGCGGGCTGTGGCAGGTGGCTGACGTGGACGACGCGCAGGCCCGTTCGGGCTCCGCCCACGCGGCGGAGTCGCGGAAGGCGGCGGCCACCTTGTCGGTGGGGGCGGAGTAGACCGTGGTGTTGATCTGGCCGCAGCCGCGCGGGCGGCTGCCGTCGCCGGTCAGCGGGATCGTGGCCTCGGCGCTCTCCTGGAAGGCGTCCAGTACGGAGGCCACCGCACCCCTCGTCTCCGGCGAGGTCAGCACCCGCAACTCCAGCGGCGCCGGGCACAGCGGCGCCGGGCGGTTGGCGGCCGTGTAGCCCGTGACCCCGCCGGCCAGCAGGGCGAGCGCGGTGCAGCCGCCGACGGCCCGGTGCCACAGCGGCTGGCCGGGCCCCGCGGTCCACGTCCAGCCGAAGGCCGCGTAACCGACGATGCGGCGCAGCCGCAGCCGTAAGCGGCCCAGGGCGCGCTGCCAGGCGGGGGTCGGGACGGGCCGACGGGCCTGGGAGAGCACGGTGTCGCCGGCGCCGCCGCTGGAACGCTCGGTCGGCTGCCACGGGTCGTAGTCGGCGTCGGGCATCTCGCCCTGCTCGGCGGCCAGTTCGCCGAGCCGGATGCCCAGCGTGCCGACGGTGACGGGGTCGTGGGTGTGCGTGCCCTCGCGCAGGACGCGGACGAGAGCGGTGGTGAAGGGGGTCGGGTCGATGCCGTCGCCCTTGTGGATGCGCGAGCCCACCCGGGAGGAGGTGATGAGCGAGAACGGCCGGTCGGGAAGCGGCAGCAGCCCGGCGTTCCCCGCGAAGCAGCAGTCCAGGACGAGGACGACCCGGTCCGCGCGTGAGGAGGCCAGCAGCTGGATCAGCGCGGTGTACGGGATGCCGTCGAGGCGTGCCCCGGCCTTCGTCGACTCGCGCGTCATGAGGTAGAGCTCGGGCCGGTCCCCTTCGAGGTCGATGTACCCGTGACCGCTGAAATAGCAGAACAGCAGGTCCTGCGCCTGCGCCACCGCCGTACGGATCGCCTCCAGCGCCCGGTCCCGGGTCGCCGGCTCGTCCAGCGTCTCCACGGTGCGCGGGATGAGCCGACCGAGGGCGCCGGAGGTGAGGACGGCCCGCAGCTGGGCCGTGTTGGCGTTGGCGGACGGGATGTTGGCGAAATCCAGGGCATGTTCGTACTTCGCCACCCCGATCAGCACCGCCCGCGAACGGGACGCGAAAGGCTCGTAGGCCATACCTGCGCCCGCCGGCCTACTCGCCGATGGCCTGGCGGATGCGGGCCGCCATCGCCTCCAGTTCGCCACGGGTGAGGGTGTCCCGGCCGGTCAGAACCACCTGCACGTCCCGGGCCTGGACGATGACCTTCAGATCGTCGGCCGGGCGGTTGCGGAGATGGTCGTAAACACAGCGCAGCAGGCTGAGCGCGGTCACCTGAAGGGTCTCCTGGAGCACCTGGACCAACAGGTCGTAGCCGATACCCATCGCGTCGCCGCCCGGACGCTCGCGGTGCTCCAGCAACGGCGCCAGCGCCTCGTCCGTACGGAGCCACAGCTCCAGCCTGCGCAGATCCTCGGCCGGGTCCTTGGCCCCGTCGAGTGTCACCGTCACCGCGTGCTCGTTCGTGGTCATGTGCGCGCCGCCTCCCCCGTCGTCGTCGACAGGCGTCCCGTCATCCCCACTCTACGCTGACGCATCATCAGTCGCCCAGTGGCGTGCAGTTGCCCGCGTAAACCTTCGGTACGTTCGTCCCCTGGCGGTGAACACGGAAGACGAGTCGGTGGCGGATCGGCACGCGGACTTTCTCGCGCTCTCCCGACTCATCTCGGCGCTCCCCGCCGTCAACAAGCAACAGCCCGCAGCCGAACGCTGCGACCTGCTTCCCTGCCGCGAGACCTCTCCCTGACCAGACGCCCTGCTGACGACAGAGCCCGATATTCCTCGGGGGGGAAGTTCACGGACTTCCCCCCCGAGGATCCCGGGTCTGCGTCAACACCCGGTCAGTACCGACGCGGCGCCGCGCTGCCAGGGCCCCCGCCGGCTGCGAATGGGGCCGCCGACGTCAATTCAGTAGCCGATGGTGAAGCGGCGCTGGACGAAGCGGGGCAGTTCCGCCTCGTCGACGAGGGCGACGGCGGCGTCCTCCGCCGAGATGCGGCTGCGCCCGTCCGCATCAAGGACCGGCTGATCGCCGCCGATCCGGAACCGGCCCGTACGCTCGCCGGGCGCGATGTCCTCCGCGGGGCTGAAGTAGGTCCACAACCGGTTGGAGGTGCGCAGGACGTCCAGGGCGTCCCGGTGGCCGCGCACCGCGGCGGCGTACTCCCTCGGTAAGCCGATCGCGTCGAGGGTCTCGTGCAACAGCTCGTCGGAGTCGGCCCGTACGAGTCCGGGCTCGATCTCCAGACTGCCGGCGCCGCCGATGACGATGAGCCGGGTCCGCGGATGGCGCTCCAGCGCCTTCAGGAGCGCTCGCGCGGCGGTGGCGTACACCGTGGGATCGGCGATCGAGCGGGCCACCGTGTCGGCGATGTCCTCAGCGGCATTTCCGGGCTGGAACCCGCTGATCAGGACGTCGAGGCCGGGTATGACGGCGGCGATGGCGTCGGCGTCGAGGACGTCGACGCTCTGCCAGACGACGTTCTTCCGGTCCTCGTCGATCCGCGTGGTGTCGCGGCTGAAAGCCGTGACGTGGTGCCCCCGGCCGAGTGCTTCGGTGACGACGCGACTGCCAATGCCGCCCGTGGCCCCGATGACTCCGATGTGCATGGTTCTCCCCTGGTGGTTGCTCATGCGTCAGTTGCCCTTGCCGTTGTCTTCTCTTCACGGCACACAGAGACTATACAGTGTGAAGTACTGATACGGCACTCAGCATCATGACGCTGTAGAGTGGCTGACCGTGGGTACCGTGGGAAGCACCAAAGGGCGCCGCGAGCGGTTGCGGGCCGAGACGACCGCCGAGATCAAGAAGGTCGCGCTGGAGTTGATGGCCTCGGGCGGGCCCGATGCCATCACGCTGCGGGCCATCGCTCGAGAGATGGGGATGACGGCCAACGCCATCTACGGCTACTTCGCCGCCCGTGACGACTTGGTCACCACGCTGATCAACAACGTCTACACCTCGCTGGCCGACACGGTGGACGCCGCCTGGGACGCCGCCCCCGCTCACGACCCGGCCGCCCGGATCCAGGCATGGGCCTGCGCCTTCAGGAACTGGGCACTGGCCAACCCCGAGGGTTTCCGCCTCATCTACGGTGACCCCGTACCCGGCTACCGCCCCCCCGAGGGCGGCGCCGCCCCGGACGCCGCCCACCGTGTCTGCACCGGCATCACCGCGCTGGCGGCCGCCGCCTGGCCGCACGCCGAAAACCGCTACGCGGACAGCGACTTCGAGTGGTCCGACTTCGACCCAGGTCTGCTGGACAAGGTCCGCCCGGCCTTCCCCGACCTGCCCCCGGCCGCCGTAGCCCTCGCCCTGCGTATCTGGAGCCACCTGCACGGCCTGGTGTCACTCGAGATCTACGGCCACCTGCAGACTCAGGCCCTCAGCCCGGAAAAGCTCTTCCGTGAGGAACTGGCCCAGCTCATCCGGTCCTTGGGCATCACCCCGCAGGGGTAACGGCCCTACCCAAAGAGCTCCGTCGAGTTGACCACTCGGCATGAGGGTGAGGGGTCCGCCGACCTTCGCGATGGCCCCCTCAGGCCGACCCCTGCCGCTTCGCCGGCTGGGTCTCGCACCCGAATTCCGGAGGGTCACTGTGGCATGCGCCTCCAACAGTTGGCCTCGGTGTCCCTGCTCGGCGCCTGTCGCATCACGGGAGTGTCACTTCTGGTTCATGCACGGTTGCGGGGTGCGTTCCCGGCAGTACGGTCTTGCCCTCAGGTACCGCACATTGGGGGACGTAATGACTCAGCCGCCGCAATGGGGACAGCAGCAATGGGGGCAACCCACTCAGCCCGTCCGGCAGCCCCCGGGGGCCCGGCCGAGGTGGGCGCGGAAACGGTACGTGCTGCCCGCGATCGGGTTCGCTTTCTTCCTCGGCATTGGTGCGGGGGCGAGCGGCAACTCTGGCAGTAAGCCGGCGGCGAAGTCATCGCCTGCTCCCGTCGCGGCTGTGACGGTTACCGCGACTACCACCGAGACGGTGAAGCCCAAGCCCACACCCACGCCCAAGCCGGCCGCGACGGTCACGGTGAAGGCCACGACCACGGTGCGGACGACGGTCACTGCCCAGGCTGCTGGTGGCAGTGGCGGCGGTTCGGGTGGTGGTGGTTCGACGTACTACGCGAACTGCACGGAGGTCCGTGCCGCTGGAGCCGCGCCCCTCTACCAGGGAGACCCGGGTTACAGGTCCGGCCTCGACCGTGACGGAGACGGCGTCGCCTGTGAAACCTGAGTGGCCTCGGCGTCCGTGAGGCCCGCCCGGCGCTCCGGGCGAGACCTCTAGGGCGCGCCGCCATGACAGTCCGTGGGTCCTGACGACTGTGCCCATGCCGATGTCCAGGTCTCGGCGTCAGAGTGGTGGAACCGCCCGGAGCAGAGGTGGTCGCGGAGCGCGGCGAGTGTCGGGTGCGGGTTGTCGCACTGCCATACCAGTGAGTGCGGGTAGACCGGTGTCGGATCACGCACGGCGATGCGCCGCAGGCCGTGGTCGGCGGGCCAGACGAGGCGCGTCTGCTCGCCGACGAAGGTCGCCAGTGACCGGGAGTCGGCGATGGTGTCCAGCAGGGGCTCGGTGCCGAAGTCGGGGCCGGTGATCTCGATGGTGAGCGCGAACGCGGCGGCGAGGTCAGCGTAGTAGGCGGCCGACTCGGTTCCGGGAACAAGACCGGGCATCCAGATCCGGTGCCCGACGAGTTCGGCAGGCGTGACCGCGCGGGCGGCGGCGAACTCGTGGGCCGGTCCAGTGAGAAGCTGGACGGGCTCGTCGAAGGCCCGGGCGACCTCGACGTCGTCGGGGAGCTGCCGGCCGGGCATGGTGACGGCGCGGAAGGACGCGTCGATCGTGCCGGACCGGATGGCGTCGATGGCCGCGTCGGCGTCGGAGAGGGTCACGACATCAAGCTCGGCCTCGGGGTGCGCGCGATGGAAGTCGCCCAGCAGGGCAGCCGGGCCGAGCCGTCGGCCGATCACGTCGACGCGCAGCGCGCGGCGGCCGGGACGTACGGAGGCGACTGCCCGCTCTTCGGCTCGTAGGAGATCGCGGGCGTGGGGCAGGAACGCCTGTCCGTCGATGGTGGGCTTCGCTCCTCGCGCGGTGCGGGTGAACAGCCGCACGCCGAGGGTCTTCTCCAGCGTGGCGATGCGTTTGGAGACGGCCTGTTGGGTGATCGACAATTCGGCGGCGGCGTCTTGGAACCGTCCCGCGTCCGCAGCGGTCACGAAGGTGCGCACAGCATCGAGATCCACGCCGGCCAGGCTATCTGCACAACGATCGGTTGTGCTTTCCTTGCGGGTCGGTTGTTTGATCCTGCCGTCTGCTACTCGCTTTGATGCCCATGGTCAGCGTGTGGTTGTTCAGGTCGGCGAGAGGTGCGTTGGGTATGACAGGTAGGCGGGCGCTGGGGCGGCGGTTCGGGTGGTTGTGGGCGGCGTATGCGGTCAGCTCGTACGGCACGGGGCTCGGGTTCGGTGCGTTTCCCCTGATCGCGGTCCTCGTGCTGCACTCCGGGCCGGCCCAGGTGGCGGCGCTGGCCGCCTCGGGGCGGGCCGTGGGAGCCCTGGTCGCGGTGCCGCTCGGTCCATGGGTCGAGTTCCGCCGTAAGCGGCCGGTCCTGGTGGCGATGGACCTGACCCGGTTCGCGGCGCTGATGAGTGTCCCCGCCGCGTTCGCGTTGGGCCGGCTCAGCTTCGTCCAACTCCTCGTCGTCTCCGTCGTCGTGGCCGCGGCCAACATCGCCTTCAACGCGGCCAGCGGTGCGTATCTGAAGGCGCTCGTGCCGCCGGAGGACCTGCTCGTCGCGAACGCCAGGTTCGAATCCACGACGTGGACCTCGACCACGGTCGGACCACCGCTCGGCGGCGCCGCGATCGGGCTGTTCGGCCCGGTGACGACCGTGGTGGCCGATGCGGTCAGCTACCTGCTCTCGGCGCTGGGCATCCGCGCCATCGGCGGGACGGAACCGCACCCCACGCGGACCGGTGCGCAGCGACTGCGGGCAGGCGATCTGCTCGAAGGCTGGCGTTACATCCTCACCCACCCCACGCTGCGCCCGCTGTTCTTCAACGTGATCGTGGTCAACGGCCTGATCATGGCCTCCGAGCCGCTGCTCGCCGTACTCCTGCTGGGCGGCCTCGGGTTCGCACCCTGGCAGTACGGTCTGGTGTTCGCGGCCCCCTGCGTCGGTGGTCTCGTCGGCTCACGCCTCGCGCGGCCACTCGCGGCGCGGTTCGGGCGGCACAAGGTGATGCGCACCGCCGGGGTGCTGCGTGCGTGCTGGCCTGTCGGCTTGGCGTTCGTCCGGCCCGGCGTTCCCGGGATGGTACTCATCATCACCCTCCAACTCGGACTGGTGACCTTCATCGGCCTGTTCAACCCGATGCTGGCCACCTACCGGCTCGACCACACCGCCCCAGACCGGGTCGCCCGCACCCTGACCGCCTGGTCGATCAGCAGCAGCGCCGCCATCGCGACCCTGACCGCCGTATGGGGTCTGCTGGCCGCCGTCACCAGCCCCCGCACCGCGATCGCGGTCGCCGGAGTCCTCCTCCTGGCCACCCCGCTGCTGCTCCCGCGCCGCGAGAACGCGCCCCAGAACAAGCTCACCGGAGTCCAAAAAGCCATCGATCGCGTCTGAAGCCGGAGCCTCGCTCCGGCAGGTCCCGCCAACGGGACGCCGGTACGGATTCGGAACAACGTCGACGGTCGCACAAGAGCAGGTGTCCGGGGCCGCCCAGCGGTCATCGCGCCGGTGGCGTCATCCGTTGGCCGCGTGTTCGCGATCCTGCTCGTCGTCCATGGCCTCATAGACCATGGTCTTGAGCCCCTCGGGGTCCGGAACGTGCTTCAAGGTCATCAGACCCTGCTCGGAACCAGACTCGATCTTGAGCGTCCCGCACCGGATGATCCGCTCCCACAGCGAAGACTCGAACGAGATGTCATTGACCCGCTCCAGCGGGATGCTGCGACCGGTCTTGGCCAGGAAACCGGCTCGCATGTGGATCCGCCGTGTGGTCAGGATGTAGATCGTGCTGCGCCACTTCAACAACGGGACCAGCCAGAACCACACGGAGACGAGCAGTCCCACACCGAGCACCACGTATGTCCCGGTCCTGGCCCAGTCCCGGCCATCCGGCAGCGCCCAGCCGGCTGCCCCGACTATTGCCCAGATGAGACACAACACTGCGAACTCGCCGACGAGCTGGGTCCAGTGCTGCCGGGTGACGTGGATGAGCTCTTCATCCTCGGCGAGATAGCGATCAACAGTAGGCATGGCGCGCATCTTGGCACACCACCCAACTGCCACCTACGGGCAGGCGGAGCCGGGACGGCGTGGTTACGGCCAACCCGGCCCCGTAACGGGCTGCCGGGGCAATGAGCCGCAGGTCCGAGTGCACGGATGCAGATGATGCGGACGGCGGGCGATCTTCTTCACCGCGCTCTTAAGAGTCGGCGCGTACCAAGGATACGAAGGCGTCAGGCGCCTCTCAGTCAACCGACCACCGGGAACATCCGCCATGACAACCGAATCTGCTCCTCGGGACGACAGTTGGGACGACGTGGTCCTCGACGAAGCCTTTGTCCGCAATGCCCAGGCCCACGAGCTCTCCGGCAGGGCCAGGATGCTCAGCGCCCTCTGGAAACGGGAAGCCCCGGAACCCCAGCCCTGGCGCAGTGACGCACCCCCCGCCGGCTGGTTCTGGAGCAAGGCCCGCGCCCGACGACGCCGCAGGCGCTGAACAGCTGCCCCGGAGATCTACTCCATCGCGCGGCCGGACGCGCCGTCGGCGCCCGACGGCTAACGACGAAGCAGACCGGGCCGGAGCGGACGCGGAGTGGGGTGGGACGCCGGCGGCGCTAGGCATGTCTGGCGCGACGTGGCACGATTTCATGGGTGACCAGCACACCCGACACGGCGCAGCGCCTGAGTGACCTCGCGCGGTTGCGCCGCGTCCGCGACCGGATCGACCGGGAGTACGCGCAGCCGCTGGACGTCGAGGCGCTCGCCCGCGGCGC
>NZ_JBHYXC010000057.1:0-39054 GCF_042751495.1 Streptomyces sp. NPDC059373 | reverse complement strand
CGGGCTTTCCCTTCGTGTCTCCAGCTTATCAGACCCTTTCGGTTCCGATTCCCGCCGGCGGGATTCTGCTTTAGCGTTTCTGCCTTTCGGCTTTCGCGCTCCCCGACTCTATCAGAGCCGCTCCGGCCGACCTAATCGGCTTTCGCTTGTCCGATCTGAATTCGGAGGTCTTCCACGAAATGACGACACGCAGTTCCATCCGAAGAATTCACTCGGAATGAGAAAGGCGATCGATTTCTCGGAAGGGGGCTAGATCCTAGCCGCCGGCCTCGAACCCGTTGAGTTCGTGGCAACCGTTCTAATCTACCTCCCCGCTCCACCCGCGTCAACGGGTTTCCTGGGGCGAAGAGGAGATTAGCAGGTCACGGGCCCAAAATGCACATCGGCGAAGGAGCCCCGGTCAGGCGGCCGTGGGGAGGGCGTCGCTGCGGTCGGCGGACTCGAGGTCGCCGGTCTCACCGGCGAGGGCGGCGCGGCGGCCGATGACGTAGACGTACGCGAGAAAGAGCAGCTCAACGGCGACGCCGATGCCGATACGGGCCCAGGTGGGAAGGCCGGAGGGAGTGACGAAGGCTTCGAGGGCGCCGGAGACGAACAGGACGGCGGTGAGGCCGATGGCCATGCCGATGGCGGAGCGGCCTTCTTCGGCCAGGGCGGCGCGGCGCGGGCGGGGGCCGGGGTCGATGACGGTCCAGCCGAGGCGGAGGCCGGTGCCGGCGGCGATGAAGACGGCGGTGAGTTCGAGGAGGCCGTGCGGGAGGATCAGGCCGAGGAAGGTGTCGAGACGGCCGGCGGAGCCCATGAGGCCGAGGCCGACGCCGAGGTTGAGCATGTTGGTGGCGAGGATGTAGAGGACGGGGATGCCGAGGAAGACGCCGAGTACGAGGCAGATGGCGGTGGCCTCGGCGTTGTTCGTCCAGACCTCGGCTGCGAAGGACGCGGCGGGGTGGCTGGAGTAGTACGACTCGTATTCGCCGCCGGGGCGGGTGAGCTCGCGCAGATAGTCGGGGGAGGCGATGGCCGACTGGACATGGGGGTTGACGGCGATCCACCAGCCGATGAGGGCGCCGACGGCCGTGGAGATCAGGGCCGTGGGCACCCACCAGTGGCGCGAGCGGTAGACGGCGGCGGGGAAAGCGCTGGTGAAGAAGTGGACAGCGTCGCGCCAGCTGGACGTACGGGCGCCGGTGACGGCGCTGCGGGCGCGGGCGACGAGGGTGGTGAGGCGGCCCACCAGGGCGGGGTCGGGGGCGCTGGACTGGACGCGGGAGAGGTGGGTGGCGGTGCGTTGGTAGAGGACGACGAGTTCGTCGGCTTCCTCGCCGGTGAGCCGGCTACGGCGGCGGAGCAGGGCTTCGAGCCGGTCCCATTCGTAACGGTGGGCTGCGACGAAGACATCGAGGTCCATGAACTGCCGCTCCTCGCGGATGAGGACTGTGCTGCCGGGGCGGTCCCAGCTTGGCAGACGGGGCAGACTTGTCGGACCGGGGTTCGGGGGACGGCGTCGAGGAGGGGTCGCGAGTGAGCGAACTGGTGACGGGCGAGGCGGTCGCGCTGGACGTACAGCCGGCGAGGCTGCCGAGCCGTGCGCTGGCGATGATGCTGGACATCGTCGTGTATTGGGGGGCGTATCTCATCCTGTCGATCGGGCTGCTGGCGTCGACGGCCTCGCTGGACGGTGCCGCTGTTGCGGCGGTGTCGGTGGCGGCGTTGCTGCTGATCCTGATCGGGGTGCCGATCGCCGTGGAGACGCTGACGCGCGGGCGGTCGCTGGGGAAGTTGGCCTGCGGACTGCGGGTGGTGCGGGACGACGGCGGCCCGATCCGCTTCCGGCATGCGCTGGTGCGGGGTGCGGTGGGCGTGGTGGAGATCCAGATGACGCTGGGGGTCGTCGCCTGCATCGCCTCGCTGGTGTCGGCGCGCGGGCGGCGGGTGGGTGATGTCTTCGCGGGGACCCTGGTCGTACGGGAACGGATACCGGCCCAGCAGGTGCAGTTGATGCCCCCGCCGCCGCCGTGGCTGGCCGCGCAGGTCGCCGGGGTGGATCTCTCGGCGGTGCCCGATGGGCTGTGGCTGGCGGTGCGGCAGTATCTGTCCCGGATGCGGCAGTTGGACCCGCAGGTGGGCTGGGCGATGGCGCAGCGGCTGGCGGATGACGTGACGGCGTGTACGGGAGCGCCGGTGCCGCAGGGGACGCCGCCGGCGGCGTTCTTGGCGGCGGTGGTGGCGGAACGGCAGGCTCGGGACGCGCGGAGGGCCTTCGGCGCCTTGCCACAGCAGCCGTCGCCCACACCGCAGGCCTCGCAGTGGGGGACGGCGGGGCCGTACCCGGTACCTGCGCCGCCGCCCGCACCCGCACCGATGCCCCAGCCTGTCCCCGTAGCCGCACCGGCGCCCCCGCCTGGACCCGTGTCGGCGCCCGCGTCCGCGCCGTCCACCGGGTTCGCGCCGCCCGCCTGATCAGGCTCTGATCAGGCGAAGGCGGAGGGTGGCGATTCGAGTTCCTCGAGTTCGATGCCGGGGGCTGACAGAACGACGTCGCCGGCGATATGGACGGCGTGCTGCTCGCCCGTGTCCAGGGCGCTGACCTGGTATTCCTCCACTGTCAGCAGGCCGTTGTCAGTGGGGTGTGCTTCTCTTCTGATCAAGGCCCAGGCCTGGTCGAGGGTGCGGGGCGCGAGCACGGGGGGTTCGAATGCGACGAGACGTACGCGGGTGGCGGGGGCGCCGGGTTCGAGGCGTAGCAGTCGAGCGGTCGCGATGTAGAACGCGGGCGATGCGCCGCTGAAGGCGTGGGCGGCGGCGTTGCCTTCCTGGGCGTGTTCACCGGTGGGGTCGGTGCGGACCCAGGTGACGCCGTCGATGGCTGCGCCGCGGACCTGCCAGCTCGCGGCGTGGAGTTCGAGGCGGATGGGACGACCGAGGTCGTCGATGGTGAGGTCGACGGAGCCTGCGTGGGTGCCGTCGGGGTGGGTGGTCTGTGCGGTGTAGCGCCAGCCGGAGGGGCCGGTGGCGCAGTGGAAGTGTTCTTCACCGAGGGGGGTGTGGTCGTGCGTGTCGTGGAGCGAGTAGCGGCCGCGGGGCATGGGTCGACCTTACGGGGACGGGGGTATGGCGCAGGCCCCCGCCTGGGGCGGGGGCCTGCGTGGTGGGACCGGTGGCTACTGCTGCTGGGCTCAGTAGCGGTAGTGGTCGGGCTTGTACGGGCCCTCGACCGGGACGCCGATGTAGGCGGCCTGCTCCGGGCGGAGCGTGGTGAGCTTGACGCCCAGCGCGTCGAGGTGGAGGCGGGCGACCTTCTCGTCCAGGTGCTTGGGAAGGACGTAGACGCCGGTCGGGTACTCGGCCTGCTTGGTGAACAGCTCGATCTGGGCCAGGGTCTGGTCCGAGAAGGAGTTGGACATCACGAAGGACGGGTGGCCGGTGGCGTTGCCGAGGTTGAGCAGGCGGCCTTCGGACAGCACGATGAGGACCTTGCCGTCGGGGAAGGTCCAGGTGTGGACCTGGGGCTTGACCTCGTCCTTGACGACGCCGGGGATCTTGGCGAGGCCGGCCATGTCGATCTCGTTGTCGAAGTGGCCGATGTTGCCGACGATGGCCTGGTGCTTCATCTTGGCCATGTCCTCGGCCAGGATGATGTCCTTGTTGCCGGTGGTGGTGACGAAGATGTCGGCGGTCTCGACGACGTCTTGCAGCGTGGTCACCTGGTAGCCGTCCATGGCCGCCTGGAGGGCGTTGATCGGGTCGATCTCGGTGACGATGACGCGGGCGCCCTGGCCGCGCAGCGACTCGGCGCAGCCCTTGCCGACGTCGCCGTAGCCGCAGACGACCGCGACCTTGCCGCCGATGAGGACATCGGTGGCGCGGTTGATGCCGTCGATGAGGGAGTGGCGGCAGCCGTACTTGTTGTCGAACTTCGACTTGGTCACCGCGTCATTGACGTTGATCGCGGGGAAGAGCAGGGTGCCGTCGCGCTGCATCTCGTACAGGCGGTGGACACCGGTGGTGGTCTCCTCGGTGACGCCGCGGATCTCGGAGGAGAGCTGGGTCCACTTCTGCGGGTTCTCGTCGAGGGTGCGGTTGAGGAGGGTGAGGATGTAGGCGTATTCCTCGCTGTCCGCGGTGGACGGGTCCGGGGCCGCGCCGGCCTTCTCGAACTCGACGCCCTTGTGGACCAGGAGGGTGGCGTCACCGCCGTCGTCCAGGATCATGTTGGGGCCGCCGGTGGGCGAGTCGGGCCAGGTGAGGGCCTGCTCGGTGCACCACCAGTACTCCTCCAGGGTCTCGCCCTTCCAGGCGAAGACCGGGACGCCCTGCGGGCTGTCCGGGGTGCCGTTGGGGCCGACCGCGATGGCGGCGGCGGCGTGGTCCTGGGTGGAGAAGATGTTGCAGGAGGCCCAGCGGACCTGGGCGCCGAGGGCGACGAGGGTCTCGATGAGGACGGCGGTCTGCACGGTCATGTGCAGCGAGCCGGTGACGCGGGCGCCGGCGAGCGGCTGAGTGGCGGAGTACTCCTCGCGGATCGCCATCAGGCCGGGCATCTCGTGCTCGGCCAGGGTGATCTCCTTGCGGCCGAAGGCTGCCAGGGAGAGGTCAGCGACCTTGAAGTCGCTGGTGACGGAGGACATGCAGTCTCCTCGCGTGAGGGGGTGAGAGCGGACATCGGCTTGTCGGCTGTGGCGGTCCGGAAGCATGCGGACATAGCTGTCCCGGGACCACAGCTCAGCCCGTCGGAGGCCCTCTCTCCCTCGGACGGAGCGTTGTGCGCACCGCCCGACCGCCATCAGCAGCGACGTCTGGCCATGTACGAATCTACACCGATCGGCCGAAGGGAACGGCGCTTATCGGCCGCCGGGGGTGGCGGCCGGGTTGGCGCCGGCCGCTGCGGAGGCTTCGCTGTAGACGTCGGGCTCGAGGTAGATGACGCGGGCGATCGGGACAGCCTCGCGGATGCGGGCTTCGGCGGCGTCGATGGCGCGGGCGACCTCGGTGGCCGTGTCGTCGTGCTGGACGGCGATCTTGGCGGCGACGAGCAGTTCGTCGGGGCCGAGGTGGAGGGTGCGCATGTGGATGACACCGGTGACGGTGTCACCGTCGACCGCGGCGGCGCGGATCTTGGCCAGGGATTCGGGGCCGGCTGCCTCGCCGAGGAGCAGCGACTTGGTCTCGGAGGCGAGCACCAGCGCGATGACGACGAGCAGGACACCGATGCAGAGGGTGCCGATGCCGTCCCAGATGCCGTCGCCGGTCGCGAGGGCGATGCCGACGCCGACGAGGGCGAGGACCAGGCCGATGAGGGCGCCGAAGTCCTCCAGGAGGACGACGGGCAGTTCGGGGGCCTTGGCGGTGCGGATGAAGGAGGCCCAACTCTGCTTGCCGCGCAGCTCGTTCGACTCACGGATGGCGGTGCGGAAGGAGAAGCCCTCGGCGACAATGGCGAAAAGGAGGACGCCGACCGGCCAGTACCAGTGCTCTACCGCGTGGGGCTCGCGGATCTTCTCGTAGCCCTCGTAGAGCGCGAAGACGCCTCCGATGGTGAACAGCACAATGGAGACGAGGAATCCGAAGATATAGCGCTCGCGGCCATAGCCGAAGGGGTGCTCCTCGTCGGCGGCCTTGGTGGCCTTCTTGCCGCCGAGGAGGAGGAGCGCCTGGTTACCGGAGTCGGCGACCGAGTGCACGCCTTCCGCGAGCATCGATGACGAACCGCTGAAGGCGAAAGCCACGAACTTGGCCACCGCGATGGCGAGGTTGGCTCCCAGTGCGGCGACGATCGCCTTGGTTCCGCCTGACGCGCTCATATGTGCGGTATGTCCCTTCCTTCGGCCCGGGCCTTTGCTCAGCCTTTGCGAGCGGTCATTCTTGCAGGCCCGGTTCGGAGCGGCGCGTCAGGCCACCACAGTGGCGCGGAACAGGGTGCCTTCACCGGCCACTTCCGCCCGCTCACCGGCCGGGACGAAGGCGGAACCGCCACGCGGGAGGGTGAGTTCGGCGCCGTCGGTGGTGGAGCGGAGGAGGACGGAGCCTTCGGTGCACAGCAGGATCTGCGGGGTGCGGTCGTCGAGGGTGCGGGGGGTGTCGCCGGGGGTGAGGGCGTAGCGCGAGAGGCGGAACTCGTCGATCGGGGTGTCGTAGAGCTCTTCGCCCTCGGGGGAAGCCGCGGGACGCAGGATGCCCGGGTCGCCCGACTCGAAGCGCACGATGCGCAGGAGCTCGGGGACGTCCACATGCTTGGGGGTGAGGCCGCAGCGCAGCACATTGTCGGAGTTGGCCATGATCTCGACGCCGAGGCCGTTGAGGTAGGCGTGCGGGATGCCGGCACCGAGGTAGAGGGCTTCGCCGGGCTGGAGGCGTACGTAGTTGAGCAGCATGGCGGCGATGACGCCGGGGTCGCCCGGGTAGCTCTGGGCGATGGAGACGTAGGCCGCGTAGGACTCGGCGTACGGGCCGGGGGTAGCGGCCAGGCGGGTGGCGGCCTCGACGGCTTCGGTGACGCAGGCGGCCATCGACTCGGGGTCGGCGGTGAGGACGGCGGCGAGGGTCTCGCGAAGTGCGGCGTCCTCGGGGCGGGCGCGGAGGATGTCGACGTACGGCTTGAGGGAGTCGACCTCGAGGGCCTCGATGAGGTCCGCCGCCTCGGTGGGCCGGCGGAAGCCGCAGAGCCCGTCGAAGGGGACGAGGGCGACGATCATCTCGGGCTTGTGGTTGGCGTCCTTGTAGTTGCGGTACGCCGCGTCGATGGGGATGCCGCGCGCCTCTTCGTCGGCGAAGCCGGCCTTGGCCTGTACGAGGTCGGGGTGGACCTGGAGGGAGAGCGGAGCGCCTGCGGCCAGCACCTTGAGGAGGAAGGGCAGGCGCGGCCCGAAGCGGTCGGCGGTGGCGGCGCCGAGGGCGGCGGCCGGGTCGGCGTCGATGACCTCGTTGAGCGGGACCTGCTCGCCGTCGCGCGTAACGCGGGAGGGCGCGCCGGGGTGGGCGCCCATCCATATCTCGGCCTGCGGCTCACCGGTCGGTTCGGTGCCCAGCAGCTCGGGGATGGCGGTGGTCGATCCCCAGGCATAGGGGCGCACGGTGTTCGTCAGGCGGTACATGCGGCTCATGATCTCCCGTCGGAGGTGAGCGCCAGGTAAACAGCGGCGAAATCCGTGACGGCGAGGAGGTCTGCGGCAGCTTCCAGGGCGCTGCCCTCGGCCGGGGCGAGTTCGCTGAGCGGGGTCTCGTGGGTCATCGCCAGCTCGCGGGCGGCGGGTGCGGCGCCGGCCGCGTGTGCGTCCGGCTGCTGGAGGACCACCAGGCGCAGCCGCAGCCCCTGTGGGTCCTCGACGCGGTCGCGGAAGAAGTCGTCCGGGTCGAGGGATCCGGCGAAGGCGCCCGCGAGCAGGGCCTCGTGCGCGGTCAGCGCCTCCGGGAGCTCGGCGGTGATCGCGGGGCGGCCGGCGCGCGCCGTGATCAGAGCGGCGAGGCGGCGGGCGGCGAGTGCGGCGATGTCGCCCTCGCTCCACAGGACCGGGAGGGAGTCGGCCAGCTCGGCGGCGAGGGTCTTGGCCGGGTTGCTGTACGTCGCGATGGCCGGGCCGCACTTCGCAGCGACGTCGTCCAGCCGGTCGGCGACGGCCTCGATCGCGTCGGGCGGGGCGTGGAGGAGGCCGATCCGGTCGGTGAGCATCAGAAGGGGGGTGAGCAGCGCCCAGAAGGAGCCGGGGTCCTCGGTGGGGGTGCTCGGCTCTTCCGGGGCGGGGGGCTTGGCGTACGGGATGGTGATGCCGCGTGCCTGCTCCAGGGCCTCGGCGATCGGGGACTTCGCGGGCACCACGCCGGCCGGGGTGCAGCCCCGGCGGTACGCCTGCTCGATGAGGTCGGCGAGGCCCGCCTCGGTGCCGGCCGGGCTGGCGACGAGGAGGAGGTCGAGCGGGCCGGCCCAGCCGGGGAGGTTCCAGTGCAGGTCGTACGCGGCGGGGCCGCTGGGGTGCAGCTGGATGACCGGGCAGCTGCCCGCGCCCAGGGCCTCGAGCAGGTCCGCCACGGCGGAGGGAGCGGAGGGGCCGGGGCCGGCGACGAGGACGGTGCGCGGGCGGCCGTCCGGCCGCAGGGCGCCGATGCCGGCCTCGTCCGCGAGGCGGGCGGCCATGCGGACCCGGGCACCGGCAGCCGCGACCCCCAGGAGGAGGCCGCGGGTGTCCGCGCGGGCGAGGGCTTCGGGGTCGTCCAGCAGCGACTCGTCCAACATCCTGATCCTTGTCCTCCGGGTCCGGGGTTGACGGCTTGGGGCTCAGGCCGGGCGGCGGGCCTCGTCGATGAGGAGGACGGGGATGTCGTCGCGTACGGGGTAGGCGAGGCCGCAGTCCTGGGCGGTGCAGGTGAGCTCGCTCGCGGCGGTGTCCTCGCGGAGGGGCGCGTGGCACGCCGGGCAGGCGAGGATTTCCAGGAGGCTGGCTTCGACGAGCGGCGGCATGGTTTGCGTCCTTCGCGTGGAGATACGTACGGCGGTACGAGCCTATCGCTGGGGGGCGAGGCGGGCTTCCCCGGCGCGTGGGTGTCTCCCCCGCCCCGCCCCTTCCCGAAACCGGGCTCCGCCCGGACCCGCTGGGACTCCGCCCCCAGACCCCAGTCCCTCAACGCCTGACGGGCTGGATTCCCGGGCGGACTGCTGAATGCCTCAGCCCCTGATGATTGCCAGGACCTCGTCGCGGATGCGGGCGACCGTGTCGGCGTCGCGGGCTTCGACGTTGAGGCGGAGGAGGGGTTCGGTGTTGGAGGCGCGGAGGTTGAACCACCAGTCGGTGGCGGTGAGGGTGAGGCCGTCGAGCTCATCCACCGAGACGCCGTCGGAGGCGAAGGCGGCCTTGACGGCAGCGGCGCGGGCGGCCTGGTCGTCGACGGTGCTGTTGATCTCGCCGGAGGCGGCGTAGCGGTCGTATTCGGCGACGAGGGCGGAGAGGGTGCCGTCCTGACCGCCGAGGGCGGCGAGGACGTGGAGGGCCGCGAGCATGCCGGTGTCGGCGTTCCAGAAGTCGCGGAAGTAGTAGTGGGCGGAGTGCTCGCCGCCGAAGACGGCGCCGGTGCGGGCCATCTCCTGCTTGATGAAGGAGTGGCCGACGCGGGTGCGGACGGGGGTGCCGCCGTGCTCCTTGACGACCTCGGGGACGGACCAGGAGGTGATGAGGTTGTGGATGACGACGGAGCCGGGGTGCTTGGCCAGCTCGCGGGCGGCGACCAGGGCGGTGATGGCCGAGGGGGACACCGGCTCGCCGCGCTCGTCGACGGCGAAGCAGCGGTCGGCGTCACCGTCGAAGGCCAGGCCGATGTCGGCGCCGGTTTCGAGGACCTTGGCCTGGAGGTCGACGAGGTTCTTGGGGTCGAGGGGGTTGGCCTCGTGGTTGGGGAAGGTGCCGTCGAGCTCGAAGTACATGGGTACGAGATCGAGCGGCAGGCCGTCGAAGACGGTGGGCACGGTGTGGCCGCCCATGCCGTTGCCGGCGTCGACGACGACCTTGAGCGGCCGGATCGAGGTCAGGTCGACGAGGTTGCGCAGATAGGCGGCGTAGTCGGCGAGGACGTCCTGCTGCACGATCTCGCCGGGGGTGGCGGAGGTCTCCGGGAGGCCGCCGCCGTCCCGCCACTGCTCCACGAGGGCGCGGATGTCCGCGAGCCCGGTGTCCTGGCCGACCGGGGAGGCGCCCTTACGGCACAACTTGATGCCGTTGTACTGCGCCGGGTTGTGGCTGGCGGTGAACATGGCGCCGGGCTGGTCGAGCTTGCCGCTCGCGAAGTACAGCTCGTCCGTCGAGCACAGACCGACCTCGGTGACCTGCGCACCGCGCGAGGCCGCGCCGCGCGAGAAGGCCCGCGAGAGGCCGGGGGACGAGGGCCGCATGTCGTGGCCGACGACGATCGCCCCGGCTTCGGTCACCGTGGCGAAGGCGGCACCGAAGAGCTCGGCGAGCGGTTCGTCCAACTGGTCCGGTACGACTCCCCGGACGTCGTACGCCTTCACGATCTGGGAGAGGTCGGTCACGGCGTGCTCCACTCTGCTTCTGACTGGCTTTCTAGGTCTGACGCCAACCTACCCGCCGTCCAAGAAGCGGCGGATGAGAGCCCTCAGCGCCTCTCAGAACCAGAGTTCAGGATTCCGGCGAGCGCAGCACCCGCAGGTGTCCCCGGCGCGCGCTCTCCATCGGGTCGGCGTCCCGGCCGCCGGGCCCCGCGGTGTCCGGCCGGGCCGGGGGGCGGGCTGCCTCGCGGACCGCGTTGGCGAGCGCTTCGAGGTCGTCGCTGCTGGGGCGGGGCGGGCCCGAGTCCGTGGCGAGGCGTACGACCTCCCAGCCGCGCGGGGCGGTGAGGCGGCTGGAATGCTCGGAGCAGAGGTCGTAGCAGTGCGGCTCCGCGTAGGTCGCGAGGGGGCCGAGAACGGCCGTGGAGTCCGCATAGACGTACGTCAGCGTCGCGACGGCGGGACGGCCACACGCGGTGCGCGAACAGCGACGTACAAGGCTCACGACGTTGGACGGTACCGCACTCTTGAGCGGGCCGCGACGACTCTGCACGACCTCACTCCGTCGTGTCGTCCCGGTTCGCCGGGATCGTCTGACCTGTGGTTGAGCCGGTGCTTGAGCGGCCTGACCAGGGAGGTGCCGGATACCGCCGGACGGGGTGCCGGAGGGGGTGCCGGAGGGGGTGCCGGAGGCGGTCGTAAGCGAAGGGTTCGAATGGTGTCAATTGCGATCGGAATGGTGGTCAGGAGGAGGAAGCCATCCGTACGCGACCGGTCACGGACCGGGCATTCCGTGACATCACCGTCGATGTGCTGACAGGACGTGCGGCACGGCATGGGTAGCCGTCCAGGCGGATACGCTCTGAGTGATGGACACCCCCGCACTCCCTCCGCCCGCACGCCGGCAGCGCCGCCGCGACCGCCATGGACGCGGCATGCGCGGCCCGATCGCGCCCCCGCAGGTGCCGCTCGCGCTGAGCCGCGCGGATGCCTTCGACGATCTCGTACGGGACGCGGCGGACCGCCTGGAGCGGCGGTGGCCGCAGCTCGCGGATGTGGAGTTCGCGGTGCAGGAGGTGCCGTGGCCGCTGGACGCCGCCGCGGAGGCCGCGGCCGGGCGTGAGATCTCGGACGACAGCGTGCCGCTGGGAAAGCTCATGAGCGCGCGGAAGGGCTCGCCGAACCGGATCGTGGTCTACCGGCGGCCGGTGGAGATCCGGGCCAAGAGCCGGGAGGAGCGGGCGCTGCTCGTCCACGAGGTGGTCGTTGAGCAGGTGGCCGAGCTGCTCGGGCTGTCGCCGGAGAACGTGGATCCGCGGTACGGCGAGGACTAGTGCCGTGACCGGCAATGTTTGCCCGTCAAGGAGCGTCGTCCGGTGCATGCGATCGCAAGGCGGCCGGAAGTCCTTGATGGGGGTCCCCCCTGCTCGAGCGAAGCCGAGAGCTTGGGGGTGGGGGTACCTCCCGGCCGAAGGCTGGGGGAGAGCTACCAGGACTTTTGGCCAACGCCGCGAGTCCCTCCTGGGGCCCCGCCAGTCCCCGCCCCACCCGGTGCCGGGCCTCAGTTGTTCAGGATCGAGAGGTTCTCCTCCGCGTCCGGCACCGCGACCAGGCCCCGGTCGTCCGGCATGGACTGGATGGTGAACATCGGGATGCCGTTCAGCGGCAGCGCCAGCATCCGGGAGCCGTAGACCGGCCCGCCGGAGACGTGTTCGACGGTGACCGCGTACTGGCCCTTGCCGCCGGTGGGGGTGGCCGGGGTGAGGGCGGTGGTGGTGCCCGCCTTGAGGGTGACGGTCTTGGTGACGGGGGTGCCGCCGCCGGAGCCGGCCGAGCTGGTGATCTTGACGGTGGCAGCGGCCGTGGGGGCGGTGAGGGAGAGCGTGGAGCCCTTGGCCCGGTTGTCGGCGGCGGTGGCGCGGTCGGTGATCGCGGACGTGGCCGGGATGTAGGCGGTCTCCTGGTTGGCGCCCTTGCCCCGCGTGATGCGCAGCGCCGCGACGACGGGGGCGGCGCCGTTCGGGTCGGACGGGGTCAGGACCAGCGATCCGGTCTCGCCCTTGGTCAGGTCGGCGAGGTCGGCGGAGGCCGTCATACCGCTCTTGACGTGCAGGGTCTCGTGCCCGGCGGGGGTGATGGCGCCGCTGGCGGAGAGCAGCCTGACGTTGAGGTCGGCGTCGTCCTGCCCCGTGGCGTAGGCGACCAGGCGTACGTCGGTGGCGTCGGCCGGGATGCCGGGCAGGACGACGCTTTCGGCCGGGTCGGCGGCGGCGGGGAGCCAGTCGCCGCCGGCCTTGGCGGTGGAGGCGAGGACGCTGGCGCCCACCCGGCCGGTGCGGGCGGTGACGTGGAGGGTGAGGTCCTCGGCCTTGGTCGCGGTGAGGGTGGAGAGCAGGACGGGGACGGTGGACTTCGGCGGGATGGTGATGCCGTTGCCGGTCGCGGTGGTCAGGGCGCCGTTGGTGCCGTACAGCTCCAGGTCGACGACGGCCGCGGTGTCGTCGGGGTTGGTGAGGTGCACGTAGTCCGAGCGGTCGGCGGAGGTGCTGGTGCCGGGGAACCAGAACTCGCTGTCGGGCTGGGTGCAGGCGGTGCCCAGAACGCCGCGGTCGGGCCCGGTGTCGATGACGGTGGTCTGCTGCACCGTCCAGCCGGGGGCCAGCTTGCCGTCGGCGGTGCCGAGGAGCGCGGGCGCGCCTGCGGTGTCGGCGGAGCCGGTCGCGGGCTTGCCGGGCGTGCTCAGGGGGGCGACGGACTTGGCCTTGCCCGATGCGCCGGCGACCGGGACCAGCTTCGCGCTGCCCGCGCCGGTGCTCGACGTCGTGGTCTTCCCGATCGGGGTGAAGGACGTGTACGTCGTCGTCGCGAAGTCGGAGTCGGACGGCGCCGGGCAGGTCAGCGCGGACCGCTCGACCGGCAGCGACGCGGCCTTGGCGGGGGGCGCGGCGGGCGGGGCCCCGGCGCCGGTGAGCACCGCCACGCCGGTGACGGCGGCGAGGGCGGCCGTGACGCCGAACAGGGACAGGGTGCTGCGGTTCACTGCTGGTCGCTCCCGTCACGGCGGTAGCCGTCCGCGTCATACGTCGCCGGGTCGTAGGCCGGGTCGTAGGGCTGCTGCTGGTATGGCTGCTCGGGCTGAGGCTGCTGGGGCTGCTGGGGCTGCTGGGGCTGCTGGGCGTACGGGTCGTAGCCCTGCTGGCCGTAGCCGTAGGGGTCGACGTAGCCGTCCTGCTGGTATTCGGCCTGCTGGTAGTCGCCCTGCTGGTACGCGGTGGGGTCGGCGGCCGCGTACTGGTAGCCGTCCTGGTAGTCGTTCCACTGCCGGCCGTACGGGTCCTGCTGCTGCGGTACGGCCGCGTACGGGTCGGCGGCGGGCTCGTACACCGGCTCGACGGGCGGTGCCTCGGGCTCTTCGGCGGCCGGGTCGCCGCCCTCGGCCTCGGCGGCGGCGCGCAGGCGGCGGGCGCGGCGGCCGTCGCCGGTGGCCTGCTCGGGGATGTCGGCGGTGAGGACGCCGTCGGCGTCCGGGAGGTCGTCGTCGATCTCGCGGCGGCGGCCGGGCAGGGCCATGACGACGAGGACGACCGCGAGGAAGCCCTGGATCCACAGCCACACGACGTGGGTGAAGGGGTCCTCGTAGCTCAGGTCCAGCTTGCCGCCCGTGGTGGGCAGTTCGAAGCCCTGGGCCCAGCCGTCGACGGTGGTGGCGGTGAGCGTCCGGCCGTCGAGGGTCGCGGTCCAGCCCGGGGCGGCGGTGTCGGCGACGCGCAGGACGCGCCCGTCGGTGCCGGCCGGGATGGTGGTGTGGGCCTCGACCTTGCCTGAGGCGACGCCCGTGCTGACGCCCGCCTTGTCGACGATGGTGATGCGCGAGACGTCGTTGTCGACCCGCCACAGCGCGCTGCCGTCGGCCTGGCTGAGCCGGGACAGGCCGGGGGTGCTGTCGAGGGTGCGGCTCATGGAACGGGTGGCGTTGCCGCGTACGAGGACGTAGCGGACCGCGTAGCCGCCGAGCTGGCCGGCCTGGTCGGCGCCGGAGCCGGCGACGAGGTTGGCGACGATCTTGCTGAGCCGGGTGTCGGCGCCGGCGGACGCGGCGAGTTCGGCGTCGCCGAGGCGGGCGCCGGCGCCGCGTACGAGGGTGTACGAGACCTGGGCGGGGGTGCCGTTGAGGACGAGGGTGCGGGGCTGGTCGCGGGTGGCGCTCTCCTCGGCCACGAAGGCCGGGACCTGGGTGGGGTCGCGGCGCTCCACGGGACCGTCGGCGCCGCCGACCATCCAGCCGAAGGCGGCGTAGAGCGGAGCCAGGACGGCGGCCAGCGCGACCAGGGCGGCCACCGGCTGCCGCCAGCCGAAGCCGGAGGCGGCGATGCGCTCGTTGGCGCCCTCGGCGCCGACCGCGGCGGCGGCCAGCAGCGCGAGGCCGTAGACCAGGGTGCCCGGGCCGGCCCAGGCGCTGCCGTTCTCGATGACGGCGAAGAGCAGACCGGCCAGGGCGCCGGCCCAGGCGGTGAGGATCGCGAGCCGCCGTTCGGCCCGCAGCAGGGCGGCGAGCGCGGCCAGCACCAGTCCGACGAGCAGCACCCCGCCCGCCGCGTTGGGCCCGCCGGGGCTGAGCAGCAGCAGGTCGGTACCGGTGGCGGCCTTGGCGCCGTAGGGCAGCCCGGCCTCGGTCAGGAACCGCGAGGGGTGCGCGAGCAGCGTCAGCGACCAGGGGGCCAGCACCAGCAGCGGGGCGCCGAGCAGGGCCACGGTGCGCAGCAGGTGCGGGACGACGAGCCGGGACTCCCCCCGGACGACGCGCAGCACGATCACGGTCACCGACAGCGCCAGCGCGATCAGCCAGGTGATCGGTGTGAAGGCGGTGGTGATCGCGAGCAGCAGCGCGAAGGTCCAGGTGGCGCGCCAGCCGGGGCGGGCCCCCCGGTCGACCGCGTCGGCCGTCAGCTGCAGCCCTGCGGCGGACACGGCGGCCCGGGCCATCAGCGGCAGGAGGATCGCCAGGATCGCCGTGCCGAGCCGGCCGCCCGCGAGCGCGCCGGTGGCGGCGGGCAGGAAGGCGTACGCGACCGCCGCCCACGCCCGCAGCAGCCGGGACTCGACCAGCGGCCGGGAGGCGAAGTACGCGGTCAGGCCGGCCAGCGGCACCGAGGCGACGAGCAACAGGGTGAGCGCGACCGCGGTGCTGCCGAAGAGCAGGCTCGCGAAGGCGGCGACGACGGCGATGTACGGCGGGGCCGCCGCCGTGGAACCGGTGCCGAGGGCGTGCCAGGCGCCCAGGTACGAGCCCCACAGGTCCGAGGCGCTGCCCGGCGCGGGCAGCAGGGCGCCGCCGGCCAGCGAGCCGCTGCCGAGCAGTCCCCGGCAGGCGATCAGCGAGAACACCAGCAGCACGGCGAAGAGCACCGGCCCGGGCTTGCGGGCGATCTTCTTCAGCAGCGCGAACTGCTCGATCTCCAGGTAGTCACCGGAACCGTCGTCGTCGCCGGGTCCGGACTCGATCCCGCCGCCGTGCCGTCCGGCCGAGGAAGCGCTGGCCTCGGCACGGCCGGACATGTTGCTGACGACCTGCTCGACCGTGGCCCGCACCGTCGCGCCGGGCGGCGGGAAGAACTGGCGCAGCTCGGCCGGTTCGACGGCGGGCTTGCCGCGCCGCCTGCGGGCGCCCAGGATCCGGCCGGGGCGCAGCAGCACCGACAGCAGGCCGGTGATCTCGTCGACGGCCTGGCCGGGCACCTTGCCGACGAGGTAGGCGAGGGTGCGCAGTACGGTGCCGAGGACCAGCCGCAGCATGACGTACGGCAGTATCGGGCCGCGGGTGTTTGCCAGCAGGGTGTAGACGGCGCCGGCCTTGTCGACGCGGTGCGGGTTGACGGCGAAGCGCCCGGCGCAGTCGACGGGGCGGCGTTCGCGGGAGGCGGCCTCGGCGTGCCTCAGTACCGCGTCCGGCGCGATCAGGACCGTATGGCCGGCGGACTGGGCACGCCAGCAGAAGTCGACGTCGTCGCGCATGAGGGGCAGCCGGCGGTCGAAGCCGCCGAGCTCTTCCCAGACGTCGCGGCGGACCAGCATGCCGGCGGAGGACACCGACAGCACCTGGCGGACCTGGTCGTGCTGGCCCTGGTCCTGCTCCTTGCGCTCCAGGCCGGTCCAGCGGCGGCCGCTGCGGGCGATGGAGACGCCGACTTCGAGGAGCGCGCGGCGGTCGTACCAGCTGCGCAGCTTCGGGCCGATGATCGCGGCGGAGGGCGCGTTGTCGGCGACGCGCAGCAGTTCGGCGAGGGCGTCCGGGGCGGGCTCGCAGTCGTCGTGGAGCAGCCACAGCCACTGCACGGGCTCGCCGTGCGGCTGCTCGGGCTGGTCGTAGACATCGTCGTTCCAGCTGCGGCTGACCGGGTCCCAGCCGCTCTGCCGCACGAGGTAGGGCAGTTGCTCCGGGGTGAGGGGAGCGGCGGCGCGTACGGCCTCGTCGACGGCGGCGCCGAAGCCGCTGCGGCGGGCGAGGTGCAGGACCCGGCTGTCGCCGAGGGATTCGGCGAGCAGCCGGGCGGAGTCGTCGGCGCTGCCGGTGTCGGCGGCGATGACGTCCTGGACCGGGCGGTCCTGGGAGAGCAGGCCCGACAGCGCGTTCGGCAGCCAGCGGGCACCGTCGTGTGCGACGAGCACCGCGGTGACGACATGGCGCGGAAACTCGGGTGTCTGCGCGGGGTATTGGGCCCCGGCGGCCCCGGCTGAGCTGTTCACGGACATCGAGGTTCGGGCCCCGGTTCGCTGGGTGCGGTGGACGCCTGCGGCGTCTCGGACGGGGCCCCACACTAACGGCTCACGGTAAGCCGACTTCCGCGTACCGTGCCTCGTACTGCCTCGGCACCTAGACGACGCCCTTCTTCAGGCGGCGCCGCTCGCGTTCGGACAGGCCGCCCCAGATGCCGAAGCGCTCGTCGTTGTTGAGTGCGTACTCAAGGCAGTCGGAGCGGACTTCGCAGGCGAGACAGACCTTCTTGGCCTCGCGGGTGGAGCCACCCTTCTCGGGGAAGAACGACTCGGGATCGGTCTGCGCGCACAGCGCGCGCTCCTGCCACCCGAGCTCCTCGTCGGCTTCGCCCTCCTCGGCCAGCAACAGCTGGAACAGCTCGGTCATGCGCGCCCCTCGTCTGTTTTTGCGTCCCCGTGATGTTGCCGTTAGCGATGACGGCTTAACGACACGAGTGAAATTACAAGTGTGCCGATACGGGCCAGTCAAGCCGAGATCTGCTATTGGGCCCGTTATTCACCCTGCGGAACCAAGCACTGACAGAAAGTGTTCAAATCAGCCCAAAGGACCACATACGTCAACCGCGCGACGACTGCCCGACAACTGTCCCCAAGGGAGGGGCGATCACGGAGTGATCACAAAAGCACAACGACGTTTCCCGAGGAGACGTTCCTGCGTACCCGTGCGGTTGCAGCACCGCCTATCCGCACACGTCTACGCACAAACCTTTCACCACACCGAATAGCCGGATCAGGTGAATCATTCGCGACAAGCCGGACACCGGGTGGTGCTCGAGTTGACAGCCGCACCCTTGACCCGGTCTGCTTGGTCGCATGCCAGTGACCCACGTGCCCGCCCGGACTCGCCTCGCCGAGTTCCGCTGCGCCGTGGAAGCCCACTGTCGCTGTTCCAGCTGTTGCCGCTGAGCCTTCTTCCCGCTCCGCACCAGCCGTATTCCTGACGACGCTCCTTCCTTCCAGGATCCTCAAGGACCGCCCGCATGAACAGCGACGTAGAGATCGCCGGCGACCCGCTCGCCGTCCCTCACCTTCTTCAGCCCGTCCCCCGGCATCCGGTCACCGTCGCCGGATTCGCCGGCCTGGCCCGTACGATCGCCGCCGACCGGAGCCGCTGGGCCCCGCTCGTCCAGTACGACGCCACCACCCGCTGGTACGCCCGCCTGGAGACCGGCCCCGGCTACGAGGTCTGGCTGCTCAGCTGGGTCCCCGGCCAGGGCAGCGGCCTGCACGACCACGGCCGCTCCTCCGGCGTGCTCACGGTGCTGGAAGGCGAGCTGACCGAACGCGCGCTGGGTGCGAACGGCGAGACCCGGCGCTCACTGAGCGCGGAGGACCAGCGGGTCTTCGCGCCCGGGTACGTCCACGAGGTCGTCAACGACTCGCTGGAGCCGGCCGTCAGCCTGCACATCTACTTCCCCGGCCTGACCGAGATGACCCCGTACCTCGCCTGCACCGCTCCCGCGATTCAGGAGCAGGTCGCGGGCTGACAGACTTACCCCCATGCGAATCGTGGTTCTGGCCGGAGGCATCGGGGGCGCCCGCTTCCTGCGCGGTCTCAAGGCAGCGGCACCGGAGGCGGACATCACCGTCATCGGCAACACCGGCGACGACATCCACCTGTTCGGCCTCAAGGTCTGCCCCGACCTCGACACCGTCATGTACACCCTCGGCGGCGGCATCCACGAGGAGCAGGGCTGGGGCCGGGCCGACGAGACCTTCGCGGTCAAGGACGAGCTCGCGGCGTACGGGGTCGGCCCCGAGTGGTTCGGCCTCGGCGACCGGGACTTCGCCACGCACATCGTCCGTACGCAGATGATCGGCGCGGGCTATCCGCTCAGCGCGGTCACCGAGGCGCTGTGCGCGCGCTGGCAGCCCGGTGTACGGCTCATCCCGATGACGGACGACCGGGTCGAGACCCATGTCCTGGTGGACGTCGACGGCGAGCGCAAGGCCATCCACTTCCAGGAGTACTGGGTGCGGCTGCGGGCGTCGGTGGACGCGTTTGCGGTGGTGCCGGTCGGCGCGGAGAGCGCAAAGCCCGCGCCCGGTGTGCTGGAGGCGATCGCGGCGGCGGATGTGATCCTTTTCCCGCCGTCGAATCCCGTGGTGTCGGTCGGCACGATCCTGGCCGTTCCGGGGGTGCGTGAGGCCATCGCGGAGGCGGGCGTTCCGGTGGTCGGGCTCTCGCCGATCGTCGGTGACGCGCCGGTGCGGGGCATGGCCGACAAGGTCCTCGCGGCGGTCGGCGTCGAGACGACGGCCGCGGCGGTCGCGGCCCACTACGGCTCCGGGCTCCTGGACGGCTGGCTGGTCGACACGGTCGACGCGGGCGTGGTGCCCGAGGTCGAGGCGGCGGGCATCCGGTGCCGCGCGGTGCCGCTGATGATGACCGACGTCGACGCCACGGCCGAGATGGCCCGGGCCGCTCTGGCGCTGGCCGAGGAGGTGCGGGTGTGACGTCCTCCGTGTCGTACGACGCCTGGGCAGTGCACGGGCTGCCCGAGATCGGTCCCGGCGACGACCTGGCCAAGCTCATCGCCTCGGCCGCCCCCGAACTGGCCGACGGCGACGTCCTCGTCGTCACCTCTAAGATCGTCAGCAAGGCCGAGGGCCGCGTCGTCCACGCCGACGACCGCGAAGCCGCCATCGACGCCGAGATGGTCCGCCTCGTCGCCCGCCGCGGCCCCACCCGGATCGTCGAGACCCGGCACGGCTTCGTCATGGCGGCGGCCGGCGTCGACGCGTCCAACACCGCGCCGGGGACGGTGCTGCTCCTCCCGGAGGACCCCGACGCCTCGGCCCGGGGCATCCGCGCCGGGCTGCGGGACGCGCTGGGCGTCGAGGTCGGCGTGATCGTGACCGACACGTTCGGCCGGCCCTGGCGCGAGGGGCTCACCGATGTCGCCATCGGTGCCGCCGGCCTGCGGGTGGTCGACGACCTGCGCGGTGCCCGCGACTCCCACGGCAACGAACTCGCCGTCACCGTCACCGCGATCGGCGACGAACTCGCCGCCGCCGGCGACCTCGTCAAGGGCAAGGCCAACGGCCTGCCCGTGGCCGTCCTGCGCGGCCTCGACCACCTTGTCCTCGCCGACGACGGCCCCGGCGCCCGACCCCTCGTCCGACCCGCCGTCAACGACATGTTCCGGCTCGGCACTTCGGAGGCCGTGCGCGAGGCCGTCTCCCTGCGCCGTACGGTCCGTGACTTCACCGACGAGCCCGTGGACGGCGCCGCGGTACGGCGTGCGGTCGCCCTGGCGGTCACCGCTCCTGCGCCCCACCACACCGCCCCCTGGCGGTTCGTACTCCTCGAGTCCGAGGCCGCCCGGGCCGGCCTCCTCGACGCCATGCGCGACGCCTGGATCGCCGACCTCCGCGCCGACGGCTTCACCGAGGCCTCGATCGCGAAGCGCGTACGGCGCGGGGACGTGCTGCGCCGGGCCCCGTATCTGATCGTGCCCTGCCTGGTCGCCGACGGCGCGCACGCCTATCCCGACGCCCGGCGCAACGCCGCCGAGCGGGAGATGTTCGTGGTCGCGGCGGGCGCGGGCGTCCAGAATCTTCTGGTCGCGCTGGCCGGTGAGCAGTTGGGGTCGGCGTGGGTGTCGTCCACGATGTTCTGCCGGGATGTCGTGCGGGATGTCCTCGGCCTGCCCGGCGACTGGGATCCCATGGGCGCGGTCGCGGTCGGCCGTCCGGCAGCCCCGCCGAAGGAGCGGCCCGCGCGGGGGGCGGAGGACTTCATCGCGGTGCGGTAAGAGGTGCGGTAAGCGCCGGTCACCAGCGGGCGTTGAGCAGTTCCTCCGGCCCGACCGCGCGGATGCCGTCCACCGATACGCCACTGCGTGCGACCGCGATCAACGGCGTGTCGTCGTCCGCCCCCGGCAGCTGCGACCGGTGGACGATCAGCTCGGCGAGGTCGCGGGCGTCGAAGGGGTGGTTCTCCAGCCACTTGATGGAGCCCACGGCGGTGATCCTCTTGGCGATGGGGGCCCGGTCCGCCGCGACGATGTCGATCTCGGGGTTGTTGGTGCGGGTCCAGTAGCCGCCGACAGCCCCGGTGCCCTCGGGGAGACCGCCGTCAGGCAGGCGGAAGAGGGCCTCCCTCACGACGGGTTCGATCGCCCGGCCCCTCCACGCCGTCCAGGACCGCTTGACGCGTGCCAGGGTGAGGTCGCCCCGTCCCCGCTCGATCTCGCTGAGGTAGGGGCCGAGGAAGGCCAGCCAGAAGCGCAGGTGCGGGTCGGCGACGTAGTAGCGGGTCTCCCGGGAAGGACGGACGGACAGCGGCATGACCGCGTCGACGATGCGCTTCGCGGTGAGCACGTGGAGGGCGCGCGCGAGGCTGGCGTGCGGGAGTCCGCCGGCCTCACGGCCGATGAGGGTGTGGGTCCGCTCACCTGATCCGATGGCACCCAGAACCTGCCGGGCCTGGGCCTCCGCGGGGAATTCGGCGGCGAGAGCCCGTTCCCCGCTGACGAGCAGCGCGGAGGTGGGGTCCGCCACGACGTCGCTGAGGTAGTCGAAGACCGAAGCGCCCCTGGGCCATTCGTCAAGGACGAGAGGGAGTCCGCCCGAGACCAGGAAGGCGTCGAAGGTCTCGGCGGGCGGCAGTTGCAGCATGCCGGCGACGTCGGTCGGGTTGAGCGGCGGTACGACCATCTCGGTGGCCCGTTGGTGGAAGGGGCGGCCGTACTCGTTGAGGGCTTCCATCATCGCGAGATCGGATCCGACGCAGAGGAGAAGCACCGGCTTGCGGGAGAGCTCCCGGTCGAAGAGCTTCTGCAGCGTCCCCTCGAACCCGGAGTCGTTCCTGATCAGGTAGGGCATCTCGTCCAGTACGACGACGCTCGGCCGGTCGGCGGGCAGCGCCCCGGCCAGCAGGTGCAGCGCCGCGTCCCAGGTCCGGGGGGTCTGACCTTCCGTACCTGCCGCACCGGGCAGGGTGGAGGTCGCCATGGCCTCGGTGAACAGGCTCAGGTCCAGCTGATGAGTCGACTGGGCGGACGCGGTGAAGAAGACATGCGGCAGCCCTGCTCGCTCGATGAATTCCTCCACCAGCCGCGACTTCCCCACCCGCCGCCTGCCCCGAATCAGCATCGCCCGGCCGGGACGTCCCGCTCGTCCGCCGGACTCGATTCGGCTGAGCATCCGGTTGAGCGCCGCCAGCTCTCGATCCCGCCCGATGAACGTGTCCATCGCACCTCTCCGAGTCCTCGGATGCACTCAGGAATGAGACTCTCAGACTTGAGACTATCAAGAGCGATGGCCTCCGGATCCGCCCGGAACTCACAGGGCGGCGATGTTCCCCGGCGTCATGCGCGGCGCGCGGCGCGGGGGGACGCGGCCGCTGAGGAGGATGAGGCGGGCGGCGCGGTGGCGCTGGCCGGCGTAGGGGGTGAGGAGGTCCAGCATCTCGGCGTCGGTGGAGCGGTGGGCGCCGGTGAGGGCGTAGCCGACGATGTTGGGGAGGTGGAGGTCGCCGACGGTGACGGCGTCGGGGTCGCCGTTGCTGCGCTGGAGGGTTTCGGCGGCGGTCCAGGGACCGATGCCGGGGATGAGCTGGAGGCGGGTGAAGGCCTCGGCGGGCGGCATGGTGGCGGCCTCTTCGAGGCGGCGGGCGACGCGGGCGGCACGGACCGCGGTGGAGGCGCGCTTGTTGTCGACGCCGGCACGGTGCCATTCCCAGGAGGGGATGAGGGCCCAGCCCCGCGGGTCCGGGGGGACGTGCATACGGTCCATGGGGCCGGGGGCGGCCTCGCCGTGGCGGCGCAGCAGGAGGCGCCAGGCGCGGTAGGCCTCGTCGGCCGTGACCTTCTGCTCGAGGATGGAGGGGACCAGGGACTCCATGACCAGGCCGGTCCGGGTGAGGCGCAGGCCGGGGTTGCGGCGGTGGGCCTCGTGGACGACGCGGTGCCGGGCGGCGAAGGCACCGGGGTCGTCGTCGGCGCCGAGCAGGGCGGGCAGTCCGTCGAGAAGCCAGTCGGCGCCGGGTCCCCAGGCCTCGGCCTCCACGTGGCCGGAGGCGGCCGCGATGCGTACGGTGCCGGGGCCGGCCGGGGTGCGCGAGGCCCGCCAGACGGCGCCGTCGGGGGTGACCCGGAAGGCCGGGTCGGCGGGGCCACGACGCAGCGGGCCCAGCGTCAGGCCCAGGTCGAGCGGCCCGTCCGGCGTCCAGCACCGGGTCCGGCCGGGCCGCCGGGGCGCCGGGATCCGCGCGGCGGTGGCGCTGCGGGTGAGGCGGGGCTGCTCGGGGTGCACGGTCTGAGCGTACGGCGTGAAATCCCCCAGCCCACCCCTTCCCGAAACTGGGCCCCCACCCCAGACCCCAGGTCCTCAAACGCCGGACAGGCCGAACTCACTGGTCCGACGAGAAGCGGAGCGCCCCGTCCGGTATCACCGCGTGGCACCACACCCGCGCGCCGTGCCGGAGTTCGTTGTCGGCGCCGATTCGCGCGCCGTCGCCGATGACCGCGCCGTCGAGGACCGTACGGGAACCGATCACCGCGCCCGCGCCGATGAGGGAGTGGGAGATCACAGCGCCGGGCTCGATGACGGCGCCCTGGAGGACCGTGCTGCCGTCGACGATGGCGCCGGAGCCGATGACGGCGCCGGCCGAGACCGCCGTGCCGCCGGTGAGCTTGGCGTCGTCGGCGATGTGGGCGCCGTCCAGGACCAGCCGGTCGCCGCAGCGGCCGGTGACGACCGGGGAGGGGGCGCGGCCCTGCACCAGGTCGGCGGAGCCGCGTACGAAGGCCTGGGGGGTGCCGAGGTCGAGCCAGTACGTGGAGTCGACCATGCCCTGCAGATGGGCGCCGTCGGCGAGGAGGCCGGGGAAGGTCTCGCGTTCGACGGAGACCGGGCGGTCGGAGGGGATGGAGTCGATGACGGACCGGTTGAAGACGTACGCACCGGCGTTGATCTGGTCGGTGACGATGTCCTCGGGGCTCTCGGGCTTTTCGAGGAAGGCGGTGACGCGGCCGTCGGCGTCGGTCGGCACGAGGCCGAAGGCGCGGGGGTCCTCGACCCGCGTCAGGTGCAGGGAGACGTCGGCGCCGGCCGAGCGGTGGGTGGCGACGAGGCCGGCGATGTCGAGGCCGGTGAGGATGTCGCCGTTGAAGATGAGCACCGGGTCGCCGGGGCCGGACTCCAGCCGGTCGGCGACGTTGCGGATGGCGCCGCCGGTGCCGAGGGGTTCCTTCTCGGTGACGTACTCCAGGCGGAGGCCGAGGGAGGATCCGTCGCCGAAGTACGGCTCGAAGACCTCGGCGAGGTACGACGTGGCGAGGACGATGTGCTCGACCCCCGCGGCCCGGGCCCGTGCGAGCTGGTGGGTGAGGAAGGGCACGCCGGCCGCGGGGACCATCGGCTTGGGGGTGTTGACCGTCAGCGGCCGCAGCCGCGTGCCTTTACCGCCTACCAGGAGGATCGCTTCAGTCACCTACGTTGTCTCTCTTCCTGGCGGGGCCATTGGTGTGGCGGGCGCCCAATCTTAAGCAGATCGGATGGAAGTACCGGCGCGAAAGCCCACACAAGGCCGCTAACGCCCCTGCAGGTCCGCCGCCGACCGGCGCGTGACCCCGAGATCGTCGTAGAGCTCGTCGCCCGGGCACTCGGTGCGGAACCCGTCGCGGTGACCCGAGATCACCTTGAACCTGACCCTGATGCCCTTCCGGTACTTGTTGCTGCCACCAGAGAGGAGGGTCGCCGTGCCCCCGGGGTTCCGTCCGAAGAGGCCGAGTTTCCAGGCCGCGAGCTGGGAGATGGCCCGCAGGGCGGCATCGGAGGGCTGCTCGTTGTTGTAGGTGCCGAGGACGGCGACGCCCATGCTGTTGCTGTTGAAGCCGAGGGTGTGGGCACCGTAGACGGCCTTGGTGACCCCGCCGGCCCGGCCCTCGTAGATGTTTCCGCACTTGTCGACGAGGAAGTTGTAGCCGATGTCACGCCAGTGGCTGCTCCGCACGTGATAGCGGTAGATGCTGCGGACGACCGCGTCGGCTTCGTCACACGTGTAGTTGTTGCCGGTGGCGCTGTGGTGGACGAAGACCACCTTGACCGTCTTGGTGTAGACGAACTTGCGCTCGCGGAGCTTCTCGTCGGCGCCCCAGCCGGAGCGGGTGATGATCCGGGGGCGGGCGCCGATGTAGGGGCCCCGGCCCGTCTCGGCGGCGGTCTCTTCCTTGCTGGCCGGGGGGATGACGGCGGGTTCCGCGGGTCCTTCGTCGCTCTGCTCGGAGGGCTGGTCGTTGTTGTTGTCGGCATCGGCGGGGCTTTCGCCGGTGAGCCCGTCGGTGGGGTCGTAGCCGTCATAGCCGTCGTCGTAGCCGTCGTAACCGCTGTCGTCATAGCCGCTGTCCGGTCCCTCACCGGGGTCGATCATGTCCAGGCGCAGCCCCGCCGGGAGGGGTGGGCCCGCCGCCCGGCCGCGGACGGCCGTGGGGTTGACGCGCACCTGGACGCCGTCCGAGTCGCCGACCCACAGGGGGGCGGTGGCGCCTCGTACACCGGGGGCGGTCTCCTCGGGTGAGCCGACGTCCGGGGTGTCATCCGTGTGTGCCTCCACGTCCTGCCAGTCCGACCAGACGCCGGTGCGGACGGAGCGGGTGCGCACCTGGACGGTGCCGTGGATCTCGGCGGTGGCGTCGTTCCATGTGACGCCGAGCAGGGAGAACGGCTTGACGCGCTGGGCGTCGACGGCACGGACGGCCGAGCGGGCGACCGGGGACAGCGGCAGGGTCCAGGTGCTTCCGGCCACCGCGGCACGAGCGGCGTCCGGGGAGGCGTGGTGGGCGGTGGCGGTCGCGTCGTCGTCCGGGAGGACGAAGGGGACGGCCAGGGCGGTCATGCAGGCGACACCGACAGCTGAGGCAAGAAAGGCACGCATAGCAAAAACAGTTACATAAGCCGCAAAGATGTGCAGCCGGGGATCTGACGGACAGTCGATCTGGCGGTCCCTCAGTTCCGGCCCGCAGCAGTCCCGGCACCGGCCACCCCCACCCGCCCCGATAGCCTGTGCCGGTGACATCGACTGCTCGTACCCCCGCCGGCCTGCTGGATTACGCGCTCGGGGAGCCCGCCCGCCCGCTGGTCACCTTCTACGACGACGCCACCGGCGAGCGCGTCGAGCTGTCCGTGGCCACCTTCGCCAACTGGGTGGCCAAGACGGCCAACCTCATCCAGGGCGACCTGGGCGCCCAGCCGGGTGACCGGCTCGCCCTGCTGCTCCCCGCGCACTGGCAGACCGCCGTCTGGCTGCAGGCCTGCTTCGCCACCGGTGTGGTCGCCGTCCCCGGCGGCGATCCGGCCGGCGCCGACCTGGTGGTCAGCGGTCCCGACACGCTGGACGCCGCCCGCGCCTGCTCCGGCGAGCGGATCGCGCTGGCGCTGCGCCCGCTCGGCGGCCGCTTCCCACAGCCGCCGCAGGGCTTCGCGGACTACGCGGTCGAGGTGCCGTCGCAGGGTGACCGCTTCGTCGCGTACGCCCCCGTGGACCCGGACGCGCCCGCACTCGAACTCCCCGGTGCGCTTCCCGGCGGCGAGGTGCTGACCGGCGCCGAGGTGACCGAGCGGGCCCGCGCCTCGGCGGCCGCCCTGGGGCTGACAGCAGGTTCGCGGCTGCTGTCGGGGCTGCCGTTCGACGGCTGGGAGGGGCTGGCGGCCGGGCTGCTGGCGCCGCTGGCCGCCAACGGCTCGGTCGTGCTGTGCCGCCACCTCGACCGGCTTCCGCCCGAGGGCCTGGCCAAGCGGCGGGAGAGCGAGCGGGTCACCCACACGGCGGAATAGCCGAGGCGTCCGCCGCGTCCTGCCGACGAAACCGCACAGCACCGCACAACCTGATGCCTGAATCGACTGTCTGTACAGGCATGAGGGACGGGGTTCACGGGGTGCACGGGGTACGGACATGACCGCGCCGGCGCAGCAGCCGGCGGCCGAACCAGGGCCGCCACAGCGGCCGGCCGGACGGCACCGGCGCCTGCTGCGCATCGCCGCCTTCTGTCTGGCCTTCACCCTGCTGGTGGCCGCCGGAGCCGCCTGGTATCTCTACCGGCACCTCGACGGCAACATCCACACGGACACCACCACCAGCCAGGAGCTGAAGCGCGTCCAGTCCCAGCGCCCCGCCCCCGCGCCCACCTCCGCCGCGAACACCTCGGCCGAGAACATCCTGCTCATCGGCACCGACAACCGCGGTGGCGGCAACGGCGAGTACGGCCGGGACAGCGGCACTCAGCGCTCGGACACCACGATCCTGCTGCATCTGTCGGCCGGCCGGGACAGCGTGACCGCCGTCAGCATCCCGCGCGACCTGATGGTCGACATCCCGGCCTGCCACCGCGCCCAGGGCGGTACGACCAAGGCGCAGTCGGCGCAGTTCAACTGGGCCTTCGAGTTCGGCGGCGCCGCCTGCACGATCCGCACGGTCGAGAACCTGACCGGCATCCGCGTGGACCATCACCTGATAGTGGACTTCACCGGCTTCAAGAAGATGGTGGACGCGGTGGACGGCGTCGAGATCTGCGTCCCGCAGGCCGTCCACGACAAGGACGCCCACCTCGACCTCGAGGCCGGCCGCCAGGTGCTCCACGGCGAGCAGGCGCTCGGCTACGTACGCGCCCGGCACGGCATCGGGGACGGCAGCGACACCCAGCGGATGGACCGTCAGCAGGAGTTCCTGTCCTCGCTGGTACGGAAGGTCACCAGCACCGGTGTGCTGCTCAACCCGGTCAAGCTCTACCCGCTTCTGGACGCGGCGACCTCGTCGCTCACCGCGGACCCGGGGCTGGACTCACTGAGCGAGCTGTATGACCTCGTACGCGGCCTGGGGAGGACGCCGACCGACCAGGTCGCCTTCCTCACCGTGCCACGCCGGCCGTACGTACGGGATCCGAACCGCGACGAGTTGGTGCAGCCGGCGGCGGACCGGCTTTTCGCGACGCTGCGTCACGACGGGAAGGTCACCGTCGCCACGACCACGAAGAGCGGAACCGCTCCGACGGCTTCGGCATCTCCTTCTGCGACGACCACGCCGACGTACCGTGGCACGACCGCCGATCGGGATAGTTTGTCCCGTTGTGAGTGAGAGGAATTTGTCACGAGCGTCCATGGACGCTGAACTGTGAGGCTAGTGTGAGCGATCGGCCTGAGGCACCGGCCGAGACGGAGGACACAAGCGACCGTGGACACGCAAGGCCGTAAGCACGTCGATCCGGCGGACCAGTGGGTGTTCGATCCGGAGACGGGCAGTTACCAATTGCGGCTGGAGCCCGAGGAGTCGCCGGCCCGTGCCGTGCCGACCCAGGGCAGCCGGCGGCGCGCAGAGGAGTCCCCCGCGAGCAGCCGGCGGGCGGGCGGCCACGGACGCGGTTCGGGCGGCGGCAGCGGTGGGCGGGGCGTCGCCCCGGCCAGCCGGCGCAAGCCCAAGCCGAGGAAGTCCCGTAAGCAGAAGGTCCTGCTGTGGACGGCGGGTTCGGTGGGCTTCGTCCTCGTCACGGTCAGCGTGGGCGGCTATCTCGTCTACCAGCACATCAACAACAACATCAGCACGGTCGACACCGGCGACATCGGCTCGGACAAGGCCACCACCGACGGCCCGGTCAACATCCTGGTGATCGGTACCGACAGCCGCGAGGGTCTGGGCGACAAGTACGGGGACGCCGGCAGCGTCGGCCACGCCGACACCACCATCCTGTTCCATGTATCGGCGGACCGCACCAACGCCACCGCGCTGAGCATCCCCCGCGACATCATCACCGACATCCCGGACTGTCCGACGAAGCAGAAGGACGGCTCGACGAAGATCATTCCGGGCACGGACAACGTACGTTTCAACACCAGCCTCGGCCAGGACGGCCGCGATCCCGGCTGCACGATGCGTACCGTCAAGGCGCTGACCGGCATCACCCCCGAGCATTTCATGATGGCCAACTTCAACGCCGTCAAGGATCTGTCGACCGCGATCGGCGGTGTCGAGGTCTGCCTCGCCAAGGACATCGACGACCCGAAGTCGCACCTCAAGCTCAGCAAGGGCCGGCATGTCGTCGAGGGCGACCAGGCGCTGGCCTTCGTCCGCACCCGGCACAGCGTCGGCCTCGGCGGCGACCTGAGCCGGATCGAGCTGCAGCAGCAGTTCCTCAGCTCGATGATCCGCAAGATGAAGTCCGGCGGCACCCTCACCAACCCGGGCAAGCTCTGGAAGCTGGCCGACGTCGCCACCAAGGCGCTCACCGTCGACACCGGCATCGGTAGCGTCCAGAAGCTCAGCTCGCTGGCCAAGGACCTGAGCCGGATCAACACCAAGAACATCACCTTCGCCACGGTGCCAGTCATCGACAACCCGGCCGAGAAGGTGCACGCCACCGTCGTACTGGACCCGACCAGGGCACCCACGCTCTTCGACATGGTGAAGCAGGACGTCTCCCTCACCGAGGTGAAGAAGAAGCAGAAGGCCGCCGACGCGAGCAAGCTCAAGGGCACGATGGCCGATCCCGCCTACGTACGGGTCGAGATCTACAACGGCAGCGGCATCTTCGGCGCGGCCCAGGACACCGTGGACTGGCTGCAGAACACCAAGGGCGACCCGCGCTCCACCAACGGCGGCAACGCGTCCGGCGACATCGCCAAGACGACGCTGGAGTACGCCCCCAACCAGGCCGACCAGGCCCGCAGGCTGGCCGACTGGATGGGGCTGCCCGCCTCCGCGCTCAAGGAAGGCACCAAGAACGCCAAGGAGCTGGCGAACATGACGCTGACCCTCGGCAAGGACTTCACAGCGGCCGGCACGCCGATCACCGCTCCGACCAAGGCGCCCGCGGGCATCCAGAAGGTGGTGGCGAACGACAAGAGCGTGTGCGCCAAGTGAGCTGAACCACCAGGTGTGACCTGACACACACCACGTGGGCGATACGCAGCACATCTCACAGCGCGTCTTATCAACGGGAAAACGTGACCAGGGGTGGGGACATGAGTGACCGCAGTGTGCGCGATTTCGGCTGGGACGAGAGCCTGTACGAGGAGCCGCCGCCGGCGGCGGCCCCGCACCGGCCGGAGGCCCAGGCGGCGCCTCCCGCAGACCCGGGCGGTCACCGGCGCACCGGACGCCGTCCCCGCCGCAGCCGCAAGCACCGGATAGTCCGCTGGACCGCGCTCACTGTCTCACTGGTCATACTCGGCACGGCCGGGGCCGGCTGGGCGTACTACCAGCACCTCAACAACCAGCTCGGCAAGGGCGAGCGCGCCAGCGGTGCGTCGAACGTCAAGAAGACCAAGGCCAACGCGGCCGGCCAGACCGCGCTGAACGTCCTCGTACTGGGCTCCGACAGCCGTAACTCGGCCGCGAACCTCAAGCTCGGCGGCGCCAAGTACACCCAGGGCGACAAGCCCCGCGCCGACGTCATCATGCTGATGCATCTGTCGGCCGACCGTAAGAACATGTCGGTGATCAGCATCCCGCGCGACACCCGGGTGCCGATTCCCACGTGCAAGGACCCCGACACGGGCCAGACGTACGCGGCGACCAGCGGCGTCATCATCAACGAGTCCCTGGCGCGCGGCGGGCCCGGCTGCACCCTGGCGACCGTGCAGAACCTCACGGGTGTCTACATCGACCACTGGATGATGATCGACTTCGCCGGTGTGGTGAAGATGGCCGACGCCATCGGCGGCGTCGATGTCTGCGTCAACCAGAACGTCTGGGACCGCTCGACCGCCGCCCAGCGGGGCGGTTCCGGTCTCAAGCTGACCGCGGGCCACCACGCCGTCACCGGCAAGCAGGCGCTGCAGTGGCTGCGTACGCGGCACGCGTGGGGCAGCGACATCCTCCGCGCCAAGGCGCAGCACATGTATCTGAACTCGATGATGCGCACACTCCGCAAGCAGAACGTCTTCACCGACACCGGCCACCTCAGGAATCTGGCGGAGGCGGCCGTCAGTTCGCTGAAGGTCTCCGAGGAGATCGGCTCGATCAAGAAGCTCTACGACCTCGGCATGGAGCTCAAGAGCGTGCCGACCAACCGCGTCACCATGCTGACCATGCCCTCCGTGAAGGATCCGCAGGACCCGGAGGCGCACGTCATACCCAGCAAGACCGACGCCCCGCAGATCTGGTCCATGCTCCGCAACGACATCGCCTTCGACGCCAACGGCAAGGCGAAGACCAGCACGACCGGCAAGACCAAGGGGACGGCGAGCAGCACCGCCTCCGCGGGGCCGTCCGCCGCGGCTGCCGCCTCCATCGCGGTCCACGTCGTCAACGGCACCGCCGGTGACGCCAACGGCAGCCCGGTCAACGGCCGCGCCGGCGACCTTGTCAAGGCCCTCACCGGCGCCGGCTTCACCCAGGCCGTGGCCGACAAAACCGCTCAGCCGGCCGAGGCCACGACGGTCACCTACCCAGCCGCCGACGGTGACCAGGGCAAGGCGAACGCGCTGGCCGTGGCGAAGGTCCTGAACATCCCTGAGAACTCGGTGAAGAAATCGTCACACGTGTCGTCCGTCACCCTGGTGGCCGGATCTGACTGGCGGGCCGGCACCGACTACGGAAAGACCCTGCCCAGCGCGGGTTCCGCGCCCGACTCCGCCGACGTGATCAACGGTTCCGAGACCGGCGCCTGCATGGACGTTTATGCCCCTTATCGGTGGTGATAAAGGGCGGCACCGTTCGGCTCTTTACATATCCGAAAGGAAACGTGCGGCTGGACGTGTCAAGCATTTATGTATCGTGACCCCAGCATGCCGCCGCGTCGGCGCCACACACGCCGCAGGCGGAGCCCCACAGCACTTTGACAGTCGGGTAGCTGAGAATCACCCAGGATCAGCGGCGCTGCGGCGCGGCCGGACCGTACAGGACAGCGCGTCATGGGAGGGCCCAAATGCGCCATAGCGGCGTCCGGGGGGAAGAGTGGAACACCGCCTCCCAGCCCGGCGATCTCGGCTGGGACGACAGTCTGTACAGGACCGATCACACGGCGCCATACGTGCCTCAGCAGCCGTCCCCCGTGGGCGGCGGCGGCGGTTACGACCCGGACGCGTCCGCGACCCAGGACGCCCGCTACGAAGCGGACAGCGGTGGCTCGGGCCACAACGACGGCGGCCGACGTCGCCACGGCGGTGACGACGGCGGGAGGGGCGGGCACGGCGGTGGCCGGGCCGCCGCCCGGCGGCGCAAGAAACCGAAGAAGCACCGAATACTGCGCTGGGTGGCGATCGTCACCTCCATCGCGATACTCGGCACCGCCGGCGGCGCCTGGGCGTACTACCAGCACCTGAACAACAACCTGGCCAAGGACACGCTGAACCTCGGCAGCAGCAAGGCCAAGAAGACCAAGGCGAACGCGGCCGGCCAGACCCCGCTCAACATCCTGCTGCTCGGCTCCGACACCCGGACGGGCAGCTCGAACGCGAAGCTGGGCGGTGCCAAGGGCACCGTAGGGGCCCGGGCGGACGTGGAGATGCTGCTGCACGTGGCGGCCGACCGCAGCAACATGACGGTGGTCAGCATCCCGCGCGACACCCGCGTCACCATCCCCAAGTGCACCGGCAGCGACGGCAAGGTCTATCCGGAGAGCTCGGACATCATCAACGCCAGCCTGTCGCACGGCGGTCCCGGTTGCACGGTCGCGACGTGGGAGAAGCTCACCGGCATCTCGATCGACCACTTCATGATGGTCGACTTCTCCGGCGTGGTGAAACTCGCCGACGCCGTCGGCGGCGTCCCGGTCTGCGTGAAGTCCAACGTCAAGGACCCGGATTCGCACCTCAAGCTCACCAAGGGCACTCACACCATCAAGGGCGAGCAGGCCCTCGAGTGGCTGCGTACCCGGCACGCCTTCGAGGACGGCAGCGACATCGGCCGTACGCACGCCCAGCACATGTACATGAACTCGATGATCCGGCAGCTCAAGTCCGGCGCCAAGCTCACCGACGTCGGCCAGCTCAACACCCTGGCCGAGGCCGCGACCAAGGCGCTCACCGTCGACAGCGGCCTCGGGCTCAGCAGCCTCATCAGCCTGGCGGGCGAGCTGAACAAGGTGCCGACCAAGCGGATCACCATGACGACCATGCCGTGGGCCGCCGACCCGACCAACAGCGCCCACGTCGTGCCGACCAGCGCGGCCACCCAGCTGTTCACGCTGCTCCGCAACGACCAGGCGGTCGACGGCAAGACCACCAAGAAGAAGAGCACGGCGTCGGCATCGGCGTCCGCCGGGCCGGCCGCCGCCGCGAAGGCCGACATCTCCGTCGCCGTACAGAACGGCACCGGGAACTCGACCACGGCCGCCGTCTCCGGCCGGGCCTCGACCGTCGTCAGCAAGCTGACCACCCTCGGCTACACCAAGGCCAGCGTCGACTCCACGACGGCGTCCTCGTCGGGTACGACGATCAGCTACCCGTCCGCCGACGGCGACCAGGGCAAGGCCAACGCCCAGGCGGTGGCGAAGTCGCTCAGCCTGCCTACCAGTTCGGTGAAGAAGTCCACCAAGGTGTCGCAGCTGACGCTGGTGATCGGCTCCGACTGGACGACCGGAAGCACCTACCCGAAGTCGAGCAAGAGCGACACCAAGGCGGTGCTGGACCAGTCCGCCGCGCTCAACGCCTCCGACACCTCGGCCTGCATGTCGGTCTACGCTCCCTACACCTTCTAGGGTCTGCGCCAACGCCGGAGGGCCTGTGCTGACAACAGCACAGGCCCTCCGGCGTTCGTACGCTCAGGCGTCGGCCGACGCCTGCACCGCCGGGCGGCGGCTGGCGATCACCCGGTTCGCCAGCGCGCGGGGGCTGGTGAGGAAGCCCCAGCCCCACGACATGTGCATGGTCGCCAGCGCGACCGGAATCCGCAGCCGGGCCCCGACCGTCAGCCCCTTGCCGGCCGGGAGGGAGCCCAGCGCGATGGCGACGACGTAGCCGCCCGGGACGACGAAGCCCAGCGGCGTCAGCACCGCGCCCACCACCACGCCCGCCGCGATGGCGAGGACGGCTCCCGGCGCGGCCAGGTAGCGCAGATTGACCGAGCCGTGGTGGTAGCGGGTGACGACGCGGCGCCAGCGGCCGTAGTCCTTGTACTGCTTCGCCAGCGCGCGCACCGTGGGGCGGGGGCGGTACGAGACCTTCAGCTCGGGCGAGAACCAGATCAGCCCGCCCGCCTCGCGGATGCGGTAGTTCAGCTCCCAGTCCTGGGCGCGGACGAACTCCTCGTTGTAGCCGCCCTGCCGCTCCAGCACCTCGCGCCGGAAGACGCCCAGGTAGACGGTGTCGGCGGGGGCGGCGGCGCCGCCGGTGTGGAAGGCCGCGTTGCCGACGCCGATCTTCGAGGTCATGGCGGCCGCGACGGCCCGCTCCCAGTCGTTCTCGCCCTCGGCGTGCATGATGCCGCCGACATTGACCGCGCCGGTCTCGTCGAGGAGCCGTACGGCGGTCTTGATGTAGTCCGGCGAGAGCATGCCGTGTCCGTCCACCCGTACGACCACCGGGTGCCGGGACGCCTTGATGGCGGCGTTCAGCGCGGCCGGGGTGCGGCCGGTGGGGTTCGGGACGGTGTGCACACGGCGGTCCTCCGCCACGAGCTGTGCCGCGATCTCGTCCGTACGGTCCGTGGAGGGGCCCAGGGCGATGACGACCTCGAGCTCGCCGGCGTAGTCCTGTTCGAGGATGTGGCGGACGGAATTGCGGAGATGGCGCTCCTCATTGAGGACCGGCATGATCACGGAGACAGCGGGGGCAGCGTTCACGGTCGCACACGTTACCGCGAACGGATGACAGGAGCGCGCGCGGCCGGGCGGCCTCCACCAGTACGACCGTATGACTCCTTAGCGTGACCTCATGGTCCCTCCCGGCCGCAGGCCACGTCACAAGAACGCCCGCCGCAAGCCCGTACGGCCGGTGCGGCGGGGCATGCGCATCCTCGGCGGGATGTCGGTCGCCGTCCTCACCGTGAGCGGCATCGGCCATGCCGTGATCGACCGCGTGGACGGCGGCATCCAGCGCGTCGACGCCTTCGGCGACATGAAGTCCCGCCCGGGCCGGACCGCCGGCACCAACTTCCTGCTGGTCGGCACGGACGGCCGCGACGGCCTCACCGCCGACCAGAAACGGCGCTTCCACCTCGGCGGCAAGCCCTGCCACTGCACCGACACGATCATGCTGGCCCACCTCTCCCAGGACCGCCGCCGGGTCAGCGTGGTCAGCATCCCGCGCGACACGTACGCCGAGTTCCCCAAGCCCTCGAAGCTCGACGCGGCCTATGCGAAGGGCGGTCCGAACCTCACCGTACGGATGGTCGAGAACCTGACCGGGGTCCGCGTCGACCACTACCTCGAGGTCGGCTTCACCGGCTTCATGAAGGCCGTCGACCTGCTCGGCGGCGTGCAGGTCTGCACCACCATGCCGATCAAGGACGCCTACACCGGCCTCGACCTGCCCATCGGCACCAGCCGGCTCGGCGGCGGCCAGGCGCTGCAGTACGTGCGAACCCGGCACCTCGACGGCGCTGCCGACTACACCCGCATGGAGCGGCAGCAGCGCCTCATCGCCCAGATCATCCGCCAGGCCACCGCCACCGGCGGCGGGCTGCTCACCAGTCCCACCAAGCTGGGCAAGCTCGCCAAGGCCGTCCTCGGGCCGGGGTCCGGGTCCGTACGCGCCGACCAGCGGCTGAAGGCGGCGGACCTGATCGCGCTGGCGCGCGGGCTGCGCGGCTTCGGGCCCGGCTCGGCGGAGTTCGCGACCGTACCGGTCTCCGAGACCAACGGCTCGGCCGTGAAGTGGGACGACGCCCAGGCCAAGCGCCTGTGGGCGGCGATCCGCGCCGACCGTCCGCTCGCGGCAGGGCGGTCGGCCTCACCGTCCGCCTCCGCCCGCCCGCACGTCCAGGTCAAGGTCGACCCCGCCAAGATCAAGGTCCAGGTGGAGAACGGAACGCCGTACGCCGGCCTCGGCGGCCAGGCCGACAAGGCCCTCAAGGCCACCGGCTTCGCCGCGAACGGCACACCCTCCAACGCCACCCGCAAGGACTGGAAGTACACCGTCATCCGCTACGACCCCAACTGGGACCGCTCCGTCCTCTCCCTCTACGCCGCGCTGCCGTACGCGGAGCTGGAGCCGGTCCCCGGCCAGGGCGAGCTGATGAAGGTCATCGTCGGCGCCGACTACCGCGGCGTCCGCCCGGTCGGTCTCGGCCACTCGGTCTCGGACTCCGAGCCGCACGCCTTCACCGGCGACTCCGTCAACTGTGCGGCGCCGTCGGCGACGGCCTCGGCGTCGGCCGCGCCCGCGGCGCCCGCGCCCGCTCCTGCGGCGCCGGTGGTCCCGTCGCACGCCGCCCCGTCGCCGGCTGCCCCGTCGCCGGTGGCCCCCTCGCCGGTGGCCCCCTCGCCGGTGGCTCCTTCGCCCGTCGCCCCGGACCCGGAGACACCGGCGCCGGCGGTCACCCCGGCCGCTCCGGAGCCGGTGGCGTCAGCGCCCGCGTAAGGCGGAGGCTCAGTCCTCGAAGCCGTCGGCGGCACGCTTCTCGCGCAGCTCAAGGATGGCGCGCCGCCGGGCCAGCCGGTGGGCGCGCCGGATCTGCGCCTCCTGGTAGCGCCGCTTGTCCTGCTCGGTCTCCGGGAGGACGGGCGGCACGGTGCGAGGGCGGCCGGCCTCGTCGACCCCCGCGAAGACGAGGTAGGCGCTGCCGACGTGGGTGGCGGGGGTGGACTCGTTCCACCGCTCCGCGAGGACGCGTACGCCGATCTCCATCGAGGACCGCCCGGTCCAGTTGCACTGCGCCCGTACGTGGACCAGGTCGCCGACCCGGACCGGCTCCAGGAAGACCATCTCGTCCATCGACGCCGTCACGGCCGGACCGCCCGAATGCCGCCCGGCGACCGCGCCGGCCGCGTCGTCGACGAGCTTCATGATCACGCCGCCGTGCACGGTCCCGAGGAGGTTCGTGTCGGCGGCGGTCATGATGTGGCTGAGGGTCGTACGGGAGGCCGAGGTCGGCTTCCCTGCGGGAGAGGGCGGGGCGTCGTTCATGGCTCCAACCCTAGGCCAAGGCCTGATCGCGACAGACGTGCAACAGATCCGCTACCGGCCCGTCCCGGAGACGTACCGGAACCCGGGATTCCAAGATCGCGGTGGCAGCATGACAGCCATGACGCTCATCAGCTGGATCGTACTGGGCCTGGTGGCCGGAGCCATAGCCAAACTGCTGCTCCCCGGGAAGGACCCCGGCGGGCTCATCGGGACGACTCTCATCGGTATCGCGGGCGCCGTCATCGGCGGCTGGCTGTCCGCGCACTTCCTGGACAAGCCCATCTCCAACAACTTCTACGACCTCCCGACCTGGGGCGCCGCCATCGGCGGCTCGCTCGTGCTGCTGATCATCTACCGGCTGCTCTTCGGGGACTCCCGTCGGTAGACCCGCGCCTATCCTGAGAGTGGGATTCTGCCGCACGCACCGAAGAGGTGAAGCACCATGCAGAAGCACTGGAAGATCGACCTCACTCTCGAAGAGGACGGAAAGCGCACCGCCTGCACGGCCTCGCTGGCCGGCGAGGGCGCCCCCGCCCTCAGCGGCCACGGCTACTCGCGACGCAGCCCGTCCGACGAGCCGGACCCGAGGATCGGCGACGAGGTGGCCGCCTCCCGGGCCTGCTCCAACCTCGCGCACGAGCTGCTGGAGCAGGCGGCGGGCGTGATCGAGCAGCACACAAATGTGCCGACCCACCTCCCCGGGTGATGCGCCGGTGACGGCTCTGTGAGAAATGCATCAGGTCTGCTGCGGAAGTGATACGACGGGCCACGCGAGCCCGCTGACCGGGCAGACTGCAGAGCATGAACGCATGGCCCGACGGTTGGACCGAGAACACGAACCAGGCGCAGCGCACCTCCGAGCCGCCGCTGCCGCCCGAGCTGTCGCCGCGCCGTGGCGCGGCATCCGGCGGCGTTCCTCGCCAGCAGGCGTACGCCGGCGGCCCTGGCGGTCCCGGCGGCCCCGGTTACGGCGGCGGCCGCCCGGGCGGTGGCGGGGGCGCCCGCCCCCGCGTCCCCGGCAGCCGGGCCCGCAAGGTCAAGCTCACCGTGCTCGCGCTCGCGGTGGTCGTGCTGACCTGGTCCGTCGGCACCTACTTCTGGGCCGACGGGAAGGTCCGCCGCGAGGTGGACCTGTCCAAGGTCATAGACCGCCCGGCGGCGGGCAAGGGCACCAACTACCTGATCGTGGGCTCCGACAGCCGCGCGGGCATGACCGCCGCGCAGAAGAAGGAACTGCACACCGGCTCCGCCGCCGGCAAGCGCACCGACTCGATGATGATCCTGCACGTCGGCGACAACGGTAACTCGCTCATCTCGCTGCCGCGCGACTCGTACGTCACCATCCCGAGCTTCAAGGGCTCCTCGTCCGGGAAGCTGTACCAGTCCCCCGGCTCCGACAAGCTCAACGCCGCGTACTCGATGGACGGCGCCACGCTGCTGGTCCGCACGATCGAGTACAACACCGGTCTGCACATCGACCACTACGCGGAGATCGGCTTCTCCGGCTTCGCCAACATCGTCGACGCGGTCGGCGGTGTGACCCTCGACATCCCGCAGGACATCAAGGACTCCAAGTCCGGCGCCAACTTCAAGAAGGGCAAGCAGACCCTCAACGGTCAGCAGGCCCTGGAGTTCGTCCGCACCCGTTACGCCCTCGCCGGCAGCGACCTGGACCGCACCAAGAACCAGCAGAAGTTCCTGGCCGCCCTCTCCAGCGAGGTCGCCACGCCAAGCACGGTCCTCAACCCCTTCAAGCTCTACCCGACGATGAGTGCGGGTCTCGACACCCTCATCGTCGACAAGGACATGAGCCTGTGGAACCTGGCCTCGATGTTCTGGGCCATGAAGAGCGTCCAGGGCGGCAACGGCACCTCGATGAACATGCCCACCTCGGGCTCCGTCACGACGTCCTCCGGCGGCAGCGCGATCAAGTGGGACACGACGAAGGCCAAGCAGCTCATCTCCGAGCTGAAGAACGACGAGAAGGTCACCGTCAAGGCCTCCTGACAGCGGCGCGCTACAACGACGACAACGGCTGACAACGACGAGAGGCACCCCGAGGGGTGCCTCTCGTCGTTGGAACCGGCCGCCGCCTACGGGAGGTTGCGGGCCATGACGATGCGCTGGACCTGGTTGGTGCCCTCGTAGATCTGGGTGATCTTGGCGTCGCGCATCATGCGCTCGACGGGGTAGTCGCGGGTGTAGCCGTAGCCGCCGAGGAGCTGGACGGCGTCGGTGGTGATGTCCATGGCGACGTCGGAGGCGTAGCACTTGGCGGCTGC
>NZ_JBHYXC010000056.1:0-39399 GCF_042751495.1 Streptomyces sp. NPDC059373 | reverse complement strand
GATATAGGCGGGTTAGTTTGGGGGCCCATTTTGCTTTTCCGCGTACAGCGCGGCCTGGCGGGCGCCCCCCCGCCCCCGGGACCTCTTCTGCCCGACTGGTGGAAGTGCCCCAGGGCGGCCTCGGCCGTGGCGTACGACTCAGTCAGGTACCAAACGCCGGTGTCGTAGGACGTGGCGTCGGATCCGGACATCGACGTGCGCGATCATGGCCGACAGGTCGGCGTCGCCGCTCATTGGCGGGCCTCGTCCTGAGTGCGCGCCCGGTCCTGCGCGACTGGGCGGAGACGGGTGAGCAGGTCGCGTCGGCCACGGACGGACAGACCAAGTTGGCCGGCGCGTTTGAGATCGATCATGCCGCTGAGCAATCCGAGGACGGCACGGGGTGGTCCGTCCAGGACGAGGTCCGGGTCGGTGGCGCGACCGAGCCGGGTGTGGATCTGACCGCTTCGCAGCTCGATGACCGCCAACTCGTCGGACGCGATGAGTTGGATGACTGCGGGTGGGGCGTCGGGGTCGGCGTCGGTGGTGAACCACGCCGGGGCGTAGGCCAGCCACTGGGCTTGGAACGCGTCGTCCGGCCGTTCGACAGTCATGAACTGCAGACCCCACAGCCCCAGCGCCTTCAACACCGGCTCCAGCGCCATACCCGTCTCGCTCAGGGTGTAGAGGACGGTGGCGACCGGCGGCGGTGCGTCCTCGCGAGTGATCAGTCCCGCGGCCTCGAGTTCTTTGAGGCGACTCGACAGCAGGTTCGCCGCGACGCCCGGCAGCCCGTTCTTCAGGTCGGTGAACCGGCACGGGCCCTGCAGCAGCAGCTCCCGGACGATCAGCAGTGTCCAGCGGTCCCCCACGACGTCGAGGGCCCGGGCGATCGAACAGTACTGGCCGTAGCTCCGCATGCGCCAAGCCTAGCCTGTGCGTGGTTTATTTTCCACATCAAGCAGTAGAAAAAATCAACCATACGGGCGTAGTCTTCCACCATGACTCGTGCACCGTCGAAACCGCTCGTGCTCGCCGCACTGCTGGCGGCCTCGTTCGTGATCAACCTCGACACCACTCTGGTCAACGTGGCGCTGCCGACGCTGACACGTGAACTGGGTACCTCCACCGCGCAGCTGCAATGGGTTGTGGATGCCTACAACCTCGTGTTCGCCGCCCTGCTGCTGACCTCGGGGAGTCTGTCCGACCGCTTCGGCCGCAAGGGCATGCTCATGGCCGGTCTGCTGGTGTTCGGCGTGGCCAGCTTCGTCGGGGGGTACGCCAACACCCCGGCCGAGCTGATCGCGGCCCGGGCCGTGATGGGTCTGGGGGCCGCGATGACGTTCCCGGCCACACTCTCACTGCTCACCGGCGTCTTCACCAGCCGCAAGGAGCGCGCGTTGTCCATCGGCCTGTGGGGTGCGACGGCCGGTATGGCCATCGCGCTGGGGCCGATCGTGGGCGGCTTCCTGCTCGAGCACTACAGCTGGTCGAGCATCTTCTACACCCTCGGCCCGGTGTCAGTGGCCGTCATCGCCCTGGTGGCATGGTTCGTCCCCAGGTCGCAGAACCCCCTCCGGCACCGCCTGGACTTCCTGGGCCTTGTCCTGTCCGGCGGATTCATGGGGCTGCTCGTCTACACCATCATCGAGGCCCCGGACCGTGGCTGGGCATCAGCGGCGTCGCTCGCCGGCTTCGCCGGTGCCGTGGTCCTGCTGATCGCGTTCATCGTCGGCGAGCGCCGCGCCGACGAGCCGATGCTCGACGTGCGGCTCTTCAGCGACATGCGCTTCAGCGCCGCCAGCGCCGCGGTCACGATCGCGTTCTTCACCCTGTTCGGGTTCATCTTCCTGATGACGCAGTTCTTCCAGTTCGTCCGGACGTACAGCCCCCTGTCCACCGGCGTCCACCTGCTGCCGGTCGCGGTCTCCGTTGCCGTCGGATCGACCCTCGGGACACGGCTGGCGGTCCGTGCCGGCACCAAGGCGATCGTCACCGCCGGGCTGGCCCTCCAGGCGATCTTCTACTTCTGGGTCGCCAGCGACATTTCCCCGACACTCAGCTACGGGATCATCGCCATCCAGATGGTCGTCTACGGTCTGGGCATGGGCCTGACCTCCGCGCCCGCGACCGAGTCCATCATGGGAGCAGTCCCAGCCGGCCAGGCCGGCGTGGGGTCCGCCGTCAATGACTCCACCCGCCTGCTCGGCGGAACCCTCGGTGTCGCGGTCATCGGCAGCGTGTATGCCTCGCTGTACGACGCACGGCTCAACACCACTCTCCCTGCGGCACTGCCCCCTGCACTGACGGACCGCGTCCATCAGTCCATCGGGGCAGCGTTCGGCGTCTCCAGCCAGCTCGCCACCCACGGCCAGCCCGCCGCGGCCGACGTCGTACGACAGGCCGCGATCGGCGCCTTCGACCACGGTCTCAGTGTCGGGTGCGTCGTGGCCGGAGTCGTCGCGGTCGCCGGTGCGCTGCTCGCCGGCGTCTTCCTGCCCGCTCAACCCCCGCAGCAACCCGGACCGGAACACCAACCAGCTGAGTCGGCCGACACCACCAGCGATCGAAAGGACCCGGTGCTATGACCTACGGAGAAACTGCCGTCAACCAGAGCATCGACCGACTCCTGAGCGACCATCGCGATCTCGACGCCTCGGCCGACGGAGCCCTGGACAACCTCGACCAGTTCCACATCGGTGGCGCCGACGCAGTCGAACTGCTCATCCCCACCCTCGCCCTTGCGCACGGTGATGTCGTCCTGGATGTCGGCTCCGGATTCGGCGGACCCGCGCGCCAGATCGCCCGCCGCACCGGCAACCACGTCGTCGGCGTCGACATCACCCCTGCCTACGTCGACGCCGCACACGACCTCACCGCCAGGGCCGGACTCAGCGACATCGTCCAGTTCCACGCGGGGGACATCGCCGACTTCCAGCCCGGTCCGGCCTTCGATGCCGCACTCACCATGCACGTCCAGATGAACGTGCGCGACAAGACCACCTGGTTCCGTCACATCGCCGAACGCCTCGCCCCCGGCGCGCGCCTGGCCGTCTGGGAAGTCTGCCAACCACACCAGGCTGACCTGCCCTGGCCCATGCCCTGGTCACTCGACGGCACCGACAGCTTCGTCGTGTCCGCCGAAACACTGCTCGCCTGCGTCAAGGACGCGGGGTTCGCCGCGGCCGAATGGACCAACGAGTCGACGTGGGTCCAGAACTGGATCGCCAAGACCTTCGCGAACGGCCTGCCCGCCGGACCCGCACTCCCGATGCTCCTCGACGACGGCTATACCCGCGTCATCAACTACACCACCGCGCTCACCGACGGCTCCCTTGAAGTCTGGCGCGGCTGTTTCACCAAGGACGCCGACTGACTCACAGCCGGCTCCCCTTGCCGGCCGGCGCACGGCGACAACGAGGCCCTGCGCCGGCGCTCTGGACCCAGCGTGCCCACGACATTACGCGGCCCCGGCGAACGGGGATGCCCTCGGCGGCATCGTCGTCGACCAGACCACCGGCAACCTCATCGGCAACAACTGGGGCTCGCGCCACTTCTACGAATGGAACAAGCAGAGCCGCCAGATCGCCGACTGGAACACCCCGGAGTCCTTCATCGACTACCAGGACTGCCAGTACGTGGCGAGCGCGAAGATGCTGTGCGGCGGCGTCACCAACTTGCCCCAGACCAACACGGCCGGCGGCACCAACGCCGTCTACGAACTGGGTGGCCTGAGCCTGGTCGACCTGCGCACCCACAACATACTCAACGAGGTGCCCTTCCAGCAGTGGTCCACCGCCGGCCACGTGGCCACCCGCAACCCCGGCAAACTCGCGGCCAACGGCAACCAGCTCACCATGTGGGCAGCCCCGGACAACGGCGACGAAGGCAACGGCACCGAGATCCTCACCTACCAGGCAATGGTCACCCCGGCCCCGTAACCAGCACGCCGCCACGCCGCCACGCCGGGTCGAGCCTTCACAAGCTTGCACCCGGCGGGGCACGCGCAGTTCACCCTGTCCTCCGCCCAGCGGAGAGTCGGCCGCGAACTCGGCTCCGCCTCCGCCGTCGCGGACTCCAAGCACCTGGTAGTTCAACAGCCCGCAGAAGGTGCCCACGTCGTCCTCACAGACAGCAACACCGGCGGCGTCAGGCCGTGGCGGACGAGTGCCGACGCGGCCGGTGGCACCAGTCAACTGATCCGTGCACGTCCCTCTGCCGGAGATCCGTGGACGGTGATCACGGCAGGGCGAATCCGCGCCAGTGACGCTCGGCCGCCGTACGAGCTTCGGGCTGAGAGGCCGGCCGCGGACGGGGCGAGGAGCGGAGAGGGCTCCCTGGCCGTCGCCGACCTGCGCCAGCTGCTGCAGACCGATGTCCGCGACGGCCGCCCCTACCTCGGCGGGCGGATCATCCCGCTTGCCGGGCCGGTCCGCCCACGACTGGCCGCCTACCTCGACGAACGCGCCCGCCGCTTGCCGAACATCGCCAACCCGCACCTGTTCATCAACGGGCAGACCGCCACCCACACCGGCCCGACGGGCACCGTCTGGGCCACCAGGGTCCAGTGTCTCCGCGCAGGCGTTGCGCGAGGACCGCATCGTCCACGAACTCCTCGCCACCGGCGACCTGCGCCGGCTGTGTGACCTGTTCGGCCTGAGCGTCGCCGGGGCCGGCGCCACCTCGCCGCACTCGACCCGCCCGGCGTGCCCGTCCCGGACTGAGCACCCACCGCTCGTTGCCATCCTGTTCGCCAGGTTCATTCCCCAGACAGTTGCCCGGCCGACCCGCCCGGGCCCACAGTGGAGAGCACTCGCCTCGGCGTCGTGGAGTGGAGGCCGCACGTGGCCAAAGACTGTTCCTCCCGTTCCTCCCGTTCTGCCCGCTGCTCGTCTTGCCTACGCTGCGGCCGGCGCCCCTGCACCGCCTGGCAGGGCCCGCGCAGCGTCGTACGGCTCGGGCGCACCGTGCTTACCTACCGCAGCTGCATGCGCTGGTCCGCGGCGGCGGCAGCGGTCGTGGCCGGGCTGCTGATCGGCGGAGCCATCACCGGCGTGCTGCTGCCCACCGGTACATCCGCCGCCACGGTCGCGCTTGTCTGGGCCGCATTCTCGCTACGGGCGCTTCGGCTAGCGCCCGCCTGCCCCAGCCCCGGCGGAGGCGGTGCCGGCCCCGGAGGGGCGGGGGTGCGCGAACCACGCCGTCCCAAGCCCTGCCCGCCCGGCGGGGCCATCGCCCTGCAACTGCCCGAAGGCCCGCCCGACGGCGCCGCCGCGCTCGCCTGACTCCCAACCGCCGATCAGCGTCCGGGCCGACCAGGGCTTCAATTTTCTCGGTAGACATGGGCACGTCTGATGAAACAGCGAAGTTGGGGGATGTGGCCCTTGATATACAGCTGTGACACATTTGCCGCCTGTGACGCTGTAGAAAGTAGGACGCCCAGTTCCCCCCGTGCTGGGCGTCCGTGGACGCGGGCGGGGGCGGCTTCCCCCGGTCGTCCCGCCCGCGTTCCGACACGGGGGCATGGACAAGGCGAGAAGCGTGGCAGCACAGACGAGACGCCTGGGGTAGGGCAGTTGGCAAAGGACAGCGTCCGCGATCGCGTGGGCGTCGTGATGGGGCACATAGGCCCGTACATCCAATTGTGGGCGCCCAGGGGCGGGCGGGAGTGGGACGTCAGGCCCGAGAACCTGCGACCGCTGACGGCGCATGAAGAACTGAGGGCGCGGCTCGCAACCCACAACGCTGCGGCCACTCAATGAGGCGTGCGGTGAGACAGCGGTTGCCGAGCTGATCGCCCGGGAGCCGCCAACTGCGCCGTCAACACCGACCTGCTGTCCTGGCTGCGCCAACACAGCGCGAAGTCCGCCAAGGACCGAACATAACGCAGCCGTTCGAACCGATGTCCCTGTCAGCACCCGCCTTCATCCGCGACGCACAGGGCAGCCGGACTCACCCTCGCCGAGATCCAAGCCGTCCTCGCCTGCGCGACAGCGGCCAAGCCCCCTGCACCCACGTCACCGCACTGATCGACCAGCACCTCCACGAGATCAACCAGCGCCTCACCGAACTCCGCAAGACTCCCGCTGCCCTGCGTGACCTCGCCCAACGGGCCGCCCAGACCTATCCGGCATCCTGCACCGAGGATGGCATCTACCGCATCTGCCGCATCTACCGCATCATCCGACCTCGCCCGCGACATCCCGGCAGGCGAATCCGGAGCGGGTTCCCGAACCGAAGTGCGCGACAAGGCCATCACCGGTACCAGCCCGGTGAGTTCGCGCCCTGGAACCCTTCAGAATTGTCGAAATCCCGAGAAATGGGGTAGTTTCCCGCGAAAATCTCTGGGAGTACCGGTGACCGTCCTATCGGCTTCGAGTCCCTGCACTGAAGCGAACTCCTCGACCGGGTTCCAGGTGTAGCAGCCGGCGGCCGGGGCGGTCCGTTCCTCCCCATGCGGCCACCGTACGCACTTCGGCGCTATCCGGACGTCTTCGGTTCATGACGGCCGCCCGCCGAACTGCCAGTTGTGGACTTCGATGTCGGCGTACCGGCCAGGGGTCAGGACGGCGCGTGCCGTATCCGAGTCCGGCGCCCGGACCAGTGCCGCCGTACCCAGCCAGGTGGCGCCGTTGTCGGACAGCAGCGGCCCGTATGCGATCAGCTCGTCCCAGCCGGGCGGCACGGTGGTGTCGTCGGCCGCCTGCCCCGAGCTGAGGCCGAGCACCAGATACCGGTTGCCATCGGTCCGGCCACCGGGGAAATCCCACATTGTGCGCCCCAGCATGTTGCTCCACCGGCGCACCAGCACGTCTCGGTACACGCCGGCCTGATAGCCGGGCTCGTCGAAGGCGAACGCGCGGGCGGCGGCGGGATCTGGCAGGTCGACGATGTGCACGCTGCCGGTGGGCGTGTCGCCGTCGCCGGCGAGGGTCGGGCCGCGGGCGATCATCTCCGTCGCGTACCGGTCCATGTAGGACCAGTGCTCCTCCAGCAACTCGCTGCGCAATGCCACGGAGCCGGGCCGATCGCGGTGGTAGAAGAAGAACTCCATGCCCGCAGTCTTTACCACCATGCGCGGAGGTAGTGCGACAGACTTATGGCCCATCGGCAGGCAACCGCCCGAGGCAACGTTTCTTTGTCGTGTAGGCCTCAAACACAGGCACTAAGGGTGGAACGCAGGCAGGCCGCATCGAAGCGGGAAGACCCAGCCATGTCGGCTGGGCCACTCCGGGAGAGTAATCCCCCGGCCATCCCCAACCCCCTCCACCCCAGCTCACAGGCCGGCCAGAGGAACACCGAATTCCATAGCGTGACGCGGGAAAGCGTCGCAGGTCGGCAAGGGTGCTCCCCGCGCACGTGGGGATGGACTGAATCCGCGAGCAGGAGATAGTCCAGGCGGTCCCCGTGGGCGCGGACCATCACCACTGCGGTCTCCCGCGCCCTCGACCGCGCCGGCTTCAAAATCATCGCCAGTGGGTCTGCCCGCTCTGCGGCCCGTCGCACAGGAGGGCGCTGCCCGCCTGGACGCCCCCTCACCTCGCTCGCCTGACTGCCGGTGAGATCCCTGCCTTGCGAGGCGCGACCTGACGCGCCGCTGTGGATTGCCGCCAGGCATGGGCGGCCCCCCCCGCGGCCGGTTGGCTCCCGGCCTGGGCGTGCGAAGGCGAGGGCCCACTTCGGCGCCCCAAGCCGCGGGTGCCATAGCGCATTTCGGCCGCCCGACCTGACCGCGGCCACCCGCCGCGCCGCCCGGCTGGCCCACGCGATCCTCAACGGCGGCCTGATCCCAATCGACCGGGTCGCCGACCAGAAGCCGTACTACTCACGGGACAACCGGACCTTCGAACTCAACCCACCCCGAGGCGATTCCGCAGCGGCCTGACCGCTATGAACGACGGCGTGCGAAGAGGATCGCTCCTGGGGCACTGCCCTCGGGGTCGAGCAGCATCTCGGTCTCGACCGTGAATCCGGCCTCGCGCAGCCAGGCGCTCACCTGGGCCGGCCGGCGCCGGTGGACGTAGACCTTCATCGGGTGGCCGCCGTAGCCCTGCGTCTTCAGCCGCGACTCGTCACCCACGTGAAAGCCGATCAGCAGCGGTGCACCAGGACGCAGGGCCCGTCTGAAGCCGGAAAGGACCGTCGGGACCGCCTCATCGGGGACGTGGATCAACGACCAGAAGGCGAGCGCACCGGCGATCGACTCGTCGGCGAGGTCGAGAGCCGTCATCGAGCCCACCTGGAACCGGAGCTCAGGGTGTTCACTCCGAGCCACGTCGACCATCCCGGGGGAGACGTCGATGCCGAAGGCGTCGACGCCCAGGTTGTGCAGGTAGGCGGTGATGTGGCCCGGTCCGCATCCCACGTCCGCCACCGGCCCACCGCCGGAGTCACTGACCGCGTCGGCGAACAGTGCCAGCGCCGCCCGGAGGTACGGCTCGCCGCCCAGAGCCTCGCGCACCTGGTCCGAGTAGCTGGCCGCGACCGTGTCGTATGAGGTGCGGGTGTCCGCCAACCAGCCGTCCGGATTCATGCTCCGACACAGTAGTCCAGTGATCTGACAACTGGGCGGGGAGGCTGACTGACCCTGCGGGGGGAAATTACGTGGCGTTCCAAATGAACCACGATGCGTGTCCGATTGACCTTGACAACTCGATTGGGAATCTCTGTCGATCCGGCCCCTGTCTCAAGTGATCTGGTCCGATTCGCTCGTCGTCTCAGATGATCTGGTTCGCCGCGAGCGGTGGACAAAACGGTGGACAGTCATCACGCGATCGGCAGACTGGCCCTATGACCGCATCGGATCCCAAGGCTGACCTTCACCTTTACCTGCAGTCCGCCCGCGATGCCCTGCTGTGGAAGCTCGAAGGGCTCTCGGAGTACGACATCCGCCGCCCGCTGACGCCGACCGGCACTAACCTTCTGGGCCTGGTGAAACACGTGGCCAGCGTGGAGCTGGGCTACCTCGGCGACACCTTCGGGCGGCCGTCCGGCGAGCTGCTGCCCTGGCTCGAAGACGGTGCTGAGCCCAACGCTGACATGTGGGCCACCGCCGACGAGTCACGGAAGTACATCGTGGAGCTTTACCGCCGGGCGTGGGCGCACGCGGACGCGACGATCGACGCGCTGGCGCTGGACACGATCGGCAGAGTGCCGTGGTGGCCAGGCGGCAGGGACGAGGTGACGTTGCATCATGCAGTCGTGCGCGTGATTGCTGATACGCACCGGCACGCCGGGCACGCCGATATCATCCGGGAACTCATAGACGGTGCCGTGGGGATGGACAAGGGCAACGACAACATGGCGCCGGGCGACTCGGCGTGGTGGGAGAACTATCGAAGCCGGCTGGAGCGTGCAGCTCAGGAAGCCGACCGAGACACGTAGGGTCGGACCAGATCACCTGAGACGGCATCCGGCATCCCCCCGTCGAGGACCACATCACCCGAGATTCCCGGCATCCTCACGTCTCAAATGAACTGGTCGCCGCAGGTCATAGGTCCGACTCGGGGCCGATCGTGCTCGGCCTTGCCGAGCAGACGATCTGACATGCTGCGGAACCCGCGGTAGAGCGGGCCCTGCGGGGTCACCATCACCTTGTACGTCGCCGACTCGTGCCCTTCCCAGCCGGCTGCGACCAAGACTCATAGTTGGCGAGCCCGTCGCCGAGCAGTCAAGGTACCGGGCGTGTGCCGATTTCTGGTTGGCGATTTTGCCGGACGCTAGTACTCCAGCCGTAGTTCGTGATCTTCATGCCTGAGTGGCTTGTCGTCGGTAGTGGCTGGCCTGGGATCGGGCCTGGTGGCGGCGTCGCCAGTCGGACCAGCCGAGCCGGTGGACAGCGTCGTGGAGGGGTTGGACGACGAGCGTGATGAACAGCCGTTGGATCTCGTTGCAGGTGAGCGATATGAGGGCGTCGGGTGCGGGGTGGCGGTCGCGTTCGTCCGCGCGGACGACGGCGAGGAAGGCGTGCGCGAGCATGGCCAGGGTGACCCAGCGGGACCAGGACGGGTAGCGGCGGACCTGGTGCTCGTCCAGGGCGGCCAGGCCCTTGCCGGACTGGAAGAACTCCTCCACCCGCCACCTTGATCCAGCGACGCGCACCAGGGTGGTCAGCGGCACCGGTGCGGGCGAGTAGCAGCGGTAGTAGGCGAGTTCGCCGGTGCTGCGGTTGCGGCGGATGAGTAACTGGCGGCTCCCGGGCCGGGGGTCGATGAGGTCGATGGCGGCCCAGTCGTAGAAGCGGTGGCCTTTGGCTCCGGCTCCTGCGGACGGCTTCTGCCAGGCCCGCTTGGGCACCTTCTTGGCCAGGGCGTCCGCGCGGAACTTCCCGGCGCCGGTGGTGGCTTCGTGCGAGCAGGCCACCGCGAGGACGTAGCCGGTCCCGCGTTCCTCCAGTGCGGTCCGCAGCTTCGGGTTGCCGCCGTAGACCTCGTCACCGGCGACCCAGGCGGCCCGGTGGCCGGCGTCCAGGAACCGGGTGACCGTGCGCGCGGCCAGCTCCGGCTTGGTCGCGAACCCTGTCTCCTCGCCTAGCCCGGCGGCGCGGCAGCGGTCGGGGTCGGAGGTCCAGGAACGCGGAACGTACAGTTCCCGGTCCACCGCGGCGTGCCCGCGCCGGCCTGCGTAGACCAGGTAGACGGCGACCTGGGCGTTCTCGATCCTGCCCGCGGTGCCGGTGTACTGGCGCTGGACGCCGACCGTGCCGGTGCCCTTCTTCACGTCGCCGGTCTCGTCGACCACCAGAACCGCCTGGTCGTCGTGCAGGTGCTCCACCACGTAGCCGCGTACGTCGTCGCGGACCTGGTCGGCGTCCCACTTGGCCCGCCCGAGCAGGTACTGCATGCCGTCCGGGGTGGCCTCCCCGGCCCACTCGGCGATGGTCCAGCAGTTCTTGCGCGGCAGGTCCGACAGCAACCCGAGCACCAACCGACCGGCCTTGCGCCGGGGTTCGACTCGCGTGAACCGGCCTGCGATCCGGCTCATCAGGCCCTCGAACGCCTCCTGCCAGCGGGCAGGGTCTACGCTGTGACCTGCGGCCACCGCGTGATCGTTTGTCTTCACACACCGATGATCAACGGTGGCCGCACCCGTCTCCGCAGCGTGTCAGGTCGTGCAGCGTTCGCCTGCCGTCCTGTGTCAGGAGGACATGTGCAGCGTGGCGAAGTCTGGTGGGTCGAGTTCGACGAGCGGCGGCTGGTCGTACTGCTGTCGGCAGACGACGCGTCCGGGATCCGGGCGATGCAGGTCGTCGCGCCGGCGGGCGTCGACATCAGCGGTCTGGGCGTCGAAGTGCAAGTAGGCGCCATGGAAGGACTGCCCTTTGAAGGCGTGCTGCGGTTCGCATTCCCGCGTCCAGGCTTCACCCCCTGCACGTGGCTGACCACCATGTCCCGGGACGACCTGATCGAGCGGGCAGCCGTCCTGTCCTCCGCGAAGCTCAGCGAGATCGAGGATGCCCTCCGCCTCGACGGACAGGCGAAAGAGTGGACCCCGGCGACAACCGCGAAGCTCAGCGAGATAAAGGACGCCCTACGTACGTCTCGGTGAACTCGAGTAGGCGGACAACGCCCCCCGATGGCGTGGTCGATCTCGTCCAGATGATCGACACTGGCCACCTGTCTCCTCGGCGCCCTCACCATCGAGATCACGAACTACGGCTGGGGTACTAGTTGGCGAATCGGGATGCAGAACCAGATGTTCCGCAGGCGGATGCGGTGTCGGGTTCCTTTGAGAAGCCGGGCTGCGGGGATGGGAAGCTCAGCATTAGGCCAGCCGGAGTTGGCATGTCGAACGAACGCACGCCCGGCAGAACACCTTCCACCGACTCGGCACGCTGCTACGAGCGCCGGGCCATCGTCATCGACGACTTCTTCGATTTCGCGGGCATGGTCATCACTCTGCGTAGCCTGATCCGGAGATCGCGGTGGATGGCCACCTCTGTTGTTCTGGACCGCGAAGTCCATGTAGGGGCGGCTGATCGGGTGGTGGTGACGAAGACGGCCAGGTCGGCTCCGAAGTGCGCCTTGGTTCCGAGGGAATCGCGGAGTTCGCGGCTGGCGATGGTGCTGCTGGGCGTGTACCGGTGGCACTGGATGATCATTGCGCGGCACTAGCAGTGGTGGGTCATCCAGGTTGGCTGACCGACCGCATGAGGGGTGCGCCCGCCCCTCGTGGTCAGGCGAGCGGGACGGTCACCGTGGTGGGGGAGTGCGGCAGCAGGTGCACGGTCTGCCGTCGGTCCGCGGCACCCCGGCACACGAGGGTGACGTCCCGCTCGAGCGGCGACGTGAGAACCACCCGGGCGAAGCCCGCCGTCAGGTCCCACGTCAGCTCGTCGACACTCACCCCGGTACGCGTGGCGATGCCCCGCAGGCTGCCGGACCGCCACTCCGGGGGCAGAGCGGGCAGGAGTTCCACGATCCCGGGCCGGGAGTCGAGGAGCATTTCCACGACCACGGCCGGCAGACAGTGGGCGGCGTCCGCGTTGTAGATCTCCAGATCGGGGTTGTGCGAGGTCATCAGCGACCGGAAGACCATGTTCCGGCCCACGATCTTGAGGACGTTCGCCTTGGCCGTCTCGCTGTCCTTCAGGCGTGCCGCGCACAGGGCGCGATGCAGGCTGCCGTGCGCGGAGATGTTCTCGTCACCACGCCGCAGCAGGGCTTCGCGGGCGGCGGCGGCCAGGTCGGGGGTGTCGTCGGGGGTGATGGCGTGCAGTGGCCACACCGGGTAGAGGTGGCTGACGTGGCGATGGTCGTCGGCGGTTTCCAGCCCAGGCCATGCCCACTCGGCGAGCGCCCCGTGGTCGTCGACGCGGTACGGCGGCAGTCGCTCGGCCAGTGCGCGCCAGCGGGCGGTCGCGGCCTGCTCGATGCCGAGGTGCGTACAGGCGTCGGCGGCGGTGGTGAGCGCGTGCCGGGCCGCTGCGATGTCCATGGTGGCGTTGACCCCGGCTGCGCCCCGTTCGTTCTTGGGGCCGACCTCCGGGGAGTAGGACGGGACGATGACGAGGCGCCCGTCGTCGTCCTCGCGGGTGAGGAAGTCCTCGAAGAAGACGGCGGCCTCGACGAGCCAGGGGGAGAGGGTACGGGCGAGGAAGTCGTCGTCGCCGGTCGCCTGCCAGTACTCGTACAGCGGGAAGAGCAGCCAGTCCGCGCCCGCCAGCCACATGGCCCAGGGCCAGTCGTCGTCGAGGTGGAAGAGCAGCCCGTGTTCGCCGTCGGTGCGGCTGGGCGCGAGCGCTCCGCGGGTGCCGTAGATCGTGTGGGCGTTGGTGCGCCAGTCCTCGATCTGCCCGCCGATCAGCGCGGCGTACGGCGAGATCAGCTCGGGCATGCCGGTGAGGACCGCTCCGGCCATCTGGAGGTTGATGTTGGCGTCCGTGGTGTAGTCGCCGGACCAGGCCGCTCCCCACTCGCCCAGCCACAGCCCGGTCAGCCGGGGCGGAAGGACTCCGCTGGAGCTGAGCAGCAGGTAGCGGCCGGAGTGGAACATCGCCTCGACCAGCGCGCCGTCGAGCACCTTGGCGTCGGCGCGGGCGATCAGCTCGCCCACGGGGAGGCCGCGGTCGCTGTCGGCCACGCTCAGGTCGAGTTCGGCGCGGGCGTAGAGCTCGCCGTGAACCGGCGCGTGGCGGGCGAGCAACTCGTCGTAGTCGGCGGGCAGCTCGGCCAGAGCCGCACCGAGCACGTCAATGTCGGGAAGGGGCGCCGACCGGTCCATCCGGGTCAGCAGGAGCACACGCGTCGCTGCCTCGACACCGACCACGTCCCCCTCTGCCGTGACCCGGCCACCGGTGACGACGGCCCGGGTGACGCCGGCGAATCCCGCCGCACCGGGACCAGGCGGATACGCCCCCACGACGGCGAGCGACGCCTCATCGTCCGAGGTGGACCGCGCGGACGTTGTGAAGGTGACCTGCGGCGGGCGGCCGGGCAGGTCGCCGGAGAGCCGTATGGCCAGGTCGAGCCGCGGACCGGTGATCTCGACGACCGCGACGGCATCGGTGCGCGACACGAACGCGCGCCGTGTCCACTCCCGCTCCCCGTCGGCCCAGGTGACCCGCACCTCGCCTGTGGCGAAGTCGGTGACCCGGCGGTAGCGCTCGACCGGGCCTTCTGCGGCCACCGCGTCCACATGAAGCACGTGCCCCGGATGGAAGGACTGCGTCCAGGCCAGCTCCCTGCCGTCGGAGAACTCGCGCTGCGCCCGCTGTCGTTCCCCGGCGAGGACAAGGTCGCGGACGTGTTCGAGACGGTCGGCGACGGCCGGCGGCCGCATCCCCAGGGACTCGTTGGGGAGCACGTAGCGGTGATGGTTGTGAACGATCCGTTCCTGGTGGGGATGTCCGAACACCATGATTCCGTACTCGCCGTTGCCGGAGAGGAAAGCGTCCTCCCAGCGGTCGGCGGGTTGTGTGTCGTGGATGCTGTGCACCGGCATTCCCGGCCTCCCGGAAGTAACGCGCCTGAGCGGCTCGAACAGGCTGCGGGGGAGCCTACAAGAGTTGCCGACTCTGCGACCGAAAGACTTTCGTAGGGTCGGATGCCGTTGAATTTCCGCGGGTCTTCGGGCTTTCCGACGCTTTGCACCGGTCGGCGTGATCGGGGCGGCGTGTATTTTCACTCAGCGCACAGTCTGCGGACGCCGACAGGGAGGTCCACGCCGAAGTGACGGGCTCAGCCAGGTCGCGCCGGGATGCCCAGTACGGGCTTCTCACCTCGATAGCCAACGAGGTCGGCGTCTCGCCCGCGACCGTTTCGAAAGTCGTCCACCGGCGACGCGACGTCTCCGAGGCGACGCGGGCCCGGGTCGAGGCGCTGCTGGCCGAACACGGCTATGTCCGTGCCTGGGAGAGCGACGAGGGCCGGCCGCAGCAGATCCTGGCCGTGTTCCGGGACCTGGCCGGACCGTACACCCTGGAAGTGGTCCGGGGCATCGTGGAATCGGCGGCCGAGACGGGCGTCCAGACGATCGTCGGCACGACCAGCAGGCACTCGATCGCCCAGTGGCTGGAGGAGTCCGTGGCGCTGGGCGCCGCGGGAGTCGTCATCGTCATCTCGGCTCTCGCCGAGCGGGACCAACACAGGATCCTGGATCAGCGGCTGCCGGTGGTGCTCGTCGATCCCTTGAACGCGCCGAGCGTCGACATCCCGAGCGTCGGGGTGACGAACTGGCACGGTGCGACCACCGCCGTCCAGCACCTGCTCGGCCTCGGGCACCGCCGGATCGGCATGCTGGCCGGCCGTTCGAGTTCGCTGGCCGGGTCCGCGCGCCTGCACGGCTACCGAGCCGCTCTGGCGGAGGCCGGGATCCCGTACGATCCCGCGCTCGTCCGTTCGACGGACTTCGACTACGGCGAGGCGCTGAGCGCCGCCCGCAGCGTTCTGGACCGGAGCGAGAGGCCGACGGCTCTCTTCGCCGCGAGTGACGTCCAGGCCCTTGGTGCCCTGGAGGCCGCCCGGCGGCTCGGTATCGCCGTGCCGAGTGGTCTGTCGGTCATGTCGTTCGACGACACCCTGGTGGCCGCCATGGCTTCACCGCCGCTGAGCGCCGTACGGCAGCCCTTCCGGGAACTCGGTCAGGAGGCCATACGCGTCCTGCTGGACTTGGCCGACGGCAAGCCTCCCGCGACGACGCGCAGGGAACTCGCGACGGAATTGGTCGTGCGCATGTCCACTGCCTCGCCCCGGACCGAGAAGGACGGGCGCACTTGACCCCGATTCCGCAAGCCCCCGGAACACGAAAGTCTTTCGGAACTGAAACCCTTCCGGTATTGCCGCGGCCGAATAACGCCGCTTAGCGTGACCGACGCCAGCTCAGCCGCAGGAGCAACGGTACGCAACCCTTGCGCGAAGCACCTGCCGGTCATGGCCATCGACCCACATCCCTCAGCGCGAACAGGCCCGGGACGGCCTGCCGGGTGAGCACATCCGCACAGAGGGAATTGCCGACTCGAAAGGTGTTCAACGATGAACAGAGTGTCGCGACGGTGGTTTCTCACCGCTACGGCGGCGGCCACGCTGACCGTCACCGTGGCCGGCTGCGGCTCGTCCGGTAGCTCCACGTCCTCGCCCACCGGCAGTGTGGACTTCTGGACGCTCCAGGACCCGACGAACTCGGTGCAGAAGAAGGCCGTGGACTCCTTCAACTCCACGGGCAAGGGCAAGGTCAGCATGTCCGTGATCGCCTCGGACGGCTACAAGGACAAACTCCGGACCGGCATGGGCTCGTCGAAGATGCCCGGGCTGTTCTTCAACTGGGGCGGCGGCAGCCTCGACGACTTCGTCAAGGCCGGCAAGCTGGTCACGCTGGACACGGCCCTGGAGTCTCACTTCCTGCCCTCCGCACTGGCCGCGGGCAAGGTCGACGGCAAGCTGGTCGGCATCCCCTGCCGCGGCACCCAGCCGGTGTTCCTCTTCTACAACAAGAAGGTATTCGCCGATGCCGGCGTCGAGCCGCCGAAGACCTACGCCGACCTGCAGAACCTGGTGAAGGTCTTCAAGGGCAAGGGGATCACGCCGTTCGCGCTCGCCGGCAACGCCAGCTCCTCGTGGACGGAGCTGATGTGGGTCGAATACCTCGTCGACCGCCTCGCGGGGCCGGAGCTGTTCGACAAGATCCAGGGTGGCGACTGGTCGCAGTGGAAGGTCCCCGCGGTCCTCAAGACCGCCCAGATGATCAAGGAGCTGGTGGACAGCGGCGCCTTCGGCAAGAACTTCGGCTCGGTCAGCTACGGCGCCGGCGGCACCGCCACCCTGCTCAACAAGGGCAAGGCGGCGATGGTCCTGATGGGCTCGTGGGAGTACGCCGTCCAGCAGGGTGAGGCTCCCGACTTCGCGAAGAACGGCCTGGGGTACGTGGCCTTCCCGAGCGTCGAGGGCGGTAAGGGCGACGCCGCCAACGTCGTCGGAAACCCCACCAACTACATCTCGGTGACCACCACTGCCCCCAAGGACACTGCGGCGGAATTCCTCAAGACCACCTACAGCGACAGCTACGTGCAGGGCTTGATCGAGAAGGGCGAGGTCCCGGTCACCACCAACGCCAAGCAGCTGCTCGCCAAGGCTTCCGACCCCGCGTATGCCACGTTCCAGTTCGATCTCGTGAGTAAGGCGCCGTCCTTCACGCAGTCCTGGGACCAGGCGCTGGGCCTCACACTGGGCACGCCGCTGCTCACCGAGATCCAGAAGCTGTTCAACGGGCAGAGCTCGCCGGAGCAGTTCGTCAGTGCGGTTTCGGCGATCAAGAAGTAGGAAGGACGAGTCCACGTGGTCTCCGCAACGACATCGCGGCCCGTGAGCAGGGTTCGGGTACGCGATCGGGCCGCTCCTCCGACTCTGGAGCGGCCCGGCGTGGCCTGGGCGGTCCCCGGGCTGGTGTTCTTCCTCGTCTTCGCGGTCGCGCCGATGGTGGGGGTGCTCTACCTCTCCCTCACCCACTGGGACGGGCTGAACCCGCCGCAGTTCACGGGCCTGGACAACTGGTCCCGCTTCCTCGGCGACAGTCAGGTCCGGCAGTCCACCCTCGCCACCGGTGTCCTGCTGGTCGGGAACATCGCGGTGCAGGCGCCGATCAGCATCCTGCTGGGGGTGTGGGCGGCCGGCAGTCAGCGCAACCGTGCCGTCCTGTCGGCGATCTTCTTCCTGCCGCTGCTGCTGTCCACGGCGGCCACGGCCATCATGTGGCGCCAGCTGCTCGACCCCAACTTCGGCCTGCCGTCGAAGTTCGACTGGTTGTTCGGCAGCAGTAATCCGCTCGGCACCCAGCAGGGCGCGGTCGCCTGCCTCGTCCTGGTCACCAGCTGGCAGTTCATCCCCTTCCACAGCCTGCTCTACCAGGGCGCCGCCCGCTCCATCCCGCACACGCTCTACCAGGCGGCGGCGATCGATGGCGCGGGGCGGGTGCGGCAGTTCGTCCACATCACCTTGCCGCAGTTGCGCAACACGATCATCACCTCGACCACCTTCATGGTCATCGGCGGTCTCACGGCCTTCGACATCGTGCTGCTGCTGACCAACGGCGGCCCTGGCACGGATACCTCGATCCTTCCCTTCTCGATGTACCAGACCGCCTTCCGGACGTACGACTACGGCTACGCGAGCGCCATCGCGAGCTTCCTGCTGCTGCTCGCCACCGGTGCCTCGGTGCTTCTTACGAAGCTCAGCGGATACGACAAGATGACGAGCACGCTGGAGGGACTGTGAGGACGCGCCCGAACTACCTCGCCGGCGCCGCCGCCTTCGTCTGGCTGGTGATCATCGGCGTCCCGCTGTACGCGCTGCTGAACACCGCGGTGCAGCCGCAGTCGAAGTACACCGACAAGGGACCGATCTCGATCCCCTCCACGCTGACGTGGGAGAACTTCACCACCGTGGTGGACAGCGGGTTCCTGCACTACATCTGGAACACCGTCGTCGTCGCCGTGGCCACCGTCGCCATCGTGCTCGTGCTCGCCGTCCCGATCAGCTATGCGGTCGTCCGCGGCCGGGGCTGGATCACCAAGGGAGTGTTCCGCCTCTTCCTGCTGGGCCTGGCGATCCCCTCCCAGGCGGTCATCATCCCGCTCTTCCTCCTCGTCAACGACCTCGGCCTCTACGACACCCTGTGGGGAGTCATCCTGCCCACCGCGGCCTTCGCGCTGCCGGTGACCGTGCTGGTCCTCAGCGGCGGGATGCGGGATATCTCCAACGAGTTGTACGAGGCCATGGCCCTGGACGGCGCGACCCCGGCCCGGACCCTGCTGACCCTGGTCATCCCGATGTCGAAGTCGTCCATCGCGACCGCCTGTGTCTTCACGGCCCTGCAGGCCTGGAACGGTTTCCTGTTCCCGCTGATCATGACCCAGTCCGAGGACACCAAGCTCGTGACGCCGGGCCTGTACAACTTCGTCTCCGAGTACGGGGCCAACGTCCCGGCCCTTCTGGCCGCGGTGCTGATGTCCGCGGTGCCGATCCTCGTCGTCTACCTCTTCGCCCGACGCGCCCTGGTCGCCGGCCTGATGGGAGCCGGCGGCAAGTGACGGTACCGCCGTCCCGCCCGATCTGACGAGACGGCGCCCGAAGCCGGGCCCGGGCACCGCCAGGTGCCGAGTACCAGCCTCTTCCCGGTGCCTCACGCGTGCCCGCTCCCCCGGGCCGCTGCCCGGGCCCGACTCCCGTCCGGCCTGCCCGCTCCGCCCTTCTTCGACTTCTCCGACCACGCCGCTCGCGGCACCTGTGACAGAAACGGATGATCCCTTGACGATCAGCGAGGAGCGCCCGACGACCGGGCTGTGGAGCGACCCCACCCTGCCCGCACCCGAGCGCGCCCGGGCCTTGCTCGACGCCATGACCACGTCCGAGAAGATCGCGCAGCTCGGCAGCAGCTGGCCGGGCCATGACGCGGGCGGCGACGTCGCTCCCATGCAGGACACCTTCCGGGGCGCCGACAGCTTCGACGAGGCGATCATCGACGGCCTCGGACAGCTGACCCGGGTGTTCGGCACTGCGCCGGTCACCCCCGAGGACGGGCGCGAGCGCCTGGTGGAGCTGCAGGCCCGGGTGGTAGCAGCGAACCGGTTCGGCATCCCCGCCGTCGCCCACGAGGAGTGCCTCACCGGGTTCTTCACCTGGCAGGCCACGGTTTACCCGACCCCCCTTGCCTGGGCGGCCACCTGGAACCCCGAGCTCGTACACCAGATGGCCGCGGCCATCGGCTCGGACATGGCGGCCGTCGGCGTCCACCAGGGACTGGCGCCCGTCCTGGACGTCGTACGCGACTACCGCTGGGGCCGGGTGGAGGAGACCCTCGGCGAGGACCCCTACCTCGTCTCGGAGCTCGGGCTGTCCTACGTGCGGGGTCTTCAGTCGGCCGGCGTCGTCGGCACGCTGAAGCACTTCGCCGGCTACTCCACCTCCCGTGCGGCACGCAACCACGCCCCGGCCGCCCTCGGGCCTCGCGAACTGGCCGACGTGATCCTTCCGCCCTTCGAGAAGGCCGTGGTCACCGGCCGCGTCCGCTCGGTGATGAACGCCTACAACGATATCGACGGCGTGCCCTGCGCTGCGGACGAGACGCTCCTCACCACGCTGCTGCGTGAGCGCTGGGGGTTCGAGGGCACCGTGGTCTCCGACTACTGGGCGGTCGCGTTCCTCGCCTCCATGCACCATGTGGCGGCCGACGTCGCCGACGCGGCGGGCTCCGCCCTGCGGGCCGGACTCGACGTCGAACTGCCCCACACCCACGGATACGGGGAACCCCTGCGTGCCCAACTGGAGGACGGCCGTGTCTCCGCCGACCTGCTCGACCGTTCGGTCCTGCGGGTGTTGACGCAGAAGGCCGAACTCGGCCTCCTCGATCCAGGCTGGGACCCCGGGCAGTACACGGCCCCCGCGGACTTCGACTCCCTCCACAACCGCAGGACGGCCCGGCGCCTGGCCGAGGACTCCGTTGTCCTGCTCGACAACGCCTCGGGCGTCCTGCCGCTCGCCGCCCCGCGCTCCATCGCCGTGATCGGCCCCGTGGCCGACGACGCCCGCTGCCTGTTCGGCTGCTACTCCTTCCCCAACCACGTCCTGCCCCACCACCCCGACACCACTCTGGGGATCGACGCACCCACGGTGCTCGAAGGCATCCGGCAGGAGTTCCCCGGCATCGTGGTGAGCCATGAGGCCGGGTGCGCGGTCACCGGGGACGACCGCAGCGGCATCGACGCGGCCGTGACCGCTGCCGCGGCGGCCGACCTGACGGTCCTCGTCGTCGGCGACCGCTCCGGGATGTTCGGGGAGGGCACGTCGGGCGAGGGCTGCGACGTCGTCGCGCTGACGCTCCCCGGAGTGCAGGAGGACCTGGTGAACGCCGTACTCGACGCGGCCCACCGGACCGTCCTCGTCGTACTCTCGGGCCGCCCTTACGCGATCGGCCGGCACGCCCGGCGGGCGGAGGCGACACTGCAGTCCTTCTTCCCAGGTGAGGAGGGATCGGCGGCGATCGCCGGTGTGCTGTCCGGCCGCGTCAACCCCTCCGGGCACCTGCCCGTCCAGATCCCGGGTGACGCCGCCGGCCAGCCCGGCACCTACCTGGCGCCCCCGCTCGCCCTGAAGAGTGACGGTGTGAGCAACATCGACCCGACCCCCGCGTTCCCGTTCGGACACGGCCTGTCCTACACCACGTTCAGCGTCGATGGCGCGAAGGCCACCGAGGCCGCCGTCGCGGTCGACGGATCGGTCACCGTATGGGCGAGCGTCACCAACACCGGCTCCCGGGCCGGCACCGTGGTGCCCCAGCTCTATCTCACCGATCCGGTCGCCTCCGTGACCCGGCCCGTCCGCCAGCTGATCGGCTTCACCCGCGTCGACCTCGCTGCCGGGGAGAGCCGTACGGTGCGCTTCGAGGTCCACGCGGACATGACCAGCTTCACCGGGCGGGACCTGCGCAGGTGGGTCGAACCCGGCTGGATCGTCCTCACGGTCGCCCAGTCGGCGGGCGACCCCGGCTCCTCCGTACAGGTGAAGCTGGAAGGCGACCCCCGCATCGTCGACCACACCCGGACCATGACCACCCCCGTCACCGTGCTGCAGGACTGACCTGCCCCGGCGGCACGCCGCGCCCTCCAACCGCCCCTCAACCGCCCGTCTCACAGGAGTTGTCACCATGCCGTCTGGCGTGTCCACATCCGCCCGCATCACCGCCCTGGACGTTCTGGACGTGCGTTTCCCGACGTCCGAGCACCTGGACGGGTCGGATGCGATGAACCCCGAACCCGACTACTCGGCCGCCTATGTCGTCCTGCGCACCGACGCCTCCGACGGACTGGAAGGCCATGCGCTCGCCTTCACCACCGGCCGCGGCAACGACGTGCAGGCCGCCGCCATCGCGGCCCTGGCCCCGCATGTGGTCGGCCTGTCCGTCGAGGAGGTCTGCGCCGACCTCGGGGCGTTCTCCCGCTCCCTCGTCCACGATCCCCAACTGCGCTGGCTGGGCCCGGAGAAGGGCGCCATCCACATGGCCACCGGCGCGGTGGTGAACGCAGCCTGGGACCTCGCGGCCAAGCGCGCCGGCAAGCCCGTCTGGCGGTTCCTCGGCGAGATGCCGCCGGAGGAGCTGGTCGCCCAGGTCGACTTCCGCTGGCTCAGCGACGCCCTCACCCCCGATGAGGCCCTGGAGATCCTGCGCCGCGCCGAACCGGGCCGTCAGGAGCGCATCGCCTGCCTGCTGGAGCGCGGATATCCCGCGTACACCACCACTCCCGGCTGGCTCGGCTACTCCGACGAGAAGCTGGCCCGCCTCGCCCGCCAGGCCGTCGCCGACGGCTTCACCCAGATCAAGCTGAAGGTCGGTGCGTCCCTGGAGGACGACGTACGGCGCATGCGGACCGCCCGTGAGGCCGTCGGCGACGGCATTCGGATCGCGGTGGACGCCAACCAGCGCTGGGATGTCCAGCCCGCGATCGACTGGATGCGTGAGCTGGCCCCGTACCAGCCGTACTGGATCGAGGAGCCCACCTCCCCGGACGACATCCTCGGCCACGCCGCGGTCCGCAAGGCCGTCACCCCCATCAAGGTCGCCACCGGCGAGCACATCGCCAACCGGGTCGTCTTCAAGCAACTGCTGCAGGCGGGCGCGGTGGACATCGTGCAGATCGACTCGGCCCGGGTGGGCGGGGTCAACGAGAACCTCGCGATCCTGCTGCTCGCGGCGAAGTTCGGGGCGCCGGTCTGCCCCCACACGGGCGGCGTGGGCCTGTGCGAGATGGTGCAGCACCTGTCGATGTTCGACTACGTCGCCGTCTCCGGCACCGTCGAGGACCGGGTCATCGAGTACGTCGACCATCTCCACGAGCACTTCGTCGACCCGGTCCGCATCGCCGACGGCCACTACCTCGCGCCGACCGTGCCCGGACTGAGCGCGCAGATGCACCCGGAGTCGCTGAAGGAGTTCACCTACCCCGACGGCCCGGTCTGGTCCTCCCGTGTCTGACGCGCGGCACTGTTGGACGCCCACCGCCACGTGTGGAACCTCGACTGCCGCGCGCTGTCCTGGCTGGACGAGCCGGCCTACGAGTGTCGGGCCCGGAGTGGTTGCAACGCCCTGCAGCGGAGCGGGGGTTGAGGGCGGTGCAGGAGCGCGGACTCGGCTACGACCTGCTCATCCGCGGCTACCAGTTCCCCCAGGCGATCCGCTTGGCTCGAACGCCTCTCAGGCCTTCCGATCATCCTGGACCACGCGGGCAAGCCGCCCATCGCGCAGCGCGAACTGACCGGCTGGAAAGCGAAGGTGGAGCTGCTCACCCAGCATCCGCAGGTGCGGTGCAAGGTGTCCGGGCTGGTCACAGAGGCCGCCCACGAGCGGCTGATGTTCGGCTCCGGCTGGCCGGTCTGCGCCCTCGCAGGCGACTGGAACCGGTGGGCGGCCACCGTCGAGGAGCTCCTGGGTGAGTGCCCCGCACGTGAGACCGAGGCGGCCCTCGCCGGCACGGCGACCGCCTTCTACCGCCCGGCGCCCACGCCGGCATCCGTACCCACGCCTACCAGCACCACCGGCGTTCACCCTGAAGGGACACCGACACCACGATGACGACACTCGCAGTCCGCTACCTCGCCGCCCGGACCCTGGACACCTCGCCCGCCGCCGGCTCGCCGCCCGGCCCCGGCGAGGTGGAGCTGGCCCCGGCCTACGTCGGTATCTGCGGCACCGATCTGCACATCTTCCACGGCGACATGGACGCCCGGGTCGCCGTGCCCGCCGTCCTCGGGCACGAGATGTCCGGCCGGATCGTACGCGTGGGGCCGGACGTGGAGGGTTGGCGGCCCGGTGACGCGGTGACCGTGATGCCGCTGCGCTGGGACGACACCTGCCCCGCCTGCCGGAAGGGCCACCAACACGTCTGCCAAAACCTGGACTTCATCGGGATCGACTCCCCGGGCGCGATGCAGCAGCGCTGGACCGTGCCCGCCTCGACAGTCGTACGTCTCCCGGAATCCGTCCCCCTGGACAGGGCCGCGCTCGTCGAACCCACCGCGGTGGCCGTGCACGACGTCGGCCGGGCCGGAGTGCGGGACGGCGAGCGGGTCGTGGTGGTCGGTGGCGGACCGGTGGGTGTCCTCATCGCGCTGGTCGCACGGGCCGCCGGAGCCGAGGTCCGTGTGGTCGAGCTGAGCGCCCATCGCCGGTTGCTTGCCGGGGAGCTGGGGCTGACCTCCTGGGACCCGGCGACGGTCGACGTGCCCGAGCTGGTCCGGGAGTGGACCGGTGACGCGGGCGCGGACGTCGCCTTCGAGGTGTCCGGCGCGGCCGCCGGTGTGGACACGGCCGTCGATGTGCTGGGTGTACGCGGCCGGCTGTGCCTGGTGGCCATTCATCCCAAGCCTCGGGAGGTGAACCTGCACCGCTTCTTCTGGCGCGAACTCACCCTCGTCGGCGCCCGGTTGTACGACCGCTCCGACTTCGAGAAGGCGGTGGCGCTCGTCGCGGACGGCACCGTCCCCGCCGACCGGCTGATCAGCAAGATCGTCCCGCTGGCCGAGGCGCCCGCCGCGTTCGAGGCGCTGGAGGGCGGCGGCGACGTGATGAAGATCCTCGTGGACTGCGGCAACGATACGACGGGAGCACGAGCATGACCCCCTTCGACCTGACCGGACGGCTCGCCGTCGTCACCGGCGCCCGGCGTGGCATCGGCCGGGCCATGGCCCGCGCGCTCGCCGAGGCCGGCGCGGACGTCATCGGCGTCAGCGCGAGCCTGGAGGAGTCCGGTAGCGCGGTGGAGAAGGACGTGCGCGCCGCGGGCCGTACCTTCGAGGCGATCCGGACCGACTTCGCCGACCCCGAGGCCGTACGGGCCCTGGGCGAGAATCTGGCCGCGCGTGAGCGGCCGGTGGACATCCTGGTCAACAACGCGGGCACCATCCGCCGCGCCCCGGCGGCCGAACACAGCGACGCCGACTGGGAGCTGGTCCTCCAGGTCAACCTCAATGCCCAGTTCGCCCTGACCCGGGCAGTGGGCGCGGCCATGGTGACCCGCGGCCAGGGAAAGATCATCTTCACCGCGTCGCTGCTCAGCTTCCAGGGCGGCATCACCGTCCCCGGCTACACCGCGGCCAAGCACGGCATCGCCGGCCTGACCAAGGCCCTGGCCAACGAATGGGCCCCGCAGGGAGTCAACGTCAACGCCATCGCCCCCGGCTACATCGCCACCGACAACACCCAGGCACTGCGGGACGACCCGGCTCGGAGCAGGGCGATCCTGGACCGAATCCCGGCCGGACGCTGGGGCGCGGCCGACGACCTCGCGGGCGCCACCGTTTTCCTGGCGTCCGACGCCGCTGCCTACGTTCACGGCACCATGCTGCCCGTCGACGGCGGGTGGCTCGGCCGATGACCGCCGAACTGGCCTCCGTACTGTCCGGCACCCGGATCCTGCCCGTGCTGACCGTGCCCTCCGCCGCCTCGGCCATCCCACTGGCCGACGCGCTCACGGCGGGCGGCGCGCGATGCGCCGAGGTCACCTTCCGCACGCCGGAGGCCGAGCAGGTCCTCAAGGCGATGGCGGCGCACGGCAGGCTGACCGTCGGCGCCGGCACGGTGCTCACACCCGAGCAGGCGGAGCGCGCCGTGGAGGCCGGCGCCCGCTTCGTCGTGTCACCCGGATTCGATGCGGACATCGTCGCCAAGTGCCGGGAGCTGGCGATACCCGTCGTGCCGGGCATCGCCACCGCCACCGAGCTGATGCAGGCGCTGCGGGCGGGCGTCGACACCGTCAAGCTGTTCCCCGCCGAGCACCTGGGCGGGACAGGGATGCTCCAGGCGCTGGCCGCCCCGTTCCCCGGCGTGAGGTTCGTCCCCACCGGCGGCATCGGCCCCGGCCGGTTGATCGACTATCTCGCCCACCCGGCGGTCCTGGCCGTCGGCGGCAGCTGGATGGCCACCGCCGACCACCTTGAACGCGGGGCCTTCGAGGAGATCCGGCGGCTGACCGCCGAAGCCGTCGAAAGGAGTACTCAGTGACCGTGCAGGGCCGGGCTCCCGATGTGATCGCCCTGGGCGAGGTGATGCTGCGCTTCGACCCGGGCGAGGGGCGGATCCGCACCGCCCGTTCGTTCCAGGTCTGGGAAGGCGGCGGCGAGTACAACGTCGTACGTGGTCTGCGCCGCTGCTTCGGCCTGCGGACCGCCGTCGTCACGGCCCTGGTGGACAACGCGGTGGGCAGGCTCGCCGAGGACCTGATCCTGCAAGGCGGCGTCGACACCTCACTGATCCGGTGGGTGCCCGGCGACGGCATCGGCCGCAGCGCCCGCAACGGCCTGAACTTCGTCGAACGCGGCTTCGGCGTCCGCGGCGCGCTGGGCGTCAGCGACCGGGCGAACACGGCTGTCTCCCAGCTGCGGAAGGGCGACGTCGACTGGGAGGCGCTCTTCGCGACGGGCCCGCGCTGGTTCCACACCGGAGGCATCTTCGCAGGCCTGTCGGACACCACGCCGGACCTCGCGGACGAGGCGATGGCGGCGGCACGGCGGCATGGCGTGACGGTCTCCTACGACCCCAACTACCGCCCCAGCCTGTGGGACGGCCGGGGCGGAGCCGACCGGGCGCGCGAGGTGGACCTGCGGCTCGCCCGACACGCCGACGTCGTGGTCGGCGCCCTGGGCCTGGCCGGAAGGCGCCCCGCGGAGACACGCGTCGGAGTCGACGAACTGCCGGACGCCCTCGCCGAGGTGGCCGACCGGCTGCCCGGTACGCGGGTGCTGGCGACGACCCTGCGCGACGTGCCGTCGGCAGGGGTGAACGACTGGTCCTCGGCGGCCTGGTCACCCGAGACCGGTGTCGTCACCGGCCCCCGGATGCCAGGTCTTCATGTCCTGGACCGCATCGGCTCCGGCGACGGCTTCGCCGCCGGGCTGATCCACGGCCTGCTGGCCGGTGCCGGTCTGGAAGGCGCCCTCGCCTATGGCACCGCCCATGGTGCCCTCACCATGACCACGCCCGGCGACGTCTCCATGGCCTCTCTCGCCGAGGTCGAGGCGCTGATCGAAGGCGGCTGGGCCGCCGTCAGACGCTGACCGGCCGCGCCACGCGGCGGACGCATACGTCCGCATTCCCCGAGGACACACCGTGCGACAGCCCATTAGCCGCACCTTGCGACAACGGAAGATCGCGCGAACGCGCGTCGAGCTCACCGAACTCGGTTTCGGGGCCTCCGCGATCGGCAACCTCTGCACACGACGCCCCGTAAGCATCTGGAGCGGCTGCCCCGAGGGTTCGGGTGTGTACGAACGCACGACCGTGTCGCGCATCCGGGGGTAAGGGAGTGTGACATCGGGTCGGGGCGGTTTCGTACCGCATAATCGCTGGTCAGAGCTGCCGAGCGCACTCCCGGTGACGGCAGTTCTCCAGGATCGGCGCCCGGGAGAACTGCCGTCAAGCGGTCAGCTCTTGCCGGGCCGGGTGATCCACTGGCCGTTGACCCGTCCACTGACCGTCTCGTAGCCGGAGCGGAAGGAGCCGAGCCGGTTCAGGACGCCGAGTTGGGTGCCGGGTTCGGCGGTGTAGCTGGAGGCCTGACTCCCACCCGGGCCGCCGGCAGCTGAACCGACAGTTACAGGATCACCGAGAGAGTCAAGCCGAGGCGGCAGTACTCGACCGCCGCCCTGCGGTCGAACCGGCGCTGACGGGACGCAGTGCCCTTTTTGGGCACGGCGGGTGGGAGCCCGGCAGCCGCCGGGCTCCCACCTTGGTGTACTGCCCAACGAGCGATGCCGGCGTCTAGGACGAAACCAGCACCAAGGACCATTGCTGGGAGGAGGCGCCGGTATACGTCTGCTGGACAATCTGCGCGCCGTCGCTGGTCGATCCTCCGGTAACGCTGAGGGCGAGACCGGAATTGCGGTTCACCAGCTCGTAGTTGGAGCCGATTGCGACCAACTGCCACTGCTGGTCGTTGTTGCCGTTTTGGACCCACTGCACGGCGCTCGCGCCGCTTGACGTACTGCCCGCCAAGATGCCGAGGGCCCGGCAGCTGTTCTTGTCGAGCAGCGTGTTATAGCCGTTGCCGAGATCTGTGACGTGCCACAACTGGTCGGCCGACCCGTTGCCGGTCCACTGCACGACGTTCTGCCCGTCGTGGAGGTCAGCGGCATTCACGCCGAGATTCTTACCGCTGTTGACGTTGACGAGCTTGTAGTACGAGCCCGTGGAGTTTCCGAAGTCGATATCCGCGTAGGAGATGGTGGTTGTTCCGCCGATGATCTCGACTCGGCCCGTATTGGGGATGTAGGTGAGGCTGCGGCTGTAGGCGGACGCCATCGTCGTGTGCTGCTGCGTCCACGCGCCGGTGCTGCTCCCGCTGGCATTCGTCCAAACGTCCCCGCTACCTGCGGCGTTGAAGAGGATCCGCCCGTTCGGCATGCGCAAGAGCACCGGGCTGCCCCCACGGGACAGGGCACTGGAACCCGACGTCACCGAAAGCGAGGTGACGCCGGTGCCTGCAGTGCCGCCTACCGAATAGAAGTGCAGCGGATCGCTGGCGACCTTGTAGCGGACGTTGTCGCCGCCGCCCCAGTATTCGAAGGTCATCATCCACTTGCCGTCACTGGTCTGGACGACATTGGTCATGCCCGGGCGACCACCGCCGATCTCGCTGTACCCGGATGAATTGGTGACCGTCGTTCCGGAGACATCGACGACTGAGCTGCTCCATGAAGAGCTGACGCCGTCCCATGTCCGGTGCGCGAGGATCTGCGTATTGGCGTCCGGTGTCGTGCTGTTGTTCGGGTCGAGAGTCGGAGCGCCCGTCGTCGAGTCATAACCGGTGTAGTCGTTCTCGTCAGAGTAGTAGGCGACGAGTTGGTTGTTGTAGACCATCAGGTACGGTTCCCACACGGGGTCGTTCTGGTGGTTCGTGTTCTCGGTGGCCGGGTAGTTCAACCCGTTCGACCAGCTGCCCGTCGTGATGATGTTCACGACATTCCACGTCGAACCCGAGTCGGTGCTCGAGTAGAGCGCAATCGCGGTGTTGCTGCGGTCGCCGTCGTGCGTGGGTGTGTAACCAGGGTTGGTTGCCTTCTGATCGAGGTAGTTGTAGTCGTCGCCTGATACGAGGGTGGCCATCAGCAGTGTGCCTGAGGCGAGATTGCCGACCGCCTGCGGCAGCACGTACAGATACGGGTTGGTCCAGTTGCTGACGTACTGCGAGTAAGCGGGGTTCGACGATGCGTACGCCGGTGCCTTGACATCGGCCAGGGACTGCCACGTCGTGCCGTTGTCGTCGCTCTTGTACACCGGAATCGTTTGGCCGTCGGCCGAGCCCGAGCTGGTAACCGTCGATTTTTCGAACGCGGCGACGAGGCGTCCGCTCGGCAGCACAGCCGTCTTCGGGTAGAGGGCGCAGTTGTTGATCGACTTCGTGCAGGATGCGGTGTTCGGGAGTTGGTAGAGAGTGGCGGGAGTCGGCGTGGATGCCTGCGCAGGCATCGCCGACGTCCACAGCGCCGCGGCGGTGGCCAGGACGGCGCCCACGACTCTACGCAACCCTATTCGCTTACCTTTCATTTTCCCTCCTGGAAAGATGGTGAGGATCGGAGCCCGGAGACCGACGCGAGAGAGGACCTGGACGTTGTTGCCGACAGTTCCCGGATCTCGTCTTGATGGCGCCCATATGGAGGCGGTCCTGCCTTCTCCCGGACCATGGGGCGTCCCGCCGGCGCCGCGGCAATTGGAAAGCTAGATGACGGGAAGAGTGCCGGGCAATGCGTAGTTACGCAAAGATTCCAGTTCCCTTCCGGAGCCTCTGACCGAGCCTGTGGGCCGGCTCGTGCCTCGGTACAGTCGGGCCCTTGGGCGAGAGCTTTCCTGGTTGGTGAGCGTGCGCGTGCATGGCTTGTGAAATGCTTATCTGTCCACCGCTCGGTTTGTCTTTCGGTTCGCCGCCCGATGATGTCTCGGGCGCGCAGTGGGATGAAAGCTACGGGGGGACCCGAACGGGCGCAGCCATAGGGGTCGCCACGATTGCGAAAGCGTTTCGTGGCAGGACGACGGCCGGGCGTGAGTGCGCGTCATGACTTTTCTTCGCTGTCGCGCTCGGGCGGCAAAAGCCTTTCGGCAATAGGGCACGGTACTCTCCGTGACCGCCGAAAGTGCGACAGAGCCGAACGATGCGCGGTCCCACTCGGCGAGGTCCACTGCCTGCGCCACAGGCGTGATCGTCGTCCACATGACGGCGGGCAGTGAGCCGGGCTTGGCGTGCACCTCACCATCCGGCCGCACCCCGCTGGTGTGGGCTAGTTACGGCTCCACGTCTGGGTGGCGTTGCCGAGGGCCGTCCACAGCTGGACCTTCGACCCGTTGGCCGTCCCCCAGTTGGTGACGTCCATGGCGAGACCGTTGGAGCGGTTGATGACGGATCCGTCCAGACGGAACCACCACTTCTGGCTGTTCTTGCTGTTGCAGGTCCACAGGATGAGCTTGGTGCCCGCGGTGGTGCCGTCAGCGTCCGCGGCGAGGCACTTGCCGGCGACGCGGAGTTCGCCCGCGGTGGTCTGCGTGATCAGCTGGTTGGCGTTCCCGGAGCAGTCGTAGATCTGCACCTGCACACCCGTCGCGCCGTTAGGCACGTCGAGGCAGCGGCCGGAGTTGCTTCCCTTCAGTGTGAAGGACGAATCCGTCGGCAGGGGGTCCTGGACGAGCTGCCACTCCTGCGAGTCGTCCGCCGAGGCATTGCCGGACGCGTCGATCGATGCCTCGAGGTCGACAGCGCCGTTCTGGGTCGCCCCGGTCATGAACAGGCTCGTGTTGCGGACGGAACGGATCTTGTAGTAGCCGTCGGTCGAGGCGACGAGGGTCCACTGCTTGTCGGTGGCGCCGTCGTCGACCCACTGCGCGAGCTTCTGTCCGGCTGTGGCGCTGCCGGTCCAGATGGCGGCCGAACGGCCGCCTGCCTTGTTGAGCAGGGTGACGTCATTGCCCTTGGCGGTCAGGTGCCAGCGCTGGGTGTCGTCCGTGGCATTGCGGTCCCGCAGGACGAGGTCGGGGACGTCGCCAGTGAGGTTGGCGTCCTGTGTCTTGCCGGCGTCGGGGCTGAGTGCCTGGCCGGTCGCGCGGTTGACGAGGGTGTTGTAGGTGCCGTCGGAGCGGCCGAGGTCGACCTCGCCGTAGCGTATGGGACCGTAGCCCGTGCCGAAGTCGGCCTGGAGGATGACGACGCGTCCCGTGCCCTGGTCGTACTGGAGATTGCGGCTGTAACCGGCGGCGACCGGCGTCTGGTACTCCTTCCAGGTGCCGTCGCTCTTGCCGGACTCGTTCACCCAGATGCTGCCGCTGCTGGCCGCGTTGTAGAGGATCCGCCCGTCCGGCATCGGGACGAGCACCGGGCTGCCGCTCGTTGACAGCGTGTGTCCTCCGGAGGGCACCGGCAGGCTGGTGATCGGGAGGTCCGTCACACTGTTCGGGTAGAACTTCAGCGGGTCGTCCGCGAGCCTGTATCTCACGTTCGTCCCCCCGCCCCAGTACTCGTAGGTGAGCAGCCACTTGCCGTCGGTGGTCGGGGCGATCGTGGTCATACCGGGGCGGCCGTTGCCGATCAGTGTCTTTCCGTTGAGGTTCTCGGTCGTGCCCGGGACATCGACGATCGGCTGGCTGCTCCAGGACGTACTGCTGCTGCCGTTCCAGGTCTTGTGCACGAGGATCTGGTTGTACGAGTCCGTGGCCGTGTCGTCGTCCGGGTCGCGGGTGGGTACTCCGGTGGTGGCGTCGAAGCTGAGGTAGTCGTGCTCGTCGGAGTAGTAGGCGACGAGCTGGCCGTTCCGGGCGATCAGGTACGGCTCCCAGACCGGGTCGGACTGCGCGTAGGTGTTGGCGTTCGAGACGCGGCTGCCCGACCATCCACCGGCGGCGATGATGTTCTGGAAGCTCCAGGTCGCGCCGTCGTCGGTGCTGGAGTACAAGGCGATCGCCACGTCCTTGCGGTCGCCGTCGGCGGTCGGTGTCCAGTTGGGGTCGGCGGCCCCGCGCTCCTTGTAGTAGTAGTCGTCGTCGTCCCCCGAGACGACGCTCGCCAGGAGCAGGGTGCCGGCCGTCAGGGATCCGACGTTCTGCGGGAGTACGTAGAGATACGGGTTCGTCCAGTTGCTCGTGTACTTCGCGTACTGGGAGTCGCCGGACAGGTAGGCGGGGGCTTGGAGGTCGGTCAGCTTCTGCCATGTGGTGCCGTCGTCGTCACTCTTGTAGACGGGCAGCGTCTGTCCCACCGGGTCGCCCTTGCTGTTCTCGAACGACGCCACGATCCGGCCGCTCGGAAGCTGGGCCGACTTCGGGTAGAGAACACAGGGCTTCTTGTTGCACGTGGAGCTGTCCTGCGACACGTACAAGTTCGACGAGCTCGGCTGATACGCCGATGCCCCCGCCGCGGAGGCGATGGCGAATGCCACGCCGATGCCTATGGCTGCCGCTGCCGCGACAGCCTTCCGTACCAAGGATTGCGTCATTGCAGTTCCTCTGAGCGTAGGTCAGCCGGCCATGGCGCGTGGGGAAAGACGCCCTGCGACCGGATGGGGGAATCACCTTCGCAAGCCACTCACGGCCTGCGTCCTGTAAATGTGCCGGGGTGAAGTCCGGTTCCTGACGATGACTGTTGGTGGAAGGCCCCGACTGTGATTCAGCCCGAGTGGTCCTTGCCGGTTCGGAGGTCCTTCCCGACCGGTCCGTGAAGCCCGGCGATCTGCGTACCTGGTGGCAGCACCGTTTGCTGCTCCGGTGAGCCAGGGAGAAGGGGGTCGACGGTTTTCGGGGGCGGCGCGCTGTATCGGGTCACATCGGACTGCGGTGCGTAGAGGGCGGAAGGCCGTGCGTCTGCCCGATGGCCGAGGCCGGAATGCCCGCGCCGATCATTACCGCGCGGCTGTGACGAGGTTTACTGAGGTCCCTGGTGTCTCCTCGATTTGCTGCGGCCCCAGAGCCGCGGTCACCTGGTGGCCGTGTAATCGGGGCTCGCTGGGCAGGACCCGAATACGGAACCGCCTTGAAACGGGGGTGAGGCCGGCGGCAGTTACTCCTGCATGTGGCTTGTGGCCGATGAGACATGAGCCGGATAGAGAGATTATTAAGACTGCGGCCACCTTTGTCACCGGTGTGTTTCCGAAAATGTTTCGAATGCTGCCCACCACCGAGTATTGACGGGGCCGTGATTGTGGCGGAGGCCGAGGTCCGCAACGCGAGGCAGATCGGCAACTCGCCGCGCTGCCTCGCCAGGAGCCGGCACTCGGCCATCTGCATGATGGCCCGGTCGACTCCAGCGGCAGTTCCTCGAACGGAGCCGGTATCACCCCCGGCGGTGGGTGAGCCGGGGCCGCCGCCAAGGTGTCGTCGGAGGGCAGGGCGGGTGTTTCGCCTGGGCCGGGGAATCCCGCCGTCGTCAGCCCGCCGGGCATCCTCGACATGTGGCGCAACTACCCCGCCGAGTCGGCTCTTTCGGATGCCGGGCCCTGCACCCGTATCGGGCGCCTGTCCCCACGGGCAGCCGGTACGGACCGGGCGGGCGCTCCACTCGAGCAGGCGCGCCCGGAGTTGCGGGGGAACGGGGGAGGTCGATGTGGGTGTCCTGCTGATGGCCCCGCGACTCCCCCTACTGTGGTGTGTCCTCAGCTGCTGAGGACGCCCAGGATGGCGGTGGCCATGCCGTGTTCGCCGAGTTCGTTGGGGTGAACGACGGCTGCCGGGCTGGTGGGGTTGAGGGGCTCGATCCAGCGGGTGTCGGCCGGGGAGCAGGCGTCGTGGCCAGTGGAGGGTGTGAAGGTGTCGACGTACGTCGCTCCCGCGGCCCGCGCGCGTTCGCCGAGCATGGAGTTGAGCTCCTGCTGCTTCTGGCGCAGGAACGTGACGTCGCCGGGGGCGATGGGCAGGTCGCGGCCGCAGTCGGTGCCCTTGGAGGGCAGGATCGCCGGGTAGCCGACGACGTAGACCCGGGCCTCGGGCGCGCGGCGTTCGATCTCGGTCAGTGCCCGGGAGAGGCGGTCGCCCGTGGCGCGGATCTTCTGGGCCACCGTGTCGGTGCCGCCGGAGGTGTACTTCTCCTCGCAGGGTGCCTTGTTGGTGACGTCGGTGATGCGGTCGGCCAGCTTGAAGAGCGCTCCGGTGGTGACGCACTTGGTGATCATCGAGCTGAAGCCGATGTCGTTGCCGCCGATGCCGAGGGTGACCAGCCTCGTGGTGCTGTCCAGTGCGGAGAGCTGTGCGGGGTTGGTGCCGTTGCCGGTGGACTGGGGGGTGGTGAGTTCGGAGATGGTGGCGCCGCTGCAGCTGACGTCATGGAAGTCGGCCGTCTTGAGGCCCAGGTCCTTGGCGACCAGGGCCGGATAGTTGCGGCCGGAGCGGTCGCAGCCGGCCGGCGTGCCGGTCTGGGGCGGTATCTTGGGGCCCGAGGTGTATGAGTCGCCGAGTGCGACGTACGGCCCCTTGGGCGTCTCCTTCTTGTCGTGGCTGTCGGAGTTCTGTCCGATGCTGACGGCGGTGACCAGTACCCCGCACGCCAGGGCCACACCTATGCCGGTTCGTGCCAACGGTCCCATTGCTGTGTCCTGTTCTTCGTTACGGATATCGGGCTGTCGGGACGTTTCGGTAAACACGGAGCGGTGTCGGTGTGGCCCTCGGGGGTTCGGGCGAGCGCGGCGGGTCGGCTCATGCCGGGCGTGCGAGTCCGGTGTCGTAGGCGAAGATCACGGCCTGGACGCGGTCGCGGGCGTCGATCTTGGTGAGGATGCGGCCGATGTGGGACTTGACGGTGGATTCGGCCAGGTGGAGCCGGTCGGCAATCTCCTGGTTCGTCCAGCCGGAGGCGATCGCGGTGAGGACTTCGCGTTCGCGTTGGGTGAGGTCGGCGAGGCGGCGCTCCTGCTGAGGGGAGTGGCCGGGCAGGCGGTCGCTGAAGGCGTCGATGAGCTTGCGGGTGAGGCCGGGGGAGATGACGGCGTCGCCGGCGGCCACCGCGCGGACGCCGGCGACGAGTTCGTCGGGCTGGGCGTCCTTGAGTAGGAAGCCGCTGGCTCCGGCACGCAGGGCTTCGTAGGCGTATTCGTCGAGGTTGAAGGTGGTCAGCACCAGGATGCGGGAGCGGCCGCCGGACTCCACGATGCGGCGGGTGGCCTCGATGCCGTCCATGCCGGGCATGCGGACGTCCATCAGGACGACGTCGGGTCGGAGTTCGGCCGTCATGCGGACCGCTTCGCTGCCGTTGGTGGCCTCGCCGACGGCGGTCATGTCGGGCTGCGCCTCCAGGAGCATGCTGAAGCCCATGCGTTGCAGGGCCTGGTCGTCGACGATGAGGACGGTGGTCATGAGGCGTGCTTCTCCGGGGAGTTGGGCTGCGGGTTGGGGATGAGGAGCGCGCGGACGGTCCAGCCGCCATGGGCGTTGGGGCCTGCGGTGACGTTGCCCTGATAGAGGGCAGCACGTTCACGCATGCCGACCAGGCCACGACCGCCGACCGCGCCCGGACGGCCTGTGGAGGGGGTCCGGGACGGGCCCGTGTCCTCGACGGTGACATGGACGGCGTCCGGGCCGGCGGCGAGGGACACATGGACCGAGGTGTCGGAGGCGGCGTACTTGATGGTGTTGGTCAGGGCTTCCTGGACGATGCGGTAGACGGAGAGCTGGAGGCCCGGGGGCAGGCCGGCGAGGTTCCCGTGAGTCTCCAGGGCGACGGTGGGACCGGCGGAGCGGACACGGTCGAGCAGGGCGTCGATGTCGGTCAGGCCGGGCTGTGGAGCGAGCGGCGCGTCGTCCGGACGGTCGCTGTCCTCGCCGATGACGGAGAGGAGACGGCGCAGTTCGTCCAGGGCGTCACGGCCGCTGGCGCTGATGATGCGGAGTGTCTGGGCACCGCGCTCGGGTTTGGTCGCGGCCAGGGCGGCGGCCCCGTCGGCGAGGCCGACTATGACGGCGAGGGTGTGGCCGAGGATGTCATGCATCTCCCGGGAGACGCGGGCGCGTTCCTGCGCGGTGGCGAGGCGGGCCTGCTGATCGCGTTCCTTCTTCAGGGCGTCGATGTAGGCGTTGGCCAGTCTGCTGAGCAGGCCGAGGGCGGCGAACGCCGCCATGGCGGTCATTGCCATCAGGGTCACGACCTCCGGTCGGGTGGCGTGTTCCAGCTGGCCGCCCTTCCAGAAGACGGCTGCCCACGCCACGAGCTCTGCGGTGGTGATACCGAGGGCCAGCGCCAGTTGCCGCGGGGTGCAGTGGCGGCCGACATGGAACAGGGCCACGACGCGCGCGGACTCGGCGCCGGTCAGTACCCCCAGGGGGAGGGCCGCCACCGATGCGGCGGTGGTAAGGGCGAAGACCAGCATGGGTCGGCGTTCCCGCCACAGGAGCGGGACGGTGAAGGCGACGATGAGGGCCAGCTGCGCCGGGACATCGCCGATGTTGTAGGGGTTGAGGTAGGAGCTGATGCCGAGCGCGGCGCAGAAAGCCGGTACCCCCCAGTGCCGGACCCTGGGGTGGGCCCGGTCGGCCCGCCGCAACGCGGCGGGCCGGAAGATGACCGAGGCGATCACGCGCTGCTCGGAATCGCTGGTCAGGGTCTCCAGCACCTGGTCGTTGTCCGGGCGGGGGGCCTGCGCGGGTGCGCTCGGTGCGGTCACGGAGGGGGGTCCTTCGCGGGTCGGGAGGCCGCCCGCCGGTCCCCGGGGGGATGGGACCGGCGGGCGGGGCTGGGGAGTCGGCCGGTGGGAGTCGGCCGATCCGTCGGCGATGGAGCTGTGGCCCGCAGCTGTCGCTGTGGCTCGGTCCCGTCAGCTCTTGCGGATCAGTTTCTTCCGCAACTCCTTCACTGCCGAGGTTTTGACTCGGTCGTGTCGGTGGGCGTGTTGTCGTTGGACTTGCCGGCCCGGCGGGGCTTGAGCCCGGACAGTCCTCGCATCCGGCCGGGGGACTGTCCGGCAGGCGCAGTCGCGCCCGTCTCGGCAGGGCCGCCCACGCCGACAAGAACAGGCGAGGCACTGGCACTCGGGCTCGCGGCACCGCTGTCGGAATGGACCGCTGCGCCCGCCTGCTGGGCGGCCAGGACGTGGCGCAGCTTCTCCCCCTCGACGTCCACGTTGGGCATGACACGGTCCAGCCACTTCGGCAGGGCCCAGGCGCGGCGCCCGAGCAGGGTCATCACCGCCGGGACGATGGTCATCCGGACCACGAAGGCGTCGAAGAACACGGCGGAGGCCAGGCCCAGGCCGATCGACTTGATCAGCGCCACGTCGTCCAGGAGGAAGCCGGAGAAGACGGAGATCATGATGACCGCGGCGGCGGTGACCACCCGGCCGCTGTGCCGGAAGCCGGAGACGATCGCCTCGGTGGGATGGGCTCCGTGGACGTATTCCTCCCGCATCCGGGTGACGAGGAAGACCTCGTAGTCCATGGCGAGTCCGAAGACCACGCCGATCAGCAGGATGGGCAGCACACTCACGATCGGCGCGGTCTCGTCGATGCCGAAGAGATCCTTCAGCCAGCCCCACTGGAAGACCGCGACCAGGATGCCGAGGGTGGACGCGACGCTGAGGAGGAAACCGAGGGCGGCCTTGAGGGGGATCAGGACCGAGCGGAAGACCAGCAGCAGCAGGATCAGGGCGAGGCCGACGACGATGGCCAGGTAGGGAATGAGGGCCTGGGCGAGCTTGGTGGACACGTCGATGTTGACGGCGGTCACTCCGGTGACCATCAGGTCAGCGCCGGTCTCCTTGTGCAGGGCGGCATTCTGGTTGCGGATGTCGTTGACCAGGTCCTTGGTGGCCTGGCTGCTGGGCGCACTCCTGGGGACGGCCCCGATCAGGGCCACGTCGCCGGCCTTGTTGAACGCGGCGTCACGCACCGTGGCGACGTCGGACAGCTTGCCGATCAGCGTGACCGCGTCCTTGGCGGCGGCCTCGGGGTCGTCGCTGCCGCGGGCGTCGACGACGACGGTCAGCGGTCCGTTGAAGCCCGGCCCGAAGCCCTTGCTCAGGGTGTCGTAGGCGACCCGCTGGGTGCTGCCGGGGGACTTCATGGAGTCGTCGGGCAGGGCCAGGCGCAGCGACATGGCCGGAACGGCCAGCAGACCCAGACCGATCACCGAGACGGCGAGGACCTTCACCGGGTTGCGGGTGACGAACTTCGCCCAGCGCACGCCCATCGGCCTGCCCTCGCCGCGCTCCTCCAGGGCCCGCATACGGCGGCTGAGGAGCTTGCCCTTCATGATCCGGGTCCCGGCGAAGCCCAGCATCGCGGGCAGCAGGGTCAGCGCGATCACCACTGCGACGGCGACGGCGAAGGCAGAGGCCAGGCCCATGGAGGTCAGCATCTGGATGCCGATGACACTCAGACCCCCCAGAGCGACGATCACGGTGAGGCCGGCGAAGACCACCGCGGAGCCTGCGGTGCCGAGAGCCCGTCCGGCGGCCTCCTCCGGATCGTGTCCGTCGCGGATCTCGTTGCGGTAGCGGGAGACGATGAACAGGGCGTAGTCGATGGACACCGCCAGGCCCAGCATCAGAGCCAAGGTCGAAGCCGCCGAGGCCATGTCCACGAACGAGGTGGCGATGGTGATGCACATGACCGCCACGCCCACGCCGAGGATCGCGGTCAGCAGCGGGAGCCCCGCCGCGATCAGCGAACCGAAGGTGATTACCAGGACGACGGCGGCGACCGCGAGACCGATCAGCTCGGTCACCTTGCTGGCCGCCTTGTCCTCGACGGCGTCACCGCCCATGCTGACCGTCAGCCCGGCCTTCTTGCCTTCCTCGGCGACCTTGTTCAGAGCGTCGTGCGCGGGGCTGCTGACGTCGGACTTGGCGACTTTGTAGGAGACCTGCGCGTACGCGATGCTGCCGGACTTGCTGACCAGACCACTGGTGAACGGGTCGGAGACGCTCGCCACCTGCGGCGACGTCTTCAGCTCGGCCACTAGCGATGTGATTTCGGCCTTGTTGGCGCTGGCGGTGAGCTTCTGCCCGGCGGGGGCTTCGAAGACGACCCGGGCGGTGGCGCCCGAGGCGGAGGCCTGCGGGAACTCCTTCTCCAGCAGGTCGATGGCTTTCTGGGACTGGGTGCCGGGCAGGGTAAAGCTGTCCGAGGTGGAGCCGGTGGAACTCATGGCGCCGATGCCTACGGCGGCCAGGACGGCGATCCACAACATCAGGACGACGCGTCGTCGCCGGAAGGCGAGCCGTCCCAGTCGGTAAAGGAAGGTGGCCACGGGTTACTCCCACCAGGAGAAGAGATCATTACGTGTGAGCCGGGGCCCGAATCGACCCTTGATCTCAAGCTAGGGGCGGTTCTTCGCGCTCCCTGCCTCCTGTGGGACCGAATCGACGGGCTGCGGTTAGTACCGCAGTACTACTGACCTTGAATGCGTGATGTCGTCATGGTGGGGTGCGGACGAGTCCGGTTCCGGTGAGGCAGCCGTCGATTACGTCGCTGCGGTACTGGAGT
>NZ_JBHYXC010000055.1:0-39423 GCF_042751495.1 Streptomyces sp. NPDC059373 | reverse complement strand
AGACACGGGCGACCTCCTCGATGACGATGACGGTGGACAGCGCGTCGGCCCCGGCGCCGCCGTACGTCTCGGGGACGTGGACGGCGTGGAGGTCGTTGGCCTCCAGGGCGTCCCGCGCCTCCTGGGGGAAGCGGCCCTGTTCGTCCACCTCGGCCGCGAAGGGCGCGATCTTCGCCTCAGCGAGCGAGCGCACCGCGTCACGGAGCATGTCGTGCTCCTCCGAGGTGCGGAAGAGGTCGAAATCGCGGTCCATGCAGTCACCCTTCACGGCAAACAGCACCTCTGGCACTGAGTACCCTAAGATAAGGGAACTCAGTGCCATCAGCAATACTGCCCAGCCCGAGGGCCGGGTGTTATGTTTCACCTCATGAGCGAGCCGCAGGGTACGAACCGCGACGCCGGCGGGGCTGCGAAGCCCGCGATGCGGGACTCCCTCATCGCGGCCGCCTTCCAGCTGTTCCTGGAGCGCGGGTTCGAACAGACCACAGTCGACGACATCGTCACGCTCGCAGGAGTGGGGCGCAGGTCCTTCTTCCGCTACTTCCCCTCCAAGGAGGACGTGGTCTTCCCCGACCACGAGCGATGCCTGGCGGACATGACCGACTTCCTCCGGCAGCAGGGCTCGGAGGGCGATCCCGTGGCGCAGGTCTGCGATGCCGCCAGGCTCGTGCTGCGCATGTACGCCGAGAATCCCGCTTTCTCGGTGCAGCGTTACCGACTCACCAAGAAGGTGCCGGGGCTGCGCGCCCACGAACTGTCGGTCGTCTGGCGTTACGAGCGCACCCTCGCCGACTATCTGCGTGTCCGCTACGCCACCCGGCCCGACGGAACGTTGCGCGCCGATGTCATCGCGGCGGCCGTCGTCGCGGCCCACAACCACGCCCTGCGCTCATGGCTTCGCTCTGGCGGCCAGGGCGACGCCATCACCGTGGCCGACCGCGCGTTGGACTATGTGAGCGATGTCTGGAGCGAGGACGCCGAGACCCGGACAGCCGGTGGTGGCCACGATGCGGAGGACGTGATCGTGCTCATCTCCCGGCGCAAGGCGCCTATGTGGCGGGTCGTGCAAGGTGTCGAGGCCGCGCTCGACAACATCTGACCCTTCCCGGTCAGGCCGACTTCTGCTGCTGTCGGCGCCGCGATTCCACGAGCAGATCGATTGACTCACTTGCCAGGGCGATATCGGCATCCAACTGTGCGCGGTCGCGGTGCCCGTGCCATTGGAGGGCAAGACCGTCCAGGATGGAGGTGACAACGCGAGCCAGCGGCTCCACGAGTGCCGCGTCGTCGTCGGGCCGCAGGTCCTTCCGGAGGATCTCGACGAAGCGGTCGATGAAGAGCCCGTATGCGCGGGTGGCCAGCCCCGGGTGCGTGTCCTCCTGGCGCAGTGCCCACAAGTAGAGGTCGAACTGCGCGTGCGCGTAGGCGTCGTTCTCGACGAACCAGTCCATTGTGGTGACAAGGAGGTACGTCGCGGTCTTGGCGAGGTCGGAGTCCCCCTTGGTCGCGACGATCCGTTCGAGCAGTTGGTCCGAAGCGTGTTCGAAGACGGCGAAGAACAGCTGTTCCTTTGTATGGAAGCAGTAATGCAGCGTAGCCAGAGGGGCCTGGGCGGCGTCGGCGATGCGCCGCGTCGTCGCACCGACCACTCCGCGCTCGCCGATGACGCGGACCGTCGCCTCGATGTAGGCCTGTCGGCGCTGGTCTGCGGGAACCCGAGTCATCCTGGGCGGCCCTTCCCTTGTCTTTTGTCTGAGTCATATGAACGGGACGGCTGACAGTCTAGCTCTCTCCTGAGCCCGGACAGGGGGGAGCGAGGCGCTCTGATTCTTTGATCTAGTCACTTGACCAGAGTCTGTGGCGATGAATACCGTGATGACGCCGACCCGCTGTCCCTTGCCGCTGCCGCCAGGAGGACGTTCATGAACGCCGTCTCGCACACACCCTTGACGCCACTGTCCTTCCTGGAAAGGTCCGCACGGGTGTGGCCCGACAAGCCGGGCGTGATCTACGGAAACAGGAGCCTGAGCTACGGCGAGCTCGCCTCGGCGGCGACCCGCGTGGCGCAAGCCCTGCGAGCCGGCGGGATCGAACCCGGCGACCGGGTCGCCTACCTGATGCCGAACCTGCCCGAGATGCTCATCGCGCACTTCGCCGTACCGCTCGCCGGAGCCGTGCTCGTAGCCATCAACACCAGGCTCTCCAGCGAGGAGATCGCCTACATCCTCGACCATTCAGGCGCCAGGGTGCTGGTTACCGACTCTGCCTTTCTCCCCACGGTCGCGGCCGCCGTCCAGGACGTCGGGACGGTCGGCGAGGTCGTCGTATTCGAGGACACCGAGGCGGGGACCGGCACGGAGGCGGCGGCGAGCGCGGCGATCGGGACGCGGTTGGTCAGCTACGCGGACTTCACCGCCCGCGGCTCCACGGATCCCCTCGACTGGTCGGTCGAGGACGAACTCGCGCCGATCTCGATCAACTACACCTCGGGTACGACGGGCCGTCCCAAGGGCGTCGTCTACACCCACCGGGGCGCCTACCTGAACTCGTTCGGGGAGATCCTCCACTCCTCGCACAGCCAGGACAGCGTCTACCTGTGGACGCTGCCGATGTTCCACTGCAACGGCTGGTGCACACCGTGGGCGGTGACCGGCATCGGCGGAACGCATGTGTGTCTGCGCGAAGTGCGGGGCGACGCAATCTGGCAGCTGATCCGGAAGCACCGTGTCACCCACCTCAATGGCGCGCCGACCGTGGTCACCACAATCCTGAACGCCGTGGAGGCCGGTCCGCTCGACTACCGTTTGGTGATCACCACCGCCGGGGCGCCGCCGAGCCCCACGACGATCCTGCAGATGGAGCGAATGGGCTTCGGGATCGTGCACGTCTACGGACTGACCGAGAGCTACGGCCCGTACTCCGTCTGCCAGCCGCAGCCGTCGTGGACCGGGCTCGAGCCTGCGGTGCGGGCGGCGGTTCAGGCCCGCCAGGGCGTCGGCATGATCCAGACCGACGGGCTGCGCGTCGTCGATGAGCACATGACCGATGTGCCGGCCGACGGCCGCACGATGGGCGAGATCGTCATGCGCGGCAACAACCTGATGGCGGGCTACTACCGCGACCCGGAGGGCACCACCAAGGCGTTCCGCGGCGGGTGGTTCCACAGCGGCGACCTCGGCGTCATGCACCCGGACGGCTACGTCGAGCTACGCGACCGCGCCAAGGATGTGGTGATTTCCGGCGGCGAGAACATCTCCACCGTGGAGGTCGAGCAGGCACTGATGAGCCATCAGGCCGTTCTTGAGGTCGCGGTGGTCGGGGTACCGGACGACAAGTGGGGCGAGCGGCCGAAGGCCTTCGTCGTCCTCAAGGCGGGTCACGGCGCCACCGAGGAGGAGCTGATCGAGTACGTCCGGACGAAGATCGCGCGCTACAAGGCGCCGCGGGACGTCGACCTCGTGGCCGAACTGCCGAAGACCTCGACCGGGAAGATCCAGAAGTTCGCCCTGCGCGAGCCGGAGTGGGCCGGCAGGACCCGTCGGGTGCACGGCTGAGCCTGGGGTACTGAGTGCCTTTATCTATGGCACTCAGTGTCATAGAATGGGTTTGTGCGCGCCGGTCCGCGCACTTCGGATTCCGGCCGAGCGCAGGGAGATGACTTCGTGTTCCACTCAGGAATCGAGATCGCCGAGGACGCGCCGGAGTGCGCCGACGAGCGGGACGAAGGTCTTTGGTACCAGCGCTGCCGCTGGTGCCGCACCACGATGTTCCGGTCCCTCTACTGCCCCGTCTGCGTCTCCACCGACCTGGACACGGAGCGCAGCGAAGGCACGGGCACCGTCCGTCGATCCAGGATCGTCCACCGGAACACCTCCGAGGCCCGGAATACGGTTGTCATCGAGATGACCGAAGGGTTCAGCGTCCGCGGCCGCCTGGTCGGCACCTCCTTCGTCGTCCCCACCGGAAGCCGCGTCCGGCTGACCGATACCGTCCGTCCCGCCGCCGGTGAGCTTGTCTTCGAGCTCAGCGAAACGCAGTACGAAAGCTGGGTCTGAGACGCGTGCAAGAACGGCCGGAGGGCCGGCCCCCGCGGGGGCCGGCCCTCCGGCGTCGATGACGACAGTTGACATGCGAGTCCGGTCGGCTTGGTCATAGGGACCGGCTCGTCCGGGTGACCTCGGCCTCCCGGTAGTCACCGGGCCTGAAGCGCCTGGTCTGCCACCAGTAGGAGACAGTGGTGGCGGGCCACAGCGTGTCGATGCGGCCGTCGGCGGACTGGTACCAGCTGCGGCAGCCGGACACCCATACCGTCTTCTTCATCTTGCGCTGGGTCCGGCGATAGGCCTTCTCCTGGGCTTCGGGGCGCAGTTCGATGGCCGGTATCCCCTTGGCGAGCGCGTACTTGAGGGCGCCGATGATGTAGCGGGTCTGGGCCTCGATCATGAACACCATCGAGTTGTGGCCCAGGGCTGTGTTCGGACCCAGCATCATGAAGAGGTTCGGGAAGCCCGCCGTGGCGATCCCGAGCTTGGTGGCCGCGCCGTCCTTCCAGACGTCGGACAGTTCGGCGCCGCCCATCCCGAACACCTTCATCGGGGCGATGAAGTCCGTCGCCGCGAACCCGGTGCCGAAGACGATGGTGTCGACCGGGCGAGGCACTCCGTCGGTCCCGACGACCGAGCCCGGCGTGACTTCGCTCAGACCGGTCGTGACGAGTTCGACGTGCGGGCGCTGAAGCGTCGGGAACCAGTCGTCCGACACCAGCCGGCGCTTGCAGCCGGGGGTGAAGTCGGGGGTCAGCCGGGCCCTGAGCGCTGCGTCCGGTACCGACGTCTCCAGAAACTCCTCCGCACGCCCGCGGTAGCCCTCGACGACCTTGGGATGACCGAGGAACCCCCGGGCAAGCCGTTCGAACTCCCAGTAGGTCCGCCAGCGGCGCAGGCGTTGCACGACGGGCAGGCGCTGGTAGAGGCGTCGACGGCGCCGTGGGATCTCCTCGTCGCCCCGGGGCGTCACCCAGTGGGGCGACCGCTGGAACACGTACAGCTTCGCGGCCTGGTCGGCCAGCCGGGGCACGAACTGGATCGCGCTCGCACCGGTGCCGATCACCGCCACATGACGGCCGCCGAAGTCGTGATCGTGTTCCCAGCGGGCGGAGTGGAACATCTTTCCGGTGAAGGACTGCAGGCCGGGAATCTCGGGGACGACGGGTTTGCTCAGCACTCCGGTCGCGTTCACGACGAAGCTGGTACGGATGGATTCGCCCGCGCCGGTGTTCACCGTCCAGGTGCCGGCCGCCTCGTCGAAGCGCATCTCCTCCACCTCGACCCCGAACCTGAGGTGAGGGCCGAGCCCGTAGATCTCCACGACCCGCCGCAGGTACGCGTGCAGTTCGTCCCATGAGGGGAAGTGCCGGGTCCAGTGCGGGTTCTGGAGGAAGGAGTAGGAGTAGAGCACGCTCGGGACATCGCAGGCGGCGCCGGGGTAGGTGTTGTCCCGCCAGGTGCCGCCGACGTCCGATTCCTTCTCGAGAATGACGAAGTCGTGGATGCCCGCGCTTTTGAGCTTGATGGCGACACACAGCCCCGAGAAGCCGGAGCCCACGATGACGACCCTGGGCTGATCGCCTGTCTGATGAGTCATGACCACCTTCCGGATCAAATGACCTGATCGTCTGATCAGAATGGTTGACGGCCCCGCACCTGTCAATGGCCGGAGACGGCCGGGGACCCCGGAGGAGCTCCGGCCTAGAGCCCGGGGCAGTCGCGCAGCGCTGCCAGAAGTCCCGCCACTCGCGGGTCCGGCGCTCCCGTGATCTCCCACCGCAGCGAGTTCTGTACGTAGCCGAAGCCGACCCCCGAATCGCGGTCGGCGAACCCGAGCGCCCCACCGACGCCCTCGTGACCGAAGGAACTCTCCGAGAGCATCGGTGTGCCGGCCGTCGGCAGCATGAACCCGGTGCCGAAGCGCGCGTCCAGCTCGGTCACCCGGTCCCATCCCGCGCTCCGCTCCGCGACCGCTGCCGTCAGGGTCTCCTTGGTCAGCAGACGAGGCGCCTCGACCTCGCCGACGCAGGACCCGTACAGCCGCGCCAGCGAGCGGGCATTGGTGATGCCGTTCGCGGCGGGGATCGATGCGCGCCGGATTCTGGGGTCGTTCCATGCGTCGGCGTCGGGGGTGCGCAGCGCTCCGTTGACCGTCATCGCCCGGGTGAGCAGGGACGACGCGTCATGGGCGGGCGGCGGTGCCGAGGAGTCGGAAGCCGGAGCATTGACGAGCGCCGCGACCCGGTGTTCCGCATGGCCGGGGAGCCCGATGAAGAAGTCCAGCCCCAACGGCAGCGCGATCTCGGTGGCGAACAGGTCCTGGATCGTACGACCCGTGGCGCGCCGGACGACTTCGTCGAGAAGCCAGCCGTAGGTCAGGGCGTGGTACCCGAAGGCTGTTCCGGGGGTCCACAGCGGTCGCTGCCCGGCGAGGGCGCGGGCCGCGACGCCGTACTCGAGGACCTCGGCGAGCGTCAGCCGGTCGTCGATAACCGGAAGCCCCGCCTGGTGGTCAAGGAGCATGCGGACGGTCACGCCGCTCTTGCCGTTGCCGCCGAAGGACGGCCAGTAGCGCGCCACGGGGGCGTCCAGATCGAGCTCGCCACGGTCGGCCAACAGGCAGCAGAGCATCGCCGTGGCACCTTTCGTCACGGAGTACACCAGCCCGATGGTGTCGCGAGCCCACGGCCGTCCGGTGCGAACGTCGGCGACGCCGCCCCAGAGGTCCACCTTCTTCTCGCCGTGGAGGTAGACGGCACAGGAAGCGCCCACTTCGCCGTGGCGCGTGAAGTTCCGCTCGAAGGCCTCCCGTACCGACTCGAAGCCCGGTTCGACGTGACCCCCGGCGAGTACACCCTCCGACTGAGTGGCCATATTGCTCCTTCGCGGAGACTGCCGCGGAGCCCTTGCGGGGTGGCGGCGAGCATCGTAGTCTAACGACCTGATCAGATGACCACAAACAGTGGAGCGGCCTCGGCCCGTCTGTCAACCCACGGACCCGGGCAGGACCCGCACTCTCGATCCCGGGCCCCAGATTTCCCCAAATTTCCTGAAACGTATTGACAGGAAGCTTCTCTGCCTAGCTACTAGGCCAACAAGATTCGCCAATGCCTCTCTCAGGGGCGGGGCCATCGTTCAGAGAGGGTGCACATGAGTTCTGTGTCAGCGGCGAATGAGTCGAAAGCTCTGCCCGCAACAGAAAACCAGGAACCACAGCTCCGCGGAAATCTCGGCACGGCACATCTGCTCTTCACGGTGCTCGCCTTCAACGCCCCGTTGGCGGTCGTCGTCGGCTTTCTCCCCGTCGTCATCGGCTACGGCAATGGAATCGGCGCTCCCATGGCGTTCGTCGCCGCCGGGGCGATCATCGCGCTCTTCGCCGCCGGATTCACCACCATGGCCCGGCATTTGCCGAACCCGGGTGGCTTCTACGCCTACATCACGGCCGGCCTCGGCCGCGTCACCGGGCTGGGATCCTCGTTCCTCGCGCTTCTGTGTTACTACTTCATGACCATTGGCAGCTACGCCTATGGCGGCCTCGTGCTCGAATCGCTCGTGCACGACACCTATCACGGACCCGATATCAAGTGGTGGGTGTGGGTCCTGATATTGCAGGGCGTCGTCGGAACCCTGGGCTACCTGAAGCTCGACCTCTCGGCGCGGATCCTTTCCGTGCTCCTGGTCGGCGAGGTCGTCATCGTCCTGGTCTATGACGCCTGCGTCGTGTCCAAGGGTGGTGCTTCGGGGCTGAGCGCCACCTCGTTCACCCCTCATGCCATGTTCTCGGGCTCGGTCGGCATCGCGCTCCTCTACGGCATCACCTGCTTCGGCGGGTTCGAGGCGACCACCATCTTCCGCGATGAGGTACGGGACCCCGACCGCACGATTCCCCGGGCGACCTACCTCGTCGTCGGACTGGTCACCTTCCTGTACGCAGGCGGTGCCTGGGTGATGATCCAGGCGCTGGGCGCCGACAAGGTAGTGGCCGCCACGGCCGCCGACCCCACCGGGTCGTTCATCGCGAGCCTCACGACGTACAGCGGTCACGTCGCCGTCGACATCGTCACCGTGCTGCTCAACACGAGCATCTTCGCCGCGCTTTTGTCGAGCCACAACATCACGTCGCGCTACCTGTACAACCTCAGCGCGGACCGTATTCTGCACAATTCCCTCAGCCGAGTGCACGGCCGTCACGGTTCCCCGTACCGCGCATCCCTGACGATGAGCGCCCTGGCGCTCCTGGGTCTGGTGCCCTTCGTCGTCGTCGGGGCCGACCCCTCGAAGCTCTATGCGGTCCTGGTCGGAATCTTCGGCTACGCGCTCATCGTCCTGCTGCTCATCACCGGGGTCGCGGTTCCCGTTTACCTCAGGCGCAACCGGGCCGCCGGGGCAAATCTGTGGAATTCAGTGATCGCACCTGTGCTCGCCCTTGCCGGGCTGGGTATTTCGGTGGTGTTGGCGACGCAGAACTTCAACCTTCTCATCAGCGGTTCGCAATCCCTTGCGAACACCATGTTCGCGGTGGTGTACGGCACATTCGCGGTGGGCGTCATTCTGGCGCTCGTCTACCGAAAGAAACGGCCCGAGGTGTACGCCCGTATCGGCCGTCAGTAAGGGCGGAATCCGGAGGGCGCGCTCGCCTCGAAAGCGGGCGCGCCCTCAGCCGGCGGTGAGCATCCGGACCGCGTAGTCGGCGTACGTGTACGCGACCTGCTCGGCGCCGTGCGGTCCGTCCGCCCGGAACCACGCGGAGACGCCCATACCCATGTCGAGAATCGCGTAAGAGGCGAGCCGCGGCTCCGCGACATCGAAGTCCCCGCCGGCGCTGCCGCTTTCGATGACGGCGCGCAGCCCCCGCTCATACCTTCGGCGCAGATGCAGCACCTGATCGCGGTAGGGCTGTTCCAGATTTCCGATCTCCCGGTTGCCGACGAACGCCTGCTCCCGGTGGGCGGCGTGATAGCGGACGTGCGCCTCGACCATGCGCCGCAACTGGAGGACGACATCTCCGCCTGCGTCCAGCGCCGCCTGCTGGACCGCGATCAGCGCGTTCATCGTCCCGACCATGATCTCGCCGAGCAGCGCCTGCTTCGAGCTGACGTGCTTGTAAAGACTCGGCCCCCGGATGCCGATCGCCGCGCCGATGTCGGCCATGGTCGTGGCGCGGTAGCCGCGTTCGGCGAAGAGCCTCAGTGCGGCGTCGGAGATGAGCTGCGGTTCCACCATGACGCGACCATACAAGCTACCGACTGATAGCTGAGGTGATCAGGGTTACTTCCACGGGGCTTGACTCATTTCTGATCAGGCGACCAAGATAGTGGCTAATGGTCATTAGCCACTGGGGCGCACTGGGAGCGACATGACAGACCGGCGTACAGCGCTCATCACCGGCGCATCACGAGGAATCGGCAGAGCCATCGCACAGCGACTGGCGGCGGAAGGGTTCGACCTCACCGTCTCAGCCCGCGCCGAGGGGCCGCTGAAGGAAGCCGCCGGTCAACTGCGCGCGTACGGGCACCGGGTGGAGGCCGTTACGGCCGACATGGCCGACGAGACGCAGGTCGAGACTCTGGCGCAGGCGCATCTCGACCGCCACGACAACCTCGACGTACTCGTGCTCGCGGCCGGAGTGGGGATGGGCGGCGAGCTGTCCGGCTATCCACTGCACCGGCTGGACACCATGTTCACGGTGAATCTTCGCGGGCCGTTGCTGCTGGTCCAGCAATTGCTGCCGGCGCTCCGGGCCGCTGGATCGTCACCTTCCGGCCTGGGCGCGAAGGTCATCGCCATCGCCTCGATCACCGGAGTCGCGAGCGAGCCCGGCCTTGCCGCGTACGGCGCGACCAAGGCTGCGCTGATATCCCTGTGCGAGTCGATCACGGTCGCCGAGGGGGAACGCGGCGTCAGCGCGACCGCACTGTCGCCCGGGTACGTGGACACCGACATGACGGCCTGGGTTCACGACCGTATCGATCCGACCGAGATGATCAGGACCGACGACATCGCCGAGCTCGCCCTGTCAATCTCCCGGTTGTCGCGCCATGCCGCCGTGCCCAACGTCGTGGTCACCCGGGCCGGAGGCCCGCTGTGGCGGGCATGACCCCATTTCACCGGACGGAGTCACCGTAGATGTCCTTCGACTTTTCCCTCAGCCCCCGGGTCACGGAGTGGCGCGACCGAATCGCCGGGTTCGTGGCGGACGTGGTTGTTCCGCGCGAACAGGAGGCCTTCGCAGGTGGCTTGGACGACGACCTGCGCCGAGAGCTTCAGCAGGCGGCCAGGGCGGCCGGCCTCTGGGCACCTCAGGCACCCGCCGACCTCGGCGGCGGAGGGTTCCGCTTCGATGAGGCAGCGGTCCTGCTGGAGGAAGCCGGCACCAGCCTGCTCGGTCCGCTCGCGCTGGGCTGCGCCGCCCCGGACGAGGGCAACATCCACCTGCTGAACGTGGTGGCCACGCCCGCGCAGCGCGAGAAGTACCTGATCCCGCTGGTAAACGGCGACATACGATCCTGCTTCGCGATGACCGAACCGCCGCCCGGCGCCGGCTCCGACCCGTCGGCGGTACGAACCCTGGCGTCCAAGGTGGCCGGCGGCTGGACCATCTCGGGCGAGAAGCATCTGATCACCGGAGCTGAGGGCGCCGCGTTCACGATCGTCATGGCGCGTGACGAGGAGAGTGGCGGAGCGACCATGCTGCTGGTCGACACCGACACTCCCGGCTTCGCGGTGAAGGAGCACGCCCGCACCATCGACTCCACCATGGTCGGCGGCCACTGCCGGGTGCTCTTCGAGGACGTGTTCGTGCCCGACGACGCCGTACTCGGCCGGCCCGGGGAGGGCTTCCGCTACGTGCAGGTCCGGCTCGCTCCCGCCCGCCTCACCCACTGCATGCGGTGGCTGGGCGCGGCTCGCCGCGCACACGAGATCGCCCTCGGCCGCGCGGTCGAGCGCGAGCTCTTCGGGCAGCAGCTGAGCGACCTCGGCATGGCACAGCAGCTGATCGCCGACAACGAGATCGACCTCGCGGCGGCTCGGGCGCTGCTCTGGCGTGCCTGCTGGGAACTCGCCGAGGGCGGCAAGGGCACCGAGTCGTCCTCGCGCGCGAAGGTGTTCATCAGCGAGGCCGCCAGCCGTGTCGTCGACCGCTCGGTGCAGCTCGCCGGCGGCATGGGCACCAGCGAGGACCTGGTCATCGGCCGTATCTACGCGGACATCCGCGCCTTCCGTATCTACGACGGCGCCTCGGAGGCGCACCGGATGTCCATCGCCAAGCGCGCCGCCCGCCGCGCCCGTACAGCCGCCGCCCACGGAAGCGAGACCCCGTGACCAGCGACCTGCCCGGCCTGCCCGCCGGGAACATCGAGAAATGGCTTCAGCAGGCACTGCCCGATCTGCTGGGCAGTGGCCCCTGGCACGCGGAGGTGATCTCCGGCGGACTCTCCAACATCACCTACCGCCTGCACCTCCGCGGCGGAACCGTCATCCTCCGACGGCCCCCGCTGGGCGAAATCCTCCCCAGCGCCCACGACATGAAGCGTGAACACCGCATCCTGACCGCCCTGGCGCCGACCGCCGTCCCGGTGCCCCGCACCCTCGCGCTCTGCACGGACGAGGCCGTCATCGGCCGCCCCTTCTACGTCATGGCCGAGGTCCCCGGCGACATCCTGCGGACCGCTCAGGACACCGCCTGCCTCACCCCCCAGACCCGCGCAACCCTGAGCGACGCCCTGGTACGAACCCTCGCCGACCTGCACAGCGTCGACCCCGCGAGCGTCGGCCTGGCCGACTACGGACGTCCGGACGGCTACTGCGCCCGGCAGATCCTCCGGTGGGGACAGCAGTGGGAGCGCTCGCGTACCCGCGGGCTGCCGGACATGGACGTACTGCTGAATCGGCTCTCCGACAGCGTGCCCGAGCGCTCCGACGCGTCGATCGTCCACGGCGACTACCGCCTCGACAACACGATCATTGAACCTGGCTCTGCCCCGCCCCGCATCGCCTCCGTCCTCGACTGGGAACTCTCCACGCTGGGAGACCCGCTCGCCGATCTCGGGATGACGCTGACCTACTGGCACGACCCCGATGACACCGACCGCGCACAGATTCCCGTCGCGGTGGGCGTCACCACCCATGAGGGATTTCCCAGCAGCCGTGAAGTGGCCGAGAAGTACGCGACACTGACCGGACGTGACCTTGGACTGCTCCCGTTCTACCTGGCCTTCAGCGCCATGAAGCTCGCCGTGATCCTCGAAGGCGTCCACGCCCGCTACCTTGGCGGCCGGACAATCAGCGACGGCTACGCGGGGGCCGGCGCGGCAGTGCCCTTCCTGGTCGCGAAGGGGCTGCGTCAACTGCGTTCCCTCGACGTGTCGTAGGGTCGTAACGATGAGCCGACAGGGTCGGCAGCATCACTTCTCTGAATGATGGGCACCGTGAGTTCGATTCCCGTCGCCCGATTCACAACACAGGCCGGGTGATTGCCGACGCAGGCAATCGTGGAGGCCATTACTCGGTAGGCAGACGTCTTGGTGACGGTCAGGCACCAGTACGGAGCGGTGAGGGCCGGCCCGGCCGACACAGCCGGAGCCGGTCGCAGCGGAGGGGCCGGCCCGACGGATCAGGGCTTGAGGATGAGCTTGCCCGTGGTCTGGCCGGTCTCCAGAAGACGGTGGGCCTCGGCGGCCTCGGCGAGGGGCAGCGTCCTGGTGGCCGGCGTGCGTACCTCGCCCGAAGCGACCCATCCCACCAGTCGGTGCAGCGCCTTGCCCGCCTCCGGCAGGCGGTGCTCGAACCAGATGCCCAGGTTGAAGCCGATCAGGGACTGACTGGGAGCCGGGTCGTACAGCAGCGGAGCCAGTGCGGCCGGGTCCAGGCCCTCGGTGGTTCCACTGACCGAGCCCAGGACGACCAGACGTCCGAACGGGGCCAGGACGCGCAGCGTCTGGGCCAGGCGGGCCGGGCCCGACATCTCCAGCGCGCCGTCCACCCCAACACCGCCCGTCAGTTCCCGCACCTCTTCCGGCCAGTCGTCCTGGGTGTAGTCGATGGCGTGGTCGGCCCCGAGGTCGAGTGCGATCTGACGCTTGGCCGGAGTGCTGGCGCCCGCGATCACAGTGTCGGCGCCCAGGAGCTTTGCGATCTGCACGGCGTACTGGCCGACGCCCCCGGCCGCGGCCGGGATGAACACGCTCTGGCCCTTTCCGAGCCCGATGAGCTCGGTGAGGATGACGGTCGCCGCCAGTCCCGAGACGACGATCCCAGCCGCGGCGTCGGAGTCGAGGCCTTCAGGGATCGGGATCACGCTGGGGGCGTAGGCAAGCGCCAGCTCCGCGTATCCGCCGGAGCCGTCGGCACCGACGGAACCGAACACCTTGGTACCGACCGCAGGGCCATCCACACCGGGCCCAAGGGCGACGACGGTGCCCGCCACCTCGGCGCCCGGCACGAAGGGCGACGGCGTGGCCACTGGGTAGACGTCGCCGCGGCGGCGCATGACGTCGGAGAAATTGACCGCAGCGGACTCCACGCGGATCAGTACCTGGCCCGGCCCCGGCTGCGGGTCGGGGAGCTCTACCAGCCGCAGCACCTCAGGGCCGCCCTGCTCGGTCATCTGGATTGCCTTCATCGCTGTACCTCACGTCGGTTTCGGATGATCTTCAACGGGATGAGAAACAAGCTCATGGGCGGTGGGGCGAGATCACTCCTTTGGACGCCCTTCCACTACACAGGCCGACAGGAGTTCGCCCCATTAGCTGTTCTAGACAGCATAATGCCCGTCATCGCGGATCTATTCCAGCGAGACGGAGAGCTTTGAGCGACGTAAGCTGCCATCCATGGGACATCGATCTCCCAGCAGCACCTAGGCAGCACCTATGTGCCCTGGACAGCAAGTTTGCCGCACAAGACCAAGAACTACGCGGAACGCTCCAGCGCCTCGGCAGCGACTCACACCTGCCGGGGCGACATCCGTCCTGTTCCGCCGCCCGGTCTCGAACCACGTTCCCGCTGGGCGGCACGCTCACCGTCCCCCGCCTCGGTTTCTGGGCGATGCAGCTCCCCGGCCGCGATCGCGCCCGTCGCCGTTCAGAACCGCTTCCGCGTCCTGGAGCAGAGCGACGCCGCGCTGGTCGACGAGTGCGCGCGAACCGGCATAGCCTTCATGCCGTTCTTCGCGCTGGGCGGCGGCCACAGCCCACTGGACAATGGTGACCTGCTCGACGTCGCGGAACGTCACGGAGCCGCCCCTTTCCAGATGACCATCGCCTGGGGGCTGGCGCGGTCGCCTTCGATCGTGCAGATCCCCGGTACTGCTTCTCTCAGCCACCTGCGGCGCGGCGGGGCCCGCCGGCCGTACCGGTCCGAAGCTGCAGAACAGTAGGATGATCCATGACTTCACGACAGCCCGGACGGGGAGGCGCCCCCTCCGCCACCGCGGCCAGCAGCGGCCCCATCAGCAACGCTCTGATCCGGGTGACGCGGCTGCACGTCATACACGCCAGGCAGTTGTTCCGGGCCGTCGGACTACACCCCGGCCACGAACTGCTCCTGATGCACCTGTGGGATACCGGACCCCAGCGGCAGGCGGACCTCGCCGTGGTCTTCGACACGGACTCGGCTGCCATGACCCGCACCGTGCAACGCCTGGAGCGGGCCGGGTTCGTCCGCCGTCGGCCCGACCCGAACGACGGGCGAGCCACGCTGGTGGAGACCACCGCCGCCGGCAACGGACTACGGCGCTCGGTGGAGCAGCTGTGGGCGCAACTCGAAGCGATCACGACCGCCCGGATGACACCCGCGCAGCAAAAGGCACTACTGGAAGGGCTCGAACAGGTCGAGCACAACCTGGCCGCCGGTCACGGCTCCCCAGAGCACGAGCCCATCCGATCCCAGGGCGACCGTGCGGGTGGCAATTGATCATCTGGCCTGGTCGAGCCGCATGTTGGTACTTGTGAAGACCTCCGCCGAACGGCTTGACCGTGCCCCGTGCGGCGCGCTTGGACGTCGCCGGCATCCTGGAGCCCACCCTCCACGAAATGATCGACCTGGCGGGATCGGAGATCCTTCCGCGCTGCGCAACGCGACTGAAAGTGCGTCACCGCAGCCTGCCCCCACGGGCCACTGCCCCCCCCGCACCTTACGCGGTGAGGAGGAGACCAAGACCACCGTGCAGGACGGCCGGAAATCCGCACTAGATGATCAATTCCAAGGGACAGCTCGACCTCGAGCAGCACCGAGGACACACGCCCGTGGTGTCATCGCCCGCGTCACGCAGCCTGAGGACGATCTTGCCGTGGGTGTGGCGGCGTTCGAGCTCTGTGTAGGCCTCGCGGACTTGCGCCAGCGGGTAAACGTTCGCGATCGGCACCTCGAGGTGTCCGTCGGCGATCAGGCCGGCGAGCTCGGCGAGCACCTTGGTCCAAGAGCGCGGTCCGCGTCATCCTGACCAACCCCCGCTACACAGGCCACCAGGTCTGGAACCGCCAGCGCAAGGAAGAGTCCCTGATCGACGTCGAGGACGCCGCCCTGGGCCACGTGACCACGCTCAAGTGGAACCCCAAGGACGCCTGGATCTTCTCCGAGAAGCAAGCCCATCCCGCGCTGGTCAGCCGGACCGCTTTCGAAGATGTCCAGCAGCGCACGACCGCCCGGAGCCAGACCTCACCCCGGGAGACCGCGCGGACCACGCACTCCTACGCCTGCAAGGGCGTGCTGTTCCACAAGACCTGCGAGCGACGGATCCAGGGCAACTGGAACAACGGCAGAGCGCACTACTGCTGCCGCTTCCCCAGCGAGTACGCAGTGGCGAACAAGATCGACCACCCGCTCACCGTCTACCTCCGCGAGGACGCCATCGCGGACCCCCTCGACGCCTGGCTGTCCCAGACCTTCGCCCCGGCCCGCATCGAGCAGGCACTGACCGCGATGGAGGAATCACAGCCCGACACTGACCCACGGCTGGAGGCAGCCAAGGGCCCTCAAGGAATGCGACCGCAAGCTCGCCCGGCACCGCGCCGCCCTGGAGGCAGGGGCCGACCCGGCGCTCATCGCCACCTGGAGCCGAGAGGTGCAGGCCCAGCGGACGGCAGCCGAGGCCACGCTCGCCGGAGTCGATCTCCCACGCGGGCCCGCCAGGCGCATGAGCCGTGACGAGATCCGCATCGTCGTGGACGCCCTCGGCGGCCTGCTGGCCCTGCTGCGGGAGGCCGCTCCGGCCGACAAAGCCGAGGTCTACCGACAGTTCGGGCTGCGCCTGACCTACGACCACGAAACACGAATGGTGCCGGCCGAGACTCGGCCAGCACCACTTATGTGCGTAAAGAACGTGTCCGAGGGGGGACTTGAACCCCCACGCCCGATAAAGGGCACTAGCACCTCAAGCTAGCGCGTCTGCCATTCCGCCACCCGGACCAGGTATGTGTCGTGCGGTTGCCCGCGGCGACGTGGACAAGGATACCAAGGATTCGGAGTGCGTTTCACCTGCGTATCCGGTGGGGTGGAGGGCGTCGCGGCTGGTGGGTGGCTCGGCCGGGGCGCGCGGGGGGCCGGAAGGTCGCTTGGGGGAGCGGGGGCGGACCCGGAGGCCGCGGGCGGTGTGGAGGTTGCGGGGGCATGGAGTGCCTGCGGGGTTACGGAGAGTACGGGGCGAGGTCGGCGTGGGTGGGGCGCCGGCACGGCATTGGCTGCGGTGTTCGTCGTCGGGCGGCTGGTGCAGTGGGCGTAGGACAGGGGGACGGCTCCGCGAGGTGTGGGTGGACGCTGGTCGGCTCTATCGCGTACGGGGGCCGTGCGGGATCAGCCGGGGTTGGCGTGGAGCCGGGTGACGACCGGGGAGGTGGGGGCCGACGGCAGCTCGGCGACGACCTCGGATGCGACGGCACGCACTTTGCGGCGTTCCCGCTGGGAGCGGGCGACGAGCATGTGGAAGGCCTCGGTCTCGTCGCAGCCGTATCGGGCCATGAGCATCCCCTTCGCCCGTTCGATGACGGCGCGCCACTCCAGGGCCTCCTTGAGTTGGCGGTTCTCTGTGCGCAGCGATTCCAGGCTGTCCAGCGAGGAGACCAGGGCCCGTGCGGCGCTGAGCATCGTCACGACATGTTCGTCGGGTGGCTGTTCGTCAGTGGCTCGGTCTGGCGGCATGGGGGACATGGTGGGGGTCAATCGCACTGGCGTACCACCCCTTTGAGGGGGTTAATTTCAATTTAACCCTACATTTACGGGATACCAGGCAAGCCGTACGGAATGCCTCATTCCTGAGCAACTCAGGGGGCCTGTGGGGTACTTGCGACAGAATGCGGTCTATGTGTGTGAACAGATGGGAAACTCCGCACTGATACACAGGAAACCCTGAACAAACGCCGCACCGGGCGCTAGCCTCGGAGCCCTGCACCAGCACCGGCCCGGCCACAGACCGCCGGACCGTGCTACCAGACCATGGAGCAGCGGAGCACCAGCACAGGTCCTCCAGGTACAGCCCCCTCGCCCGCGTCGAGCCCGCACGCCGGCTGGGGTCGCCGCACTCCTACGCCCTTTCACGGACATCCGGAGGCGCCGGCCGCTGCCGATCTTCAGCGGACGGGCGCCCGGATCCCGGCGTTCCCAGGGGGGACCTCCATGGCGCAACTCGCCGATGTACGTTCCGCATCCGCATCCGCATCCGCATCCGATGTACGTTCCGAATCCGAGCCGGTCGCGCTGGGCGGCGGCCACAACGCCGCCGGCACCGCCGCACCGCCCCGGCTGACCGTGCTCATACCCACCCGTGACGAACGGGACAGTGTCCCGCTGCTGCTCGGACGACTCGGGCCGGAGCTGGCCGGGCTCGACGCCGAACTCCTCTTCGTCGACGACAGCGATGACGGCACCCCGGTCGCGCTCGCGGCACTCGCGGACGACTGCCCCGTTCCCGTACGGCTGCTGCACAGGCCGCCAGGGGCCCGTGGGGGCGGCCTGGGCGGAGCTGTGGTCGCCGGGGCGCGGCAGGCGCGCGGCGGGTGGGTGCTGGTGATGGACGCCGATCTTCAGCATCCGCCGGAGTCCGCGGCGCTGCTGGCCCGCACCGCGATGCGTGGCGGCGCCGACATCGTGGTGGGCACCCGCTACGCCGGCACGGGGTCGAAGGCCGGGCTGTCGGGTGCGTCCCGGCTGCTGACCTCGACCGCGTCGACCCGGCTGGTGAAGGCGGCCTTCCCGCGCCGACTGGCGACGGTCAGCGATCCGCTCAGCGGCCTGTTCGCGTTCCGTACCGGGGCAGTTGATCTGGACCGGCTCAATCCGCTCGGCTTCAAGGTCCTGCTGGAACTGCTGGTCCGGCACCCGACGGCGCGGGTCGCCGAGGTCGCGTACACCTTCGCGCCGCGCGCGGCCGGGGACTCCAAGGCCTCGCTGCGCGAGGGGGTGGCGTTCCTGCGGCATGTGGGGAGGCTGCGCCGCGACCGGCTGGTCGGCCAGCTGCGCGAGGGGCCGGTGAGCCGTCGCGAACGCCTGCGGCAGCTCGGCCGGATGGCGGCGTTCGGGCTGGTCGGGCTGTCCGGGGTGGCGGTCAACACCGCCGCTCTGTGGCTGCTGTTCGACAGGATCGGGATGCACCACCTGGTGGCGGCCGCGCTGGCCACCCAGGTCTCCACCACCTGGAACTTCCTGCTCGTCGACGGGCTGGTCTACCGGGGCCGGGCGTCGGGCACCCGCACCGGGCGCGCGGTGCGGTTCTACGGGCTCAACAACCTCCTGCTGCTGGCCCGGCTGCCCGCCCTCCAGGTGCTGGTCCTGACCGGCATGGGAGTGCTCAGCGCCAACGCCGTCAGTCTCGTCATGCTCTTCCTGCTGCGCTTCCTGGTCAGCGACCGGGTGATCTACGGATCGTCGACGCGGCAGGGCGGCCGCGACCCGGTACGGCTGCTGGTGGACCCCGGGCCTGCCGCCGCCACGGCAGGCCCGGCCCACGCCACGCGCAAGCGCTCGACGTACCTGCCCTACCGCTACGACGTGGCCGGCACCGTCACCATCGGCTCCCAGATCCGGCTGCCCGAACTGGAGTTCTTCCGGGCGCAGTGGATCGCGGACGGCGAGGTGGACATCGCGGTCCGGGTCGGGGACGTCGGCCGGCGCACCCCGCACCGCCGCGCGTCGCTGGTCCAGCACACCGAGCCCACCGAGCCGGCCGCGCTGCGCTACGAGGAGCACCTCGGGCGGTTCGGCGCCAACTTCCGGGTGAGCCTGGGCGATCCGATCACCGTGGAGATCGGTCCGCTGCTGGCCCGCTCCCCGCACGTCGTCTACACGAACATCGTCGAAGCACTGCTGCGCTTCGTCCTGATCTCGCGCGACCGGATGCTGCTGCACTCGGCGTGCATCGAGCTCGGCGGCACCGGCGTGATGCTCTCGGCGCTCACCGACACCGGGAAGACCGCGACCATTCTGCGGCTGCTGCGCGAGCAGGGCGGACGGTTCCTGTCCGACGACATGACCGTGGTCGACGCCACCGGGAACGCGGTGTGTTTCCCCAAGCCGCTGACCATCAGCTCGCACACCCTGCGCGCGGTGAACGCCAACGACCTCACCCGCGCGGAGTGGCGGCGGCTGAACTTCCAGAGCCGGCTGCACTCCAAGGGCGGCCGGTCACTCGCCCTCGCACTGGCCCGCTTCAACCTGCCGATCATGGGGATCAACGCGCTGACGCAGATCCTGGTGCCGCCGCCGAAGTACAGCGTCGACCGGCTGGTGCCGTGCCTGATGGGCAGCTCGACCCAGGTGGAGGAGCTCTTCGTCATCGAGCGGGGCGCACCGCGGCTGAGCGGTCTCGATCCCGAAACGGCGCTGGAGCGGATGCTGGTCAACACCGAGGACGCGTACGGCTTTCCGCCGTACCGCTACCTGGCCCCCGCCATCACGGTCGGCGGCCTGACGTATCCGCAGCTGAAGGAACGGGAGCGGGAGATCCTGGCCGGCTTCCTGTCGGGAGTACGGACCCGGGTGCTCGCCTCGGACTGCTTCGGCTGGGCCGACGAGATCCCACGGCTGCTGGCCGCGGATCGCGGCGGATCCGCTGTCCCGGCGGCGGCCGCTCTCGTGTCGTCGCAGGCACAGGCCTGGCCGCGCTGGGGAGCCCGGTTGGCTCCGGGGTCCGCGGCGTGACGGAACGGGCCGAGGCCGCGCACCCCGCCGGAATCACCGCAGACCCCGTTGTCGGTGCGGGTCCGCCGGTTCCGCCGGCGACGGGTGCGGGCCGCCGCCTCCCGACCGGGGAGGCGGCGGTCCGGCGGCTCGCGGCGGCGCTGCCGCTCACCGCCGTGCTGGCCGTGGCCGCCGTCTTCCGCTTCTGGCGGCTCACCGCGGTCGGCCTCAACAGCGACGAGGCGGTCTACACCGGGACGGCGGCATCGCTGGCCGGGGACGACACGCTGGGGGCGATGTTCCCGGTGTTCCGGGCCCACCCCGTCCTGTTCCAGACGCTGCTGTCGCTCGTGCTGCGCGTGCACTCGAGCGACTGGACGGCGCGCGCGGTGCCGGCCGCGATCGGGGTGGCGGCGGTCGCCATGACGTACGCGCTGGGCAGCCGCCTGTACGGGCGGACGGCCGGACTGCTCGCCGCACTGCTGCTGGCCGTCATGCCGTACCACGTGGTGGTCAGCCGCCAGGTGCTGCTCGACGGCACGATGACGCTGTGCGCGACCGCCGTGCTCTACTGCGTGGTCCGCTACGCCGAGTCCCCGAGGCTGCGGTGGCTGCTCGCGGCGGGCGGCGCGATGGGCGCGACCGTGCTGGCCAAGGAGACCAGCGTGATCCTGCTCGGCGGGCTGTACGCGTTCTTCGCGCTCACCCCTGCCGTACGGATGCGCGTACGGCATCTGCTGCTGGCGTCCGGGGTGATGGCCGCGGTGATCGCTGCCTCACCGCTGGCGCTGGCGCTGTCCGGGCGGTCCGGCACAGGAGGCAACTACCTCCTCTGGCAGCTGTTTCGCCGCTCCAACCACGAACTCACCTTCTACTTGACGGCGGTTCCACCCGACGTGGGCCCAGCGGTGCTGCTGGCGGCAGCCGCGGGACTGGTGTGGCTGCGCAAGGAGAACACCTGGCGTGAGCGGCTGCTGCTGTGCTGGATCGCGGTGCCCGTCCTGTTCTTCACCATGTGGCCGGTCAAGGGCTACCAGTACCTGCTGCCGGTCGCGGCACCCCTCGCGGTGCTGGCCGGACGTGCGCTCGCCCGGCTGCCCTGGGCGGGACGGCATACGTGGCCGGTCCGCGCCGGGGCCGCGGCTCTGGCGCTCGCCGTGGTGACGAGCCTCGCGGTCCCGGCCTGGGCCCGCACCGATCCGCCGGACAACGGCCGCTTCCTTGCGGGCTCGGGCGGCCTGCCCGGTGGCCGGGAGGCGGGAGTGTGGCTGCGCGGGCATGTCCCGGAAGGCGCTCGGCTGCTGGTGATCGGGCCGTCGATGGGCAACGTCCTGCAGTACTACGGGCACCGTCCGGCGCAGGCGCTGTCGGTCAGCCCCGACCCCAGATCCCGCAACCCCTCGTACGCACCCGTGCCGAACCCCGACCGATCGCTGCGCGACGGGGAGTTCCAGTACGTGGTGTGGGACGCCTACAGCGCCCGGCGCACCCCCTTCTTCACGGCCGAGGCGGAGAAACTCATCGACCGGTACCACGGGACGGCGGTCTTCACCGCGACCGGCGCCGGCGGGACACCCATCGTCGTCATCTACCGGGTGCGGGCGACATGAGGCGGCTCGGTGCCGTGCTGGCGGCAGTCGCACTCGTGCTCCTGGGTTCACCCGCGCGGGCCGACGGGCATGCCGCCCGGACGCCGGTCAAGCACTTCGTCTACCTCATGCAGGGCGACCGCACCTTCGACCACTACTTCGGCACCTACCCCGGCGCCGACGGCATCCCGGACGGCACCTGCCTGCCCGCCGACCTGAAGAAGCCGGCCGCCGGCTGCGCGAAACCGTACGCCCTGCACGGCAAGGCACCGGTCTCCCTGGCCGCCGGGCAGAGCGTCATCGACCTGCAGTACGACCAGGGGAAGATGGACGGATTCGTGGCGGCCTACGAGCGGCAGGGCCGGGACGGCGCCGCCGCGATGGGCTACTACGACCGGCGTGACCTGCCCTTCTATTGGAACGCCGCCGACCGATACACGCTCTTCGACCACTTCTTCGCCTCGGCCCGGCACGGCACCCGCCTCAACCGCTCCTACTGGGTGGCCGGCGCGCCCTTCGACCCGAAGCAGCCGACCATCTTCGACCGGCTCCAGGAGGCCGGGGTGAGCTGGAAGTTCTACGTCCAGGACTACGACCCGCACGAGACGTTCCGCTCCCTGTCCCCCACCGACCCGGCGACCCAGACGGTGCGCGTGCCGCTGCTCAACTACCCCCGGTTCGTGGACGATCCGAAGCTCAACGGCCACATCGCCGACCTCGACGAGTACTACCGCGACCTGGAGCGCGGCACCCTGCCCGCCGTCGCCTACATCGCGAGTTCCGGCGCCGGCGAACGCTCCGCCCGCTCCGTCCCGGCGGGCCAGAAGCTGGTCCGCAACCTCACCACCCAGCTGATGCTGAGCCGCTACTGGGACTCCTCGGCGCTGCTGTGGTCCTACGACGGCTCCGGCGGCTGGTACGACCACGTCAAGCCGCCGAAAGACCATGGATTCCGCGTGCCGGCGCTGCTGATCAGCCCGTACGTGGCACGCGGAAAGGTCGACGGCACCACCTTGGACGCGACCAGCGCGCTGCGCTTCGTCGAGGAGAACTGGCGGCTCAAACCGCTGCCCGGACAGGACGGCACGACCGTCGCCGACCTCACCTCCGCCTTCGACTTCGCCTCCGGTCCGCGCCCGGCGGAGCTGATCCCGGCCACGACCGCCGTCACCGGCGGCGTACCACCGGTGAAGGCCGGGATGGTCTACGGCGTGTACGGAGGGGCTGCCGGGCTCGCCGCCCTGCTGGTGCTGGCCGCCGCGTTGGCGCACCGGCTGCCGAAAGGGGCGCGGCCATGGCGGCGTTGAGGCAGATGCGGAGATGGGGCGCGGTGGCGGCGGTCTGCGCGGCCGTGGCACTGGGGGCGGCCGCGCCCGCCCATGCGGCGCCGCGCGGCCCCTGGCCGGTCACCGTCACCGTGCAGACGGTGCCCGCACTGCGCGGTGTGCACCTCACCTTCGACGGCATGCGGATCACCACGGACGCGGCCGGTCGCGCCTCGTACACCGGGATGCACGACTTCAGCGGGCACGCCCTGACCCTGCTGGACACCGCGATCGACACACCGCGGCGCCACTACCGTTTCGCCCGGTGGGCCGGTCAGCGCGATCCCGACCAGGCGTTCCGCACGTCGGTCCAAGGGCTGCCGCTGCGCGCCAACTACACGGTCACCGCCGCCTTCACCGCACGCTTCCCGGTCACCGCGTCCGTCACCGACCAGCACGGCAAGCCGATCGCGGCCGATCGGGTCTCCGAGGTCACCGTCCGCAGCGACGCGGGGAGCAGCCGCAGGATCCCGGTGGGTCGCACCGTCTGGCTGGACGGCCTGTTGCCGGTCTACCGCAAGAGCGTGCTGAGCACCCGGACCATCTCGTACTCCCTGCAGAGCGTGGTCGTCGGAGGTACGAACACCGTGGACGCCGGCAAGCAGCGCTTCACCCCGGCCAGGACCGGAAAGGCGGTCTTCGTCGCGCAGTTCCACGATCTGACGGTCACCGCGCATGACGCCATGCTGTCGGGCCGGTCCGGATCGGCGGCGGAGGTGACGATGCCGGACGGGACCGTCCGTACCGTGCCGTTCGGTCCGGACCGCACCGCGACGCTGCGGGGTCTACCGCGCGGCCACTACCACGTCGACGTCCGGGCGGGTGGGGTGACGTCCGGTCAGGAACTGCGGCTGTCGAAGGACCGGGCGGTGGACATCGAGGTGCTCAGCCGCTGGGACCTGGCGGTGTTCGCGGCCGCCGCGCTCGCCACGGCCGGCGGGCTGCTGGCTGCCGGGCGGGCGGCGGCGCACAGAGCGTTGCACGTCAAGGACGAGAAGGACGGAAAAGACAGCAACGACAGGAAGGAGAAAAAGGAGAACAAGGAAAACAGGGAGGCCACGGTCTCATGAGACGGATCCGTGCGGTACTCGCCGTCCTCGCCATCGCGCTGGGACTGCTCGGCCGCTCCCCCGCTCCCGCCGGTGCGGAATCCCGCGGGCGGGTCCCGATGCTCGCGTACTACTACCAGTGGTTCGAGCCCTCCTCGTGGCAGCGGGCCAAGACCGACTACCCGCAGCTCGGCCGGTACTCCAGCGACGACCCGCGGATCATGCGGACGCACATCGCGTGGGCGAAGTCGGCGGGCATCGACGGCTTCATCGTCAGCTGGAAGAGCACCCCGGTCAACGACCGCCGGCTGCAGACGCTGATGACTGTGGCCGCCCAGGAGCAGTTCAAGATCACCGTGATCTACCAGGGGCTGGACTTCGACCGTCGTCCGCTGCCGGCCGCCAGGATCGCCGCGGACTTCGCCGCCTTCGGCAAGCGCTACGCCGACAGCCCCGCGCTCTTCCGGCTCGGCGGCAGACCGCTGACCGTCCTCAGCGGGACCTGGGCCTTCTCGCACGCGGACATCGCCCGGATCACCGGGCCGGTGCGCGACCAGCTGCTGGTGCTGAACACCGAGAAGAACCTGAAGGGTTACGAGCGTCTGGCCGACGTCACCGACGGCGACGCCTACTACTGGTCCTCGGTCAACCCCGACACCAACACCAACCACGCCCCCAAGCTCGACGCCATGGGCCGCGCCGTGCACGCCGCCCACGGCTACTGGATCGCGCCCCTCGCCCCGGGCTTCGACGCACGCAGGGTCGGCGGCACCAAGGAGGTGCCGCGCAAGGACGGGCTGACACTGCGCACCGAGTACGCGGCCGCGCTCGGCTCCCGGCCGGATGTCCTGGGCCTGATCAGCTGGAACGAGTTCAGCGAGAACTCCCATGTCGAGCCGTCGCTGGCGCACGGCCGCCGCTACCTCGACGTCCTGCGGTCACTGCGCGGCGCCCCGGCCACCGCTCCCTCGCCCACCGACAGTCCCGGCGACAGCCCGGGCGTCCGCGCGCACCCCGCCTCGCGGCTCGGCTTCTGGCCGAACCTGCTGCGGCTGGCCGGCTTCGCCGCCGTGCTGGTGACGGCCGTGACGCTGCTCGCCCGGCACCGTACGGAAAGGAGATCACCATGACCAGACCATCCCGCAACCGCCGCAGACCTCTGATACGCGCCGTGCTCGCCCTCGCCATGGGGCTGGGCACGGCGTTCGCCGTCTCGGCCCCGGCCCACGCGGATCTGCCCGGCGCCGACGCACAGCTCACCAGGGCGCCGTATCTCAGCGATTCCACCACGACCTCGGTGCAGGTGAACTGGGGCACCTCCACACAGAGCAAGGGCAGCGTCCGCTACGGCCCGATCGGCAACTGCGCGGCGAGCTCGGTGACCTCCAGCACCCTCGGGTACCCGATGACGGTCAACGGACTGCGGGAATACCGGAATTCCGTCACCGTCACCGGTCTCACGCCGGGCACCGCCTACTGTTACCGCGTCTACACCGGCGGCAGTTCCCCGGTCGACCTCCTCGGCACGCTGACCACGCCGAGCTTCACCAGCCTCGAACCGGCCGGCGGCACGGCGCCCTTCAGCTTCGCCGTATTCGGCGACTGGGGTGACACCACCAGCAACGGCGTCAACGACGGCTCGGCCAACACCGACCAGGCCAACGTCCTCGCCCGGATCAAGGAGAGCGGCGTGCGCTTCGCGCTGTCCGCCGGCGATCTCGCCTATCCCGGAGGCTCGCAGAGCAACTACGGCGACCTGAACCAGACCGGCGCCGACATCAGCGCGGTCTACGGACCGCAGTACTGGGCCCTGCCCGGTATGAGCACCCCGCTCTTCGCGGTGAGCGGCAACCACGGGCAGAACTCCACATTCATGCTCAACTGGCCCAACGCCGCGGCGGCCGCCGCCTCGGGCGGTACCTACGCCATGGTCGACTATCCCTCCGTCGACGGTACGGACCCGGGCTCCTACCCCACGACGTACTACGCCATCGCCACCGGCGGGGTACGGATCTACATGCTGGACGCCGCCTGGGGCAACAGCAACATCGGTACCGCCACGGGCGGCGACTGCGGCTCGCACTGCCAGATCTACCAGGTCGACCACGACCAGCACTGGACGGTCTCCTCCGCCCAGTACCAGTGGCTCGCCCAGGATCTGGCGGCCCATCCGGGCGGTGTCAAGATGGCGGTGTTCCACTTCCCGCTGCGTTCGGACGACGCCACCGAGCCGGACAACACCTACCTCAACGTCTCGGCCGGGCCGACGAGTCTGGAGTCGCTGCTCCATGACAACGGCGTCAACCTGGTCTTCAACGGCCACGCGCACGACTACCAGCGCAACACCGCTCCGGCGGGCGGCGTCGTCAGCTACGTGACCGGTGGCGGGGGCGGCAAGGCCACCCCGGTCGGCGGCGGGGACGGCTGTGCTGCGACCGATGCCTACGCGATCGGCTGGTCCTACAGCAAGAACAAGGGCTCGGCCTGCGGCAGCGCACCTGTGCCGACGGACGATGCGCAGGTCTACCACTTCCTGAAGGTGTCGGTGAGCGGCACCACGGTGACGGTGACGCCCACCGACTCCCTCGGCGGAACCTTCGACGTGAAGACCTACTCGTTCACGCCGTGAGGCCCGGCATCAGGTGGTACTCGGGGAAGTTGCCGGGGACGGTCTGGTGGGAGGGGCCTTCGGTGACGGCATGGACGAGGAGGTCGCCGCCGACGAAGGCGCCGCGCCAGGAGGCGCCGAAGCCGCCGAAGAGTTCGTCGCGGTCGCCGCGGGAGCGGGGCTTGTTGTGGCCGACCTTGAAGGCGCGGATGTGGGGGGCGAGGCGGGCGTAGGCGGATTCGTCGTCGGTGGAGAGGGTGGCGACGAGGGCGCCGTTGCTGGCGTTCATGGCGGCCAGGAGCTCGGCTTCGGTGTCGACCAGGACGATGGTGTCGACCGGGCCGAAGGGTTCCGCGTGGTGCAGCGGGGAGGAGGGCGGCGGGCCGAGGAGGGTGGTCGGCGGGAGGTACGCGGAGGTGTCCTGGCCGGGGAGGAGGCGGCCGTCGGCGAGGGTGCCGCGGTGGAGGGGGACGGCGCCGCGGTCGATGGCCTCGCTGACGAGGTCGCCGAGCTCCTTGGCCTTGGCGGCGTTGATGAGGGGGCCGAAGTCCAGCTCCGGGAGGTCGTCGGCCGGGTCGGCGACGGCGAGCGGGTGACCGAAGCGCACGGACTGGACGCCGGGGAGGTAGGCGTTGAGGAAGTCGGCGAAGGCGGAGCGCTGGACGACGAAGCGGGGGTAGGCGGTGCAGCGCTGCTTGGCGTAGTCGAAGGTCTTGCGGATGTGGCCGGTGAGGGTCTGCCAGTCGGTGTACTGCCAGATGCCCCAGGTGTTGAGGCCCTCCTGCTCCAGGACGTGGCGCTTGCCGAGGTCGGCGACGGCGGAGGCGACCCGGCCGCCCGCGTCGCGGCCGCCGACGAAGGAGACGCAGCCGATCTCGGGGGCACGCACCAGGGCCTCGGAGAGTTCGCCGCCGCTGCCGCTGACCAGGGTGACGGGGACGCCTTCGCGGTTGATGAGGGCGCAGGCGAGGGTGAGGCAGGCGAGGCCGCCGTCGGTGGGGGTCTTGGCGATGGCGGCGTTGCCGGCCAGGGCCTGGACCAGCATGGCGTGGACGAGCACGCTCATCGGGTAGTTCCAGCTGGCGATGTTGCTGACCGGGCCCGGGAGCGGGGTGCGGTCGCGGACCATGCCGTCGATCTCGTCCACGTACCAGCGCACGCCGTCGATGGCCCGGTCGACGTCGGCCTGGGCGAGCCGCCAGGGCTTGCCGATCTCCCAGACCAGGAGGAGGGAGAGCAGCTCACGGTGCTCGGTGAGGGCGTCGAGGGCGGCGGAGATACGGGCCTTGCGCTCGGCCAGCGGGACGCCCCGCCAGGCGCGGTGCTGGTCGAGGGAGGCGCGGACGGCGGCGTGGGCGCTGGCGGCGTCCAGGCGCGGCAGGCCCGCGATGGGGGTGCCGTCGACGGGTGAGGTGGTGGGCAGGACGCGGCCGTCGGCGTGCCAGGTGCCCTGCCAGAGGTTGAGGACCCGGTCGTCCTGGAAGGCCTCGGGGGCAACGGTCAGGCAGCGCTGCCAGGCGTCGGTCCAGGAGGTGCCGGGCTTGAGGATCAGGTTGTTGGGAGGCGTGAGGGTCATCGAGGGTTCTCCACTCGTCGTTCGGGGCGGATCTCGCGCAGCGCACCACCGCGCGTGTAAACGAAACCGCGCACCATTTCGGTATGGGGCAGCTCATTGCTCGTACGCACTAATTCGACGCATTCCCGCAGGTCCGCGTCCGGGTCGGTCCCGGTCTCGGCGAGGGCCGCACAGTCCTCGTGGTGGACCAGGAGGATTTCGCGGGTGCCGCCCACGATCTGGCTCAGCCGCAGCGAGCGGAGGGTGTCCGCGGTGGCACACCCGCCGGCGTTGCGGATGACATGGGCGTCGCCCGCCCTGAGGCCGAACATCGTCTCGATGCCCAGCCGGGCGTCCATGCACGCGACGATAGCGACGCGGGTTCGCGGCATCCTCTTGTCGGGGTCAAGTGGGTCCAACGCCACACCGAGTTGGTGGCGTCGGGACAGCAGGTGCTCCGCGCCGGTCATGCGAGCCGGTCCCGTACGAGACGGGCGGCGGCCGAGGGCGTACGTCCCACGGCGACGCCGGCGGCTTCGAGGGCCTGCTGCTTGGCGAGGGCGGTGCCGGAGGAACCGGAGACGATGGCGCCGGCGTGGCCCATGGTCTTGCCCTCGGGGGCGGTGAATCCGGCCACGTAGCCGACAACGGGCTTGGTGACGTGGTCGGCGATGTAGGCGGCGGCGCGCTCCTCGGCGTCACCGCCGATCTCGCCGATCATGACGATGAGGTCGGTGTCGGGGTCCTGCTCGAAGGCGCGGAGGCAGTCGATGTGGGTGGTGCCGATGACCGGGTCGCCGCCGATGCCGACGGCGGTGGAGAAGCCGATGTCGCGCAGCTCGTACATGAGTTGGTAGGTGAGGGTGCCGGACTTGGAGACCAGTCCGATGCGCCCGGCGGTGGTGATGTCGGCCGGGATGATGCCGGCGTTGGACTGGCCGGGGCTGATCAGGCCGGGGCAGTTGGGACCGATGAGTCGGGTGCCGGAGGAGGCGGCGCGGGCCCGGAAGGCGACGCTGTCGTGGACCGGCACGCCTTCGGTGATGACGACGGCGATGCCGATGCCGGCGTCGGAGGCCTCGTCCACGGCGGCGCGCACGAAGGGAGGTGGGACGAAGACCACGGTGACGTCGGCGTCGGTGGCGGCCAGCGCCTCCTTCACGGAGCCGAAGACCGGGATCGTCCGGCCGTCGAGGGTGACCGAGGTGCCGGCCTTGCGCGGGTTGACGCCGCCGACGATGTCGGTGCCGGCGGCGAGCATGCGGCGGGTGTGCTTCATGCCCTCGGTGCCGGTCATGCCCTGGACGATGACCTTGCTGTTCCGGTCGATGAAGATGGCCATACGGATCAGCTCCTGCTCAGCTCGGCGGCCAGCGAGGCCGCGCCGTCCATGGTGTCCAGCTGCTGTACGAGGGGACCCAGCGAAGCCGCCGCGTCCCGCAGGATGGCCCGTCCGCGCTCGGCGTTGTTGCCGTCGAGGCGTACGACCAGCGGCTTGGTCAGCTCGATCTGGTCCAGGGCCTGGATGATGCCGTCGGCGACCGCGTCGCAGGCGGTGATGCCGCCGAAGACGTTGACGAAGACGGACTGCACGTCCGGGTCGGCGAGGATGACGCCGAGGCCGTCGGCCATGATCTGGGCGGAGGCGCCGCCGCCGATGTCGAGGAAGTTGGCGGGATCCGAACCCGAGTAGGCAACCACGTCGAGGGTGGACATGACCAGACCCGCGCCGTTGCCGATGATGCCGACGGAGCCGTCGAGCTTGACGTAGTTCAGGCCCTTGGTCCTGGCGGCGGCTTCGAGGGGGTCGCCCTCGCCGGGGGTTTCGTATGCGGTGTGCGCGGGGTGCCGGAAGCGGGCGTTGGCGTCGAGGGTGACCTTGCCGTCGAGGGCCAGGATGCGGCCTTCCTCGGTCCGTACGAGCGGGTTGACCTCGACCAGGAGGGCGTCCTCCTCGGTGAAGACCCGCCACAGCGCGGTCAGGACGGGCGCCGCCTCGTCGGGCAGGCCGGCGGCGATCACGATCTCGCGGGCCTTGTCGTCCGTGACGCCCTCGTCGGGGTCGACGGGAATGCGGGTCAGGGCCTCGGGCCGGGTGGCGGCGACCTCCTCGATGTCCATGCCGCCCTCGGCGGACGCCATGGCCAGGAAGGTGCGGTTGGTGCGGTCGAGGAGGAAGGAGACGTAGTACTCCTCCGCGATGTCCGCGGTCGGGGTCAGCATGACCTTTTCCACGGTGTGGCCCTTGATGTCCATGCCGAGGATGCGGGCGGCGTGGGCCACGGCTTCCGCCGGGTCCGAGGCGAGTTTCACGCCACCTGCCTTGCCCCGGCCACCAGTCTTGACCTGGGCTTTCACCACGGCGTGGCCACCGAGCAGGCGAGCCGCCTCGCGGGCGGCCTCGGGCTCGTCGACTACGTGGGACTCGAGCACGGGGACACCGTGCTTCGCGAACAGTTCACGTGCTTGGTACTCGAACAGATCCATCGTCACGCACCTGCCCTTGGCTGGGTTCTTGGATGAGGTCCCGATGAGAATCCGGTGCACGCCCCCTGGACATCGACTTGCCGATGAGGGATAACCGTCTGCATACAGTATTCGTCGCCTGTATGCAATGTACAGACCGTGGACCAGAAGGGGTTGAACGCGCCATGTCCGACCGCACTTCCGGCACCTCAGACCTCGTCTCGGGGGGGCATCTCGTCGCCAAGGCCCTCAAGGCCGAGGGGGTCGGCGTCATCTACACGCTTTGCGGCGGCCACATCATCGACATCTACGACGGCTGCGTCGACGAGGGCATCGACGTGATCGACGTCCGGCATGAGCAGGTGGCCGCGCACGCCGCCGACGGCTACGCCCGCGTCACCGGCAAGCCGGGCGTCGCGGTCGTCACCGCGGGACCCGGCACCACCGACGCCGTCACCGGCGTGGCCAACGCCTTCCGCGCCGAGTCGCCCATGCTGCTCATCGGCGGCCAGGGCGCCCACTGCCAGCACAAGATGGGGTCCCTCCAGGACCTCCCGCACGTCGACATCATGACCCCGATCACCAAGTTCGCGGCCACCGTGCCCGACACCGCCCGCGTCGCCGACCTGGTCTCCATGGCCTTCCGTGAGTGTTACAACGGCGCCCCCGGGCCCTCCTTCCTGGAGATCCCGCGCGACGTGCTCGACTCCAGGGTCCCGATCGACAAGGCCCGCATCCCCAAGGCCGGCGCCTACCGCGCCTCAACCCGCAGCATCGGCGACCCCGGGGCCGTCGAGAAGCTCGCCGACCTCCTGGTCCACGCCGAGCGGCCGGCCATCCTGCTCGGCAGCCAGGTCTGGACGACCCGGGCGACCGACGCCGCCGTCGACCTCGTACGCACCCTCAACGTGCCCGCGTACATGAACGGCGCCGGGCGCGGCACCCTCCCGCCCGGCGACCCGCACCACTTCCAGCTGTCGCGGCGCTACGCCTTCACCGAGGCCGACCTGATCATCATCGTCGGGACGCCCTTCGACTTCCGGATGGGTTACGGCAAGCGCCTCTCCCCCACCGCCACCGTCGTCCAGATCGACCTGGACTACCGCACGGTCGGCAAGAACCGCGACATCGACCTCGGCATCGTCGGCGACGCGGGACTCGTCCTGGCCGCCGTGACCGAAGCGGCGTCGGAACGGATCAACGTCGGCGCGACGGGCCGCAAGGAGTGGCTGGACGAACTGCGCGTGGTCGAGACCAGGGCGCTGGACAAGCGGTTGCCGCTCCTGAGGTCCGACGCGTCGCCCATCCACCCGTACCGTCTGGTCAGCGAGATCAACGACTTCCTCACCGAGGACTCGATCTTCATCGGCGACGGCGGCGACATCGTCACCTTCGCCGGCCGGGTCGTGCAGCCCAGGTCCCCCGGCCACTGGATGGACCCGGGCCCGCTCGGCACCCTCGGCGTCGGCATCCCCTTCGTCCTGGCCGCCAAGCAGGCGCGGCCGGACAAGGAGGTCGTGGCGCTCTTCGGTGACGGCGCGTTCTCCCTCACCGGCTGGGACTTCGAGACGCTGGTCCGCTACGACCTGCCCTTCATCGGGATCGTCGGCAACAACTCATCGATGAACCAGATCCGTTACGGCCAGTGCGCCAAGTACGGCCGGGAGCGCGAGCGGGTCGGCAACACCCTCGGCGACGTGCACTACGACAAGTTCGCCCAGATGCTCGGCGGTTACGGCGAGGAGGTCCGCGACCCCGCCGACATCGGCCCGGCGCTGCGCAGAGCCCGCGAGTCGGGCAAGCCGTCGCTGATCAACGTCTGGGTCGACCCGGACGCGTACGCCCCCGGAACCATGAACCAGACGATGTACAAGTGAGGAGGCACGCCGTGGCCAAAGCACTCGAAGGCATCCGCGTCCTGGACATGACGCATGTCCAGTCCGGGCCGTCCGCGACCCAGATACTCGCCTGGCTCGGGGCTGACGTGGTCAAGCTCGAAGCCCCGACCGGCGACATCACCCGCAAGCAACTGCGCGACCTCCCGAACGTCGACAGCCTCTACTTCACGATGCTCAACGCCAACAAGCGCAGCATCACCCTCAACACCAAGACCCCGCGCGGCAAGGAGATCCTCACCGAGCTGATCGCCCGCTCCGACATCATGGTCGAGAACTTCGGCCCGGGCGCGATCGACCGCATGGGCTTCACCTGGGAGCGGATCCAGGAGATCAACCCCCGGATCATCTACGCCTCCATCAAGGGCTTCGGCGAGGGCCCGTACACCAACTTCAAGGCGTACGAGGTCGTGGCCCAGGCCATGGGCGGCTCGATGGCGACCACCGGCTTCGAGGGGGGCCCACCGCTCGCCACCGGCGCCCAGATCGGCGACTCCGGCACCGGCATGCACGCCGTGGCGGGCATCCTCGCCGCGCTGTTCCAGCGCACCCACTCCGGGCGCGGTCAGCGCGTCCAGGTCGCGATGCAGCACGCGGTGCTCAACCTCTGCCGCGTCAAGCTCCGCGACCAGCAGCGCCTGGCGCACGGCCGGCTCGCCGAGTACCCGAATGAGGACTTCGGCGACGAGGTGCCGCGCTCCGGCAACGCCTCGGGCGGCGGCCAGCCCGGCTGGGCGGTCAGGTGCGCGCCCGGCGGCCCCAACGACTACGTGTACGTCATCGTGCAGCCCGTCGGCTGGCAGCCGATCACCGAACTCATCGGCCGACCCGAACTGGCCGAGGACCCGGAGTGGGCGACCCCGGAGGCCCGGCTGCCCAAGCTGAGCAAGATGTTCCAGCTGATCGAGGAATGGACCAGCACCATCCCCAAGTGGGAAGTGCTGGAGACCCTGAACGCGCACAACATCCCCTGCGGCCCGATCCTCTCCACCAAGGAGATCATCGAGGACCCCAGCCTCAAGGACAACGAGATCGTCGTCGAGGTCGAGCACCCCGAGCGCGGCTCGTACGTCACCGTCGGGAATCCGCTGAAGCTGTCCGACTCCCCCGCCGACGTCCGGCGCTCGCCGCTGCTCGGCGAGCACAACCACGACATCTACGCCACCGAACTCGGCCTCTCCCCCGCGGAGCTGGTCGAGATGCAGACGAACGGGGTGATCTGACCTATGGCCGACGAAGATGAGCGCGCCGCCGCAAGGGCCCTGCTGGATTCCGTACGCGCCTGCGGACGTACGACCCTCACCGCCCCGGAAGGCAAGATCCTCGCCGACCTCTACGGCATCGCCACCCCCGGCGAGGCGCTGGCGACCGACGTGGACGAGGCGGTGGCGTTCGCCCACCGCTTCGACGGTCCGGTGGTGCTGAAGATCGTCTCCCCCGACATCCTGCACAAGACGGATGCCGGCGGCGTGGTGGTCGGGGTGCACACCGCATCCGAGGTCCGGAGCGCGTTCCACAAGATCGTCGCCAACGCCAGGGCCTTCGCGCCCGACGCCCGTATCGAGGGCGTCCAGGTGCAGCAGATGCTGCCGCCCGGCCAGGAGGTCATCGTCGGCGCCGTCACCGACCCGACCTTCGGCAAGGTCGTCGCCTTCGGCCTCGGCGGGGTCCTGGTCGAGGTGCTCAAGGACGTGACGTTCCGCCTCGCCCCCGTCACCGGCGACGAGGCCGCCTCCATGCTGGACTCCATCAAGGCCGCCGAGATCCTGCGCGGCGTACGAGGCCAGGCGGCCGTGGACCGCTGGGCCGTGGCCGAGCAGATCCGCCGGGTGTCACAGCTGGTGACCGATTTCCCGGAGATCGCCGAGGTCGACCTCAATCCGATAATCGCCACGCCCGAGGGGGCGCTCGCGGCGGATATCCGTGTAATCCTCTCCGAAGGCACGCCGGCGGAGCGACCGCGGTTCTCCCGCGAGGAGATCCTTTTTTCGATGAACCGCCTGATGAAGCCGCGTGCCGTGGCTGTCATCGGGGCGTCCAACGAGGAGGGGAAGATCGGCCACTCCGTCATGCGGAACCTCGTCGACGGAGGCTTCGCAGGGGACATCTACCCCGTCAACCCGAGGGCGCACGACATCCTCGGGCTCAAGGCGTACGCCTCCGTCCTGGACGTGCCGGCCGAGATCGACGTCGCGGTCTTCGCGATCCCCGCCAAGGCGGTGCCCGCCGCACTGGAGGAAGTCGGCCGCAAGCAGATCCCGGCCGCCGTCCTGATCCCGTCCGGCTTCGCCGAGACCGGCGACCAGGCCCTGCAGGACAAGGTCGTGGCCATCGCGGCCGAGCACAAGGTCCGCGTCCTCGGCCCGAACATCTACGGCTACTACTCCACTTGGCAGGACCTCTGCGCCACCTTCTGCACCCCGTACGACGTCAAGGGCCCGGTGGCGCTGACCTCGCAGTCCGGCGGCATCGGCATGGCGATCCTCGGATTCGCGCGGACCACCCGGACCGGCGTCTCCGCGATCGTCGGACTCGGCAACAAGTCGGATGTCGACGAGGACGACCTGCTCACGTACTTCGGTGAGGACGACAACACCCAGTGCATCGCCATGCACCTGGAGGACCTCAAGGACGGCCGCGCCTTCGTCGAGGCCGCCCGCGAGGTCGTCAGGAAGAAGCCGATCATCGTCCTCAAGGCCGGCCGTACGGCCGCCGGGGCCAAGGCCGCCGGCTCGCACACCGGCGCGCTGGCCGGTGACGACAAGGTGTACGACGACATCCTGCGGCAGGCCGGCGTCATCCGGGCGCCGGGGCTGAAGGACATGCTGGAGTACGCACGGGCGCTGCCGGTACTCCCCACCCCGCAGGGCGACAACGTCGTGATCATCACCGGCGCGGGCGGCTCGGGCGTGCTGCTGTCCGACGCCTGCGTGGACAACGGCCTGAAGCTGATGGAGATCCCACCCGACCTGGACGCGGCGTTCATGCGCTACATCCCGCCGTTCGGCGCGGCCGGCAATCCGATCGACATCACCGGCGGCGAGCCGCCGTCCACGTACGAGGCCACGATCCGGCTCGGCCTGGAGGACCCGCGGGTCCACGCGCTGATCCTGGGCTACTGGCACACGATCGTCACCCCGCCGATGGTCTTCGCCGAGCTGACCGCGCGCGTGGTCGCCGAGGCGAAGGCCAAGGGCATCAACAAGCCGGTGGTGGTCTCACTGGCCGGCGACACGGAGGTGGAGCAAGCGAGCGCGTACCTCTTCCGACGCGGCGTCGTGGCGTATCCGTACACCACGGAACAGCCGGTGGCGGCTCTCGGCGCGAAGTATCGCTGGGCGCGGGCTGCGGGGTTGCTTCCGCGATGATCACCGACCGTGAGGTCCCGGGAGATCCGCGACCACCGCCGCGATCGCCGCCACCGGCGGGCAATCATGGCCCGCAAACGAAGCGGCCGACCGGCCCGGGCACTGCCCCGGTCCGGCCACCGCACACCGCGTAGCGCCTGGCGCACGCGTATGACGGGTCCGGGCTCCGCGAGCCGCGGCGGCCGGACCCGCCCCGAAAGGACGAACGGAGATCGCCAGGGGGCGCTGGCATGCTCTTTCGACGCAGGGGAGTGACTGGTAAATGTCAACAACGTCAACGACGACGACAACTCCGTACACGGAGGTCCGGGACGCGAACGGGCGGGTGTACCGGACCGGAGAGACCGACCGCGATATTTTGGGCGGTTCCCGCCTGAGGATGGTGCTGCTGCCATGGGCAGCGATGATCGGCATCAGCGTCGCGGAGTATGCGTACGGATCGGCCGAGGAGACCCTCTCCTCGGTGCACAACTGGACCACGACCAACACCTTCTGGCTGCTGAGCGTCTGGACGGTGTTCCAGGCCGGGGTGGCCTTCCCGGCGGGCCGGCTGCGTGAGCGCGGCGTCCTCAGCGCCCGGGCGGCGATGCTGATCGGCGCCGCTCTGGCCGCAATCGGGTTCTTCACCCTCAGCCACGCACCCAATCTCGCGGTCGCCATCGCGGGCTTCGGTGTCCTGGGCGGTACGGGTGGCGGGATGGTCTACGCGACCTGCATCAACATGGTCGGCAAGTGGTACCCGGAACGCCGGGGCGCCAAGACGGGCTTCGTCAACGGCGGCTTCGCCTACGGATCGGTGCCGCTGATCTTCATCTTCACCTACGCCTTCGACGAGAAGAACTTCTCCGTCGTGCTCGATCTGGTCGGGGTGTACGTGCTCCTGCTGGTGGGCATCTCCGGGCTGTTCTTCAAGGACCCGCCGAAGAACTGGTGGCCCTCGCACATCGACCCGCTGGCCTTCAACGCGGACAAGAAGGCCAGTGCCGCGCTGCTGAAGAACCCGCCCGCCGTCAAGCAGTACGGGCCGGCGGAGGCCATCAGGACCGGCATGCTCCCGCTGATGTGGTTCTGCCTGATGATGACCGCGGGCGTCTCCATCTTCGGTATCTCCTTCCAGGTGCCCTTCGCCAAGGAGATGGGCTTCGGCCCGCTGGTGGTGGCCTCGTCGATGGGTGTCATGGCCGTCATCAACGGCACCGGGCGCGCCGCATGCGGCTGGTTGTCGGACCGGTTCGGCCGCAAGCAGACCCTCACCGCGGTGCTGGTGATCCTGGGCGGATCGCAGTTCGGGGTGCTGTGGGCGGGTGACGCGGGCAACGAACCGCTGTTCCTGGTCTTCGCCTTCATCTCCGGGTTCGGCGGCGGTTCCTTCTACCCGCTGTTCGCCGCCCTGGTCCCGGACTACTTCGGTGAGAACAACAACGCCCAGAACTACGGCCTGGTCTACAGCTCCAAGCTGGTCGGCGGCCTCGCCGGCAGCGGTATGGGCGCCATGGTCATCGCCGCCTGGGGCTACCACGGCGCGTACTCGCTCGCGGGTGTCATCGCCCTGGTGGCGGCCGTTCTGTCCATGATGCTCCGGCAGCCGGGGCGTGAGCGACTGCGTGGGATCCAGCCCAATCCTCAGCCGATCAGCCGCGAAATAATATGACGGGTGCGCGGCGGTCTGTGCCTACGACCGCCGCGCTCACGCCGACCTCAGGCCGATCTCACGCCGAACGCCCGCGGGAACTCACGCGGACCGTTCGGCGATCGCCTTGTGGTGGCGAATGACCTCGTCGATGATGAAGTTCAGGAACTTCTCCGCGAACGCCGGATCCAGATGTGCGTCCTCGGCCATCGCCCGCAGCCGCTCGATCTGCTGGGCCTCCCGGGCCGGGTCGGCCGCCGGCAGATCGTGCGCGGCCTTCAGCTCACCCACCTGCTGGGTGGCCTTGAACCGCTCGGCGAGCAGATGGACCAGCGCCGCGTCCAGGTTGTCGATACTTCCGCGCAGATACCGCAGGCGCTCCAGCACCTCGTGCTCGTCACTCATCGGGCCACATTAACGTGGCCGTGATCAGTCGCCGCGACCGGTCACCGCGACCGTGACGCCGAGCCCGATCATCGCGAGCCCGCCCGCCCCGCCGATCATGGACAGCCGCTTCGGCGAGCGCGCGAACCAGGAGCGGGCCGCGGACGCCGCCAGCCCCACCGCCGAGTCCGAGACCAGTGCGATGCCGTTGAAGATCAGGCCGAGCAGCAGCATCTGCCCGGTGGCCTGACCGGCGGCACGGTCCACGAACTGCGGCAGCACGGCCGCGTAGAACACCATGGTCTTCGGGTTCGAGACCCCGACCACGAACCCCTCCCCCACCGTCCGCAGCGGACCCCGCCGCGGTGCCTGCGGCTCCCCTGCCGTCAGCAGCAGGGCCTTGCGCTGTCGCAGCGCCTTCACCCCGAGGTGGACGAGATACCCGGCACCCGCCAGCTTCAGGGCGGCGAACAGCAGCGCGGAGCGCTCCACGACGGGGCCGACGCCCAGGGCGACGGCCGTCACCAGGACGTACGATCCGAGAGTGTTGCCGACGACAGAGGTGAGGGCGACCCTGCGGCCGTGCGCGAGCGCCCGGCCGATCACGAACAGGACGCTGGGGCCGGGGATCACGCAGATCAGCAGAGACATCGCGGCGAAGGCGGCGAGTCGGTCGAGTGACACCATTCCGGGAAGATATAGCGGGTAGGTGTCAACCGGCACGCAAATATCTCAGGAGGCGATCATGACCGAGCCCCAGGGCAAGGAGCTGGAAGCGGTGCGCGAGCGCCGGGAGGCACTGCGTACGAAGTATCTGCGGTCCCCCGAGGAGCGGCCGGCGACGACCGCGTCGGGCATCCACCACGCGGCCTTCATCTGCAAGGACGTCGAGGAGACGATCGCCTTCTACCAGGACTTCCTGGGCTTCCCGCTGGTCGAGCTGGTCGAGAACCGCGACTACGCAGGCTCCAGCCACTTCTTCTTCGACATCGGCAACAACAATCTGCTGGGCTTCTTCGACTTCCCCGGGCATGACCACCCCGAGCAGCACGAGACCATCGGCGGCCTGCAGCACATGGCGCTCTCGGTGACGGCCGAGCAGTTCGCGAGCGCCAAGGAGCGCTTCGACGCGGCCGGATTCGACTACCTCGGCCCCGACCGGGGCGTCGACAACAGCCTCTACGTCCGCGACCCCAACGGCCTCAACCTCGAGCTCTACCGCGAGAACCTCGGGCAGTTCGAGGGTGTCCCGCTGCTGGCCGGCCCGAAGGGCTAGGGCCTGTCTTGTGGATCTCCGTGGGATAAGGAGCGGGGTCTGGCGCCTGTGATCGCAAGGCGGAGGAGGGAAGCGACGCGGTGGGGGCACCTCCCAGCCGCCAGGCTGGGGGACGTCGTTGA
>NZ_JBHYXC010000054.1:0-40353 GCF_042751495.1 Streptomyces sp. NPDC059373 | reverse complement strand
GGAGGTGCCCCCACCGCGTCGCTTCCTTCCTCCGCCTTGCGATCACAGGCGCCAGACCCCGCTCCTTCTCCCACGGAGATCCACAAGACAGGCCCCAGGCCTCCTTGTGCGCCCGGCGGCCTGGGCTTACGCCTTGGACTCCGCGTAGTTCCGCAGGAACAGCGCCTCCGCGAGGGAGAGTTTCTCCAGCTCTTCCGGGGAGACGCTCTCGTTCACGGCGTGGATCTGTGCCTCGGGCTCGCTGAGGCCGATCAGCAGGATCTCCGCCTCCGGGTAGAGCGTGGCGAGGGTGTTGCAGAGCGGGATGGAGCCGCCCTGGCCCGCGACCTCCAGGTCCTTGCCGTAGGCGGCGTGCATGGCCTCAGCCATGGCGGCGTAGGCGGGGCTGGAGGTGTCGGCGCGGAACGCCTGGCCGCTGCCGCGCTGGGTCACCTCGACGTGGGCACCCCAGGGGGCCGCCGTCTCGAGGTGGGCGGTGAGGAGCTTGGCGGCCTCCTGCGCGTCGACCCCCGGCGGGACGCGCAGGCTGACCAGGGCGCCCGCGCGGGCCTGGACGGACGGGGTCGCGCCGACGACCGGCGGGGCGTCGATGCCCAGCACGGTGACCGCCGGGCGGGCCCACAGCCGGTCGGCGATGGTGCCGGTGCCGACCAGGCCGACGCCGTCCAGGACTTTCGCGTCGCTCCGGAAGTCGTCCTCCGGGTACTGCAGGCCCTGCCAGGCCTCGTCGGCGGCCAGTCCGTCGACCGTGGTCGCGCCGGTCTCGTCGCGCAGCGAGTCGAGGATCCGGATCAGGGCGGCGAGCGCGTCGGGCGCCGCGCCGCCGAACTGCCCCGAGTGCAGATTGCCCCCAAGCGTGCTGACCTGCACCTCGACCAGCGCCATGCCGCGCAGCGTGGCGGTGACCGTCGGCAGGCCGAGCCGGAAGTTGCCGGTGTCGCCGATGACGATCGTGTCCGCCGTGAGCAGGTCGGGGTGGCCCTCGGCGTAGCGCTCCAGACCGCCGGTGCCCTGCTCCTCCGAGCCCTCCACGATGACCTTGACGTTCACCGGCACCCCGCCGTTCGCGCGCAGCGCCCGCAGCGCGGTCAGGTGCATGACGAGGCCGCCCTTGCAGTCGGCGGCACCCCGCCCGTACCAGCGGCCGTCGCGCTCGGTCAGCTCGAACGGAGGCGAGAGCCAGGCCGTCTCGTCCAGCGGCGGCTGCACGTCGTAGTGGGCGTACAGCAGCACCGTGGGCGCCCCCTCGGGCCCCGCCAGATACCCGTAGACCGACTGCGTGCCGTCCGGGGTGTCGAGGACCGCCACGTCCTGGAAGCCCTCGGTCGCCAGCACCTCCGCGACCCAGCGGGCGGCGTCCTCGCACTCGCTCTTCGGGAACTGCCGGGGGTCCGCGACCGACCGGTACGACACGAGCTCGGCGAGCTCGGTACGTGCCTGTGGCATCAGCGCGGCGACGGTCCCCGCGAGGGGGGCGGCGGACGGGGCGGCGGACATGAGCGCTCCTTGTGGGTGCGGCCTGCGAACGCGTTGTTCGTGGTTGCGGTGGGTCGTGATCGATGGTGCCACAGGCGGACCACTCAGCAGCGCGCAATAGGATGCGGCTGAGCAGGGGCGACGACAGTCGGCAGGTCGATCGGGAGCGGACGGATACGTGAGCAGCGAGCAAGGGGCGCAGGACAGCGGTTCGGCGGACGAAGCCGGGCAGGAGGCGGTCTGGGACGTCGTCGTGGTCGGCGCCGGTCCCGCCGGGGCCTCGGCGGCCTATGCGGCGGCGACCGCGGGGCGCCGGGTACTGCTGCTGGAGAAGGCCGATCTGCCCCGCTACAAGACCTGCGGCGGCGGCATCATCGGCCCGTCCCGGGACGCGCTGCCTCCCGGCTTCGAACTCCCGCTGCGCGACCGGGTGCACGCGGTGACCTTCAGCCTCAACGGCAGGCTGGTCCGCACCAAGCGGTCCCGGCAGATGCTCTTCGGGCTCATCAACCGCCCGGAGTTCGACGCCGGGCTCGTGGAGGCGGCCCAGCGCGCCGGGGCACAGCTGCGGACCGGCACTGCCGTCTCCCGGGTCGAGCAGCACGGCACGGCCGTCCCGGACCGGCGCACCGTCGCGGTGGTCCTGAACGACGGCGAGACCGTGCTCGCCCGGGCGGTGGTCGGCGCCGACGGCAGCGCCAGCCGGATAGGCGCCCACGTCGGCGTCAAGCTGGACCAGGTCGACCTGGGCCTGGAGGCCGAGATCCCGGTGCCACCGGAGGTGGCCGAGGACTGGGCGGGCCGGGTGCTCATCGACTGGGGTCCGCTGCCCGGCAGTTACGGCTGGGTCTTCCCCAAGGGCGACTCGCTCACGGTCGGGGTGATCTCGGCCCGGGGCGAGGGCGGCGCGACCAAGCGCTATCTGGACGACTTCATCGCCCGCCTCGGCCTCGCGGGCTTCGAGCCGAGCATCTCCTCCGGCCATCTGACCCGCTGCCGTTCCGACGACTCCCCGCTGTCCCGGGGTCGGGTGCTGGTCTGCGGTGACGCGGCGGGCCTGCTGGAGCCTTGGACCCGCGAGGGCATCTCGTACGCGCTGCGCTCCGGCCGGCTGGCGGGGGAGTGGGCGGTCCGTATCTCCGAGGCGCACGACGCGGTCGACGCGCGCCGCCAGGCGCTCAACTACGCCTTCGCGGTCAAGGCCGGACTCGGCGTGGAGATGGGCGTGGGGCGGCGGATGATGACGCTGTTCGAGAAGCGCCCGGGTCTGCTGCATGCCGTACTGACCACCTTTCCGCCCGCGTGGAACGCTTTCGCCAGAATCGTGCGGGGTTCCAGTTCGCTCGCCGAACTGGTGCGGACCCACCCGCTGGCCCGTCGTGCACTGTCGGCCATGGACCGGCCGTGACCTGCTGATCGTCACCGCCCGCCCGCAGCGGCCAACCGTGACAGAGCTGTGGCAATAACCCCTCTTAGAAAGGTAGTTCGGGGGCACACACCTTCCAGGAGGTACAGACGCCCATGCCCGTACGTAACGACGCCGGCCGGATGCCCTTGTGGGCCCGGCTCGCCGCCGGACTGCTCGTGCTCGCCGGACTGCTTGTTCTTGTCGCCAAGGCCGACCTGATACCGGGTCTGCCCAATCCCTTTGCCGAGACGACCAAGGACCGCAGCGGACCCGTGGTGCTCAAGTCGATCAAGGACATGAGCCGTTTCGAGGGTGCCAGTGGGAACTTCCAGGTGATCGTGGACCTGCAGAAGGACGCCACATTCCTGCCCGACGCCGTGCGCGGAAGGCGCACTCTCTACGTCGGCGCCGGCAACGTCAACGCCTATGTGGAGTTCGGAAAACTCGGCGACAACGCGGTCACGGTCTCCGACGACCGCACCTCCGCGAGCATCAAGCTGCCGCACGCCACCCTGGAGCGCACCTCGCTCGACCCCAAGCGCTCCTATGTCGTCGCCGAGCAGCGCGGCTTCTTCGACCGGATCTCCGACTTCTTCTCGTCGATTCCCGACCAGCAGCAGCAACAGGTGCAGTCGCTCGCGGCAGACAAGATCCAGGCCGCCGCCAAGGACAGCGGACTCGGCAGTCGCGCCGAGGCCAACACCCGCGCGATGCTCCAGCAGCTGCTCACCTCACTGGGCTTCACCAAGGTCGCGGTGACCTTCAGCTGACCGCCGTGATTCGGAAGACGGGGTGCTTGGGGGCTATAGCCCTCAGCTCCTCGTCCGACGAATCCGGCCCGACCCCGCCGAAGAACACGCCGACCTCCGCCTTCCAGCGCTTGAGGTAGGCACGCAGCACCTGCACCTTGTCCTCGTCGGCTATCTCCGTCGCCGTGAACTCCTCGACCCTCTTGCCCAGCAGGAGCTGCCCGCCCCCCGCGGCCCGCATGTTGTGCGTCCACTGCACGTGGCCGCGCGGGGCGACCAGGTAGCGCTCGCCTTCGATGGTGAGGAGATTGACCGGGGTGCGCCGCCATTCGCCGCTCTTGCGGCCCCGGACGGCGAGCACACGCGAGCCCCACACGCTGAGGCCCCTGCGGGTCAGCCAGGCGACGGTGCGGTTGAAGACATTGACCGTGAACCAGCCGGGCTTCATGACGTGTTCGGACGACATGGCGTCTCCTTCGGTAAGTGTGAGCGGTGCTCTCGCCCGAGATCAGTGTGGCACCCGCTCGCCGCAAATGCAAGAGCGGTGTTCTCGTTGTTGGTCGTCGCTCCGATCGATGGCACACTTGCCCTATGAGTGTCATCCGAGGAGCCAGAGAACGGGCCCGAATCGAAGTGACCGCCGCCATCAAGGAGGAGGCGCGCCGCCAGCTCCTGGCCGAAGGCCCGTCGAGGCTTTCGCTGCGGGCCGTCGCCCGTGAGCTCGGCATGGTCTCCTCGGCGCTCTACCGCTACTTCGCAAGCCGGGACGACCTGCTGACCGCCCTCATCATCGACGCGTACGACTCCCTCGGCGAGGATGCGGAGCAGGCCCTCGACCGCTCCCGGCACGAGGAACCCGTCCAGCGCTGGATCGCCGTATGCCGCGCCGTACGGGGCTGGGCACTGGCCCATCCGCAGGAATACGCCCTGATCTACGGCTCACCCGTGCCGGGCTACAGCGCACCGCTGGACACCATCGGCCCCGCCTCCCGGGTCGGCCTCGCCCTGATCGCCGTCGCCGAGGACGCCCATGCCGCCGGAGCCCTGGTGCTGCCGGACGAGACCGAGGCGCCGATCCCGGAAGGCGTACGCGCCGACGCCTGGCGGCTCGTCAGGGACCTCGACCGCAACCTGCCGGCCGGCGCAGTGGTGGGCCTGGTCGCCGCCTGGGCACAGCTCTTCGGACTGATCAGCTTTGAGCTCTTCGGCCAGTTCGAGCGGGTGGTCGACGCCCGTGACGAGTTCTTCGACCACACCGTCGCCGCCCTCGCCCACCAGGTGGGAATCAGGCGGAGCCCCGTACTCCCGGCGGAGTAGACACGATCACCACCACCAGCGGACGCCGAATGCCCCGCCTCCGGTCTAGCGTGGCCGCATGACGGACGACACCCGGCTCGGGCGGCCTGCCGACGCGGGCCCGCCCTGGCGGTGGCGCGGAGCCGCCCCGGGCCCGGGCCGCCGCTACCCGTGGGTCTCCTCGCTCGCCATCGCCGTGTTCCAGGTGGTCGGCACCGCGGGCGCCGACCACCGCCAGACCGGCCGCATCCACCTGGACGCCCTCGGCTACGCCCTGGTCCTGGCCGGGCCTGCCCTGCTCCTCCTGCGCCATCGCGCCCCGGTCGCCGTGGCCGCGGGCACCTCCGCCGTCACCCTGGCGTACGTCGCCCTCGGATACCCGTACGGGCCGGTCTTCGTCAGCCTCGTCGTCGCCTACTTCGTCGCGCTCGCCGCGGGCCACCGCCGCGCCGTCATCGTCATCGCCGCGCTGGCCTACGCGGGCCACCTGCTGACCGGGTTGTGGCTCTACCGATGGCTGCCGCCCGCCGGTGACGGCCCTGCCTCCTGGACCGAGGCCTCGGGCGCCGGTGCCTGGCTGCTCGCCATCCTCGCCGGCGGCGAACTCGTGCGCGTACGCCGGGAGCAGTTCGCCCGGCAGCGGAAGGAACGGGCCGAGGCCGAACGCCGGCGCGCGGACGAGGAGCGGCTGCGGATCGCCCGTGAGCTGCACGACGTACTGGCGCACAGCATCTCGCTCATCAACGTCCAGGCGGGCGTGGCGCTGGCCCTCATCGACGAGCGGCCGGAACAGGCCCGTGCGGCGCTCGCCACCATCAAGTCGGCCAGCAAGGAGGCCCTCGGCGAGGTCCGCCAGGTGCTGGGCGCCCTGCGGGGTCCCGGCGACGCGCCCCGCTCGCCGGCCCCCGGCCTGGACCGGCTGCCCGAACTGGCCGAACAGGCTGCGGGCGCCGGGCTGGCCGTCGAGGTCGCGGTGGAGGGAGCCCGGGTGCCGCTGCCGCCCGGCGCGGACCTCGCCGCCTTCCGTATCGTGCAGGAGGCGCTGACCAACATCGTCCGGCACTCCGGCTCGCGCACCGCCCGCGTACGCATCGGATACCGCCCCGGGGAGCTCACGATCGGCGTCGAGGACGACGGCCCGGCCACCAGCACCGGGGACACCGGCGGCGGCAACGGACTTGTCGGCATGCGCGAGCGTGCCGCGGCCCTCGGCGGCACCGTCGAGGCCGGACCCGGCCAGGACGGCGGCTTCCGCGTCGTCGCCCACCTGCCCTTCGCCGAGACCGGCAGAGCCGACAAGCTGAACAAGCCCGACAAGGAGAACCGATGATCCGGGTACTGCTCGCCGACGACCAGGCGCTGGTCCGCGCCGGGTTCGCGGCGCTGCTCGACGCGCAGCCCGGCATCGAGGTCGTGGGCGAGGCCTCCGACGGCGCCGAGGCGCTGCGCCTGGTGCGCGAACTCTCCCCGGACGCCGTGCTGATGGACATCCGGATGCCCGTCATGGACGGCCTGGAGGCGACCCGGCGGATCACCGCGGATCAGGAGCTGGCCAAGGTCAGGGTCGTCATCCTCACCACCTTCGAGCTCGACGAGTACGTCTTCGAGGCGATCCGCGCCGGCGCCTCCGGCTTTCTGGTCAAGGACACCGAGCCGGAGGAACTGGTGCGCGCCGTACGGGCGGTGGTGGACGGGGACGCGCTGCTCTCACCCGGGGTGACGCGACGGCTCATCGAGGAGTTCGCGGCCCGCTCGAAGGAACCGGCCGCCGCCGCGAGCCTGGAGCACCTCACCGAGCGCGAACGCGAGGTGATGGCCCTGGTCGGGATCGGCCTGTCCAATGAAGAGATCGCCCGCCGATTGGTGGTCAGCCCGCTCACCGCCAAGACCCATGTGAGCCGCACGATGGTCAAGCTGGGCGCCCGCGACCGGGCGCAACTCGTCGTCCTCGCCTATGAGTCCGGCTTGGTGCGGCCCGGCTGGCTCGGCTGACCGCCGGGCTGACGGCCGGTCCGCTCGAAGCGGCGCAGCACGAGCCCGACCCGCCCGCAGAACACGGCGGCCGCGACGATCACCCCGATGGTGATCCAGCCGTCACCAGCCGTGCCGTGTGCCTGCCCGGCCAGCACCGGACTGGCTATCGCGGCCAACGCGCCGGCGGCCAGAAGCGCCCCGGTCACCGCCGCGTACATGATCTCGACGGTCACGGAGTCCCGTTCCGCCTGTGTGCGAGCCCTGCGCATCGACCCGCTCCTCCCCCTGAATTGCGGTTCCGCCAGTCTGCCACGCGGGTCCGACACTCGCGCGGGAGTAAGTCGTGAGCCGTGGAACGGGCCGTCCGGCCCCGCGCATTCCCCCGGGAACGCGGAGCCGGACGGGGCTTGAGGCGGGGTCAGTCGGCCACGACCACGGCGTCAACGTCATCGTCCACGGCGTCGGCGGCAGAAGGGGGCGAGTCCGTGGACGACGCGACCAGAATCCCGTACGGCTCGTGCCGGCGGCGCCGCAGCCCGGTCAGGGTGATCAGCAGCCCGCCGAGCGCGACCGCGCTGACCACGACCAGGCCCGGCCGGTAGCTGTCGAGGACGGCCTGCGGTGAGCCCGCTCCCGTTCCGTGACCGGCGTTCGCCGTGACGACCGCCGTCACGATGGCGAGGAAGATGGCACCGCCCACCTGGAACGAGGTGTTGAGCAGGCCGGAGACCATGCCCTGCTCGTCGTCCTTGACGCCGTTGGTGGCCTGGATGTTGAGCGACGGGAAGACCAGGGCGCAAGCCGCCCCGAGCAGCAGCATCGACGGCAGGATCACGGCCGCGTACTGCGGGGTGAGGCTGATCCGCAGGAAGAGGACGTAGCCGACGACGAGCGCGGTGAAGCCCGCCGCGATCACCCGCGGGGTGCCGAACCGGTCCACGAGCGGCCCGATGCGGGTCGAGGCGACGGCGACCAGTGCCCCGGCCGGCAGGAAGGCGAGGGCGGTCTGCAGCGCGGACCAGCCCAGCAGCGACTGCATGTACTGGGTGACCAGGAACTGGAAGCCGACGTACGAGCCGAAGAAGGCGGCGCCGCCGAGATTGGCACGGATCTGGTCGGCTGAACGGAAGACGCCGAGGCGGATCAGCGGGTGGGAGCTACGGGTCTCGATCGCGACGAACGCGGCCAGCAGTGCGGCGACCACGGCGAACGACCCCAGGGTGCGGGCCGAGGCCCAGCCCACCTCGGGTGCCTGGACGACGGTGAAGACCAGCAGCAGCATCGAAACGGTGCCGGTGAGGGCGCCGGGCAGGTCGTAGCCCCGGCCGGGACCGTGCTCGCGGGGGCTCCGGGGGATCAGCCGCAGTCCGGCGACGAGGGCGGCCAGCGCGATGGGCGCGGGCAGCAGCATCGTCCAGCGCCAGCCGACCTCGGTGAGGAGCCCGGACAGCACCAGGCCCATGGAGAAGCCGGTGGCGCCGCAGGTGGTGTAGATGCTGAGCGCCCGGTTGCGGAGCGGGCCCTCGGCGAAGGAGGTGGTGATGATGGACAGCCCGGCGGGCGCGGTGAAGGCGGCGCTCAGGCCCTTGATGAAGCGGGAGGCGATCAGCAGTTCGCCGGAGTCGACCAGGCCGCCGAGCAGGGACGCGGCGGCGAAGACGGCAAGGGCGATGAGGAAGACCCGGCGGCGGCCGAGCAGGTCGGCGGCGCGGCCGCCGAGCAGCAGCAGCCCGCCGTAGCCCAGGATGTAGCCGCTCACGATCCACTGGAGCGACGAGGTGGTCAGGTCGAGGTCGTGAGCGATGGACGGCAGGGCGACGCCGACCATCGAGACGTCGAGTGCGTCGAGGAAGAGCGCGGCGCAGAGCACCAGCAAGGTGCCCCATTGGCGTGCGGTCCACCCCTGTTCGGACGCTGTACCGGCACCGGGGACGGTGGTGTGCGGAGAGGTCATGGCCACCAGACTTCCATGCGCATGCATTCAATGCAAGTGCATTTAATTCCCGTGCATTCAGCTGGCATTTTCTGGTACCGTGCACCCATGACCGGCGTGAAGAGTGAGCATGCGCTCGTGGAGCAGTGGCGGGAGGTCCTCGCCCTGCACGCCCGCACCGCGTGTGAACTCGACCGCGAGCTGCACCAGCACGGGCTGGGCGCGAGCGACTTCGAGGTCCTCGACATCCTCGCCGACGGCAGCCCGGACGACGGCGGCTGCAGCTTCCGCGTCCAGGAGCTGGCCGACCGCGTGCACCTGAGCCAGAGCGCGCTGTCCCGGCTGGTCGGCCGCCTCGAGAAGGAAGGCCTGGTCAGCCGAGGGATCTGCGCCGAGGACCGGCGGGGCGTACGCGTCGCGCTGACCGAGGCCGGCCGCGAGCGTCACGCCCAGGCCAAGCCCGTCCAGCGTGCCGTCCTCGAGCGGATGCTCAGCCGCGGCTGAGGAGAACGAGGCGGTCGGGCGGCGTCAGCGCAAAGCCGGCTTCCGCCGTACGTAGAGCTGCTTGCGCACCCTCGCCACCACCGTGCCGTCGGCCGCCAGCACCTCGTTCTCGAACCAGACCAGCGCCTTGCCGCCGTCCTCCGTGAGCCGCCGGATCTCCTCCAGCCGGTCCTCGGTCAGCTTGAACTCGGCGAAGACATCGCCCTTCCCCGGTGACACGAAGTCGATCTCGGCCGCCTTGTCCCAGACCACGTACTCCCGGCCGAGGGTGTTCATGACCAGGAGCATCCAGAACGGGTCGCTCATCGCGAACAGCGAGCCGCCGAAATGCGTCCCGACATAGTTGCGGTTGAACCAGTGCAGCCGCAGCCGGACCCGCGCCGAACTCCAGTCGTCGGCCAGCTCCAGCACCCGCACCCCCGAGAAGAGATACGGCAGCCACCAGTTGACCATGCGACGGGTGGACCGGGGAGTGGCGGGACGACGAGCCATGGGTGCACGCTAGACGATCGCCGCCGTACGCCGCCAGAGGTCCATGATCGCCGCGTCGCCGGATATCTCCAGCCCCTCGTACGGCCCCCGGTTCCACAGCGCGAGATACAGCACCGCCGCCCTGCCGCGCACCGTGCAGTCCGCGTCGCCCACGCCCCCGCGCTCGGTCCGCGGCGGCTCCGGCGACAACGCGACCAGCCAGTCGCCGCCCCGCCCGGCCGGTATGTCCACCGCCTCGACCCGCAGGGTCCGGGGTGCCTCCGTACGCACCTTGCTCTTGGCCCGGCGATGAAAGCCGGTCAGCAACTCGTCGATCCCGTCGGCGGCGAACTCGGCCTCGACGGGGGACAGGTCCGCGCCCTGGGCGGTCTCCGCGTCCACCCGGTGCACCGTCGTCTCGTGCGCCTGCCGGCGCGCCCAGAACTCCCGCGCCGACGGGGCCCGCAGGAAATACCAGCACTCCAGGTCCGGCGGCGCGGCCTCCAGCGACTCCACCAGATACGCGTGCCCCTCGCGGAACCACGGCAGCAGCGCCTCGTCCTCGGGGGACTCACCGGCTATCGGCACCGCACTCATCCGTCGCTCCGTCACGAAACCGGCCGCCCAGCGGTGCACGATGCCCTGGTGCCGTACGAGATCGCTCACCCGCCACCCCGGGCACGGCGGCACCTCGGCCTCGCCCCCGGCCTTCTCGGCGGCGGCCGCCAGCAGCCCGCCCTCCCGGCGCAACACCTCGATGAACCCGTCGGTCTCCATGTCGCGATTGTGCCATCAGGGTCTGACAACGCCCCTGCCGCGCCGCTCCCGGTAGTACCGCGACACCACACCCAGCAGCACGGCGTTGATCAGCGCGGAGACCAGCATCCCCGTCACCGCCAGCACCCATCCGTCCCAGCCGTAGATGAGCTCCATCGTGCTGGGACCGCTGATCGCGTCGAACAGCGCCCACAGCATCGGCGCCCACGGCAGGGTGAGCAGCAGAAGCCAGATGCCCGAGAAGGAGGCGTCCTGGTGGCTGATGAAGGCGGTGTCGATGAGCAGGAGGAACAGCGCCGCCGCCACCAGGCACAGATAGATCCGTGGCGCGCGCTCGTGGTAGATGGAGCGGGCGGTGGCGGACAGCCAGGGCGGGACACGCATGTCTCCTCCAGCGGCGATTCGCGGCGGTCGGCGGCGGTTCGCGTAGGCCCTACGGCCTTCCTCGCCTCAAGTGTCCGCCCGTACGGAGGTGTTCCGCACGACGAAGGCGATGACCGCCGCCAGCAGGGCCAGCAGCGCGACCGTCGTCAGCGCCGTCGGCAGCCCTACCGCGTCGGTCAGGAAGCCGATGGTGGGCGGCCCGAGCAGGAATCCCGCATAGCCCAGGGTGGAGGCGGTGGCCACGCCGTTCGACCCGCCGAGCGCGCCGGCCCGGCCGATGGCCACCGGGAAGATGTTGGCCAGGCCGAGCCCGGTCAGCGCGAAGCCGATGAGCACCATCCACACGTACGGCCCGAAGGCCGCCACCAGCATCCCGCCGCAGGCCGTCAGGCCGCCGGCCACCAGCATCCGGGTCTGCCCGAGCCGTTCCAGCAGCGCGGTGCCCGACAGCCGGCCCACGGTCATCGCCAGCGCCACCGCCGCGTAACCGGCCGCCGCCAGCCCCGGCCCGCCGCCCAGGTCCTCTTTGATGTGCAGCGGCCCCCACTCGGCCAGCGCCCCCTCGCCGTACGCCGTGCAGAGCCCGATCAGCCCGAAGACGCCCACCATCAGCCCCACCCGCCGGCCGGCCGCCGCCCCTGGTCCCGTACGCGGTCCCGGTCCGGCACCCGTACCCGTACCCGTACGACTCTCCGGGACCGGGCGCGGCATCTCGTACGCCATGAGCACGCGCCCCGCGAAGAACGTCCCCAGCAGCCCCAGCGGAGCGAGCAGCAGCAGATGCCGGGTCGGCGTCAGATGCGGCGCCAGGATGCCGCCGAGACCCGCGCCGACCAGCGCGCCGAGGCTGTACGCGGCATGGAAGCTGGGCATGACCGGGCGGCGCAGCGCGGCGACCAGGTCGACGGCGACGCTGTTCATCGCCACGTTCATGCCGCCGAACGCGACGCCGAAGATGAGCAGCACCAGGCCGAGCGTGAGGGCCGACGGGGTGAGCGGAGGCAGTACGACGCTGAGCGACAGCAGGACGGAGGTGCCGATGGTGACCTCGCGGGCGCCGAAGATCCGGCAGAGCTGTCCGGTCACGAGCATCGTGGCGACCGCACCTGCCGACACGCCGAGCAGCGCGAGGCCGAGAGCGCTCGCGGACGCGCCGACCTGCTCCTTGATGGCGGGGATACGCACCACCCAGCCCGCGAAGACAAAGCCGTCGAGGGCGAAGAAGACCGTCAGGGCGGCTCTGAGCCGCCTGAGCGGAAGGTCGGTCGGGCTGGACGGCCTGCGACACGGTCCGGCGAATGCCGTCCGTATTTTGTTTAGGGTCGGCACAAAGTCAGAATAGAAGGGTGACCCAGACTCGGACAAGGTTGGAGAGGGGCCGCGGCGCTCTCGGCCCCGCACTCGCCCTCGTGCACACCGGGCGCGCGCCGACGCGCGCTGTCCTGACCGCGGAACTCGGCGTGACCCGTGCGACGGCGGGCGCGGTCGCCGCCGAACTCGAGGCACTCCGGCTGATCCGGGTCGACACCCGCCCCGGCGGCCCGGCCGGCGCGCAGGGCCGGCCCTCGCACCGCCTCGCGGTCGACCCCGACGGCCCCGTCGTCCTCGCCGCCCAGGTGCACACCGACGGCTTCCGCGCCGCCCTCGTCGGCCTGGGCGGCCATGTCGTGGCCACCGCCCCCGGCTGCATGACGGTGCCCGCCGACCCGGCGCACGTCCTCGGCGCGGTCGTCGACGCCGGGGCGGAACTGCTGCGCGAAACCGGGCGGATCTGCGTCGGCGCCGGCCTCGCCGTGCCCTCCGCCGTCGCCCAGCCCGAGGGCACCGCCCTCAACCCGCTGCACCTGGCCTGGCCGGCCGGCGCGCCCGTCCTGGACATCTTCACCGAACAGATCGCCCGGGCCGGCATCACCGGGCCCACCGGCGCCCCCGTCGCCTGCTTCGTCGGCAACGACATCAACCTCGGCGCCCTCGCCGAGCACCGCCACGGCGCCGGCCAGGGCGCCCAGGACCTGCTGGTCGTCGCCACCGGGCACCGCGGCGTCGGCGGCGCCCTCGTCCTGGACGGCCGGCTCCACACCGGCAGCTCCGGACTCGCCCTGGAGGTCGGCCACTTCACCGTCAACCCCGAAGGCCGCCCCTGCCACTGCGGCGGCCGCGGCTGCCTCGATGTCGAGGTCGACCCGCTCGCCTTCCTCGAAGAGGCCGGCCGCACCCCCGGCCCGGCGGTCTCCCTCCTCGAACAGTCCACCGCCCTACTCCACGAGGAGTACGCCGACCCCTCCGTGCGCGCCGCCGCCCGCGCCCTCATCGACCGCCTGGGCCTCGGCCTGGCCGGTCTCGTCAACGTCCTCAACCCCGACCGCATCCTCCTCGGCGGTCTCCACCGCGACCTGCTGGAGGCCGACCCCGACCGCCTCCGCGCCGTCGTCGCCGACCGCAGCCTATGGGGCCGCAGCGGCAGCGTCCCACTGCTGGGCTGCGCCCTGGACCACAACAGCCTTGTCGGCGCAGCCGAGTTGGCGTGGCAGCCGGTCCTGGACGACCCGCTCGGGGTGATGGTCGGGTAACGCGGCCGACGAGATCAGCAAATCCAGCTTGCCGAGACTCTGAGCCCAGCCTTCCTCGTGAAGAGCGTGGCGCGGCTCAGTGGCGAAGTCGCCCTGACCGAGAACCAGTTCGGTCGACGTACCGCCGATATCGCGAAGCCACAGCGTCACCACCGTTTCCCGGTCCTCGGGGTCGGGATCCTCCCAGCGGAAGGTGTAGGACAGCCGCTGCGGAGGGTCGACCTCGAGGAATTCCCCCACCAGGTAGAACTGATCGCCTTCCGGAGGCTGCATCGCGATCCGATAAGCGCCTCCTGGCCGAAGATCGCTCTCCACACTCGGGATGGCGAACCCGTCAGGGCCCCACCACTTGGCGAGTTCCCGAGGTTCGGTCAAGCTCCGGAACACGGCGGTGCGCGGTGCGCGAAAGACCCGCCGCATGTGCAGCCTCAGTCCGCCGTCGTGCGTCATCACGAACCTCCTCCGAAGAGGGCATCGGGACTGACCACCGCACCTATTCTATTGCTCCGGTCGCGAGTCCTGGCTCGCGCTCTTGCCGGTCAGGGGCGGTGTGGTCACGTGCAGCGCCGGCTTGGTAGCGAACGCCCCCTCAGAACAGCGGCTCGGCAGAGTCGGCGGGCGGTTGCAAGGGCCTGGCAGGAGCGAGTTGCTGGCCGGGCGTGGGCCGGGTCAGAGCCCAGCCCGAGGCGAGGTGGGCGTCGAGCAGCACGGTGCCGTCGGCGGTGTCCACGTACAGGTCGCTGCCCGCCGCCGCCCGCAGCACCCCGTCGACCGCCGTCCCCGGGGCCAGCTCCGTCACCAGGCCCGCCGGTCGCGGCGGATCCGGCTCCAGCCCGAAGACGGCGGCCTGGTCGATGACTTCGTACGGAAGCGGGCTCAGCGTCTCCCGCCAGGCGGGCACGGCCGCCGCCGCGTCGTACGCCGCACGCAACTCCGCCGCCCGGGTCGCGGAGGGCGGCAGGGCCAGGCGCGCCGCGCGCTTCGCCGGGGTCGATACGCGATCCGGGATGCCCAGCGCCGTACCCAGGACGGATTCCGCGCGCCGGGCGGCCATCAGCGGGCCCCGGCCGAGGAAGGTGAAGCAGACGGCGGCCTGTTCGAGCAGCCGGGCACGGCCGCGAGCGGCGCCCGTGATGCCGACCTTGCGCAGGCCCGGCCCGAACCAGGCCAGGTACACGGCATACGGGCGCGGGTCGTCCAGCTTGGTGTCGGCCGCCACGGACTGCGACCGGTCCAGCGCCGCGCACGCCTCGCACTGGTCCCGCCGCCCTGCCGCCGGCACCGCCGCCGAGCGCGGACACGCCGTCCACCGCCCCGAACGCCACACCCCCACGCATCTGCGTACCTCCCCCTCCGGCACCGCCAGCGCCACCGCCCCGCCCAGCCTCAGCGGACTGCTCCGCTCACCCTGGCGCGGGTGCCACCACGTCCACACCGGACCGCCCTCCGCCCACCGCAGACCTGTGCATCGCCACATGATCACAAGGCTAGGGGGAGGTACTGACAGGCGGTTCTTTCACGGACGGGCTGTCCTTAGCGGCTCGGTTCCGCTGAAGGGCTGCTGTTGCCGTGGCTCGGTTCGCCGGACTGGTGCCGACTTGCTTCTTTTTTTGTGGGCTCGGTTCGCCTCCGCTGCGCTGAGTCACTGTGGGGGCACCTCCCAGACGGAGTCTGGGGGAAGTCGATCGTGCTCGCTCGCTCGTTCCTCGCGACCTGCGCGCGTTCTCTCCCCCAGCGCTTCCGCTGGGAGGTGCCCCCATTTCGACAGCGACCGCTCCGCTTCGGCTCACTCGCCCGGGGCGTACCCCCTGCGGAGTAGGCGGGGTGTCGCTTGACGTACGACGACTTGGGAGCTCGTGGAGACCACGCTCGGTGATGTCGGAAACCGCACATCACCGGAGGAGATGAGTCCTCATGGACGCCATCGCAATGACCACGCTCGCCGAACACTGGGACGGACCCGGGCCGTGGATTCTGTTCGTTCCGCTTGTATGGGCGGCGGTCGTCGTCGGTATCGGGTTCTTCCTGCGCCGCACCGTGTGGCGGGGCCGGGGGCCGTGGCAGCATCGGGCCGCGCATGGTGAGCACTCGCCGATCGCGGTGCTGGGACGTCGGTTCGCGGCGGGGGAGATCGACGAGGACGAGTACTGGCGCAGGCTGTCGGTGCTGGATGAGCAGTTCGGGCGCTATGCGAAGGGCGTGGACCGATGACGGCCGCCGCGCGTGTCGTGGATGCCGTGAAGGTGTACGGCGGTGGGGATGCCGAGGTCCGGGCGCTGGACGGGGTGACGGCGGATTTTCCGGCCGGGCGGTTCACGGCGATCATGGGGCCGTCGGGGTCGGGGAAGTCGACGCTGATGCATTGCGCGGCAGGGCTGGACACGCTCAGCTCGGGGTCCGCGTTCATCGGGGGTACGGAGTTGGGGGCGCTCGGGGACCGGCAGTTGACGCTGTTGCGCCGGGAGCGGGTGGGCTTTGTGTTCCAGGCCTTCAATCTGCTGCCGACGCTCACCGTCGCGGAGAACATCACGCTTCCGCAGGATCTGGCCGGCAGCCGCACGGACCGGGAGTGGGTGGACGCCCTCATTGACGTCGTGGGGTTGCGCGACCGGCTTCTGCACCGGCCGAGTGAGCTGTCCGGCGGTCAGCAGCAGCGGGTGGCGGTGGCGCGGGCGCTGGCGGGGCGGCCGGAGGTCGTCTTCGCCGACGAGCCGACCGGGAACCTGGACTCGCGTTCCGGCGCGGAGGTGCTGGAGTTGCTGGGCAGGGCGGTCCACGGGATGGGCCGTACGGTCGTCATGGTCACGCATGACCCGGTCGCGGCTGCGCATGCCGACGAGGTGGTCTTCCTCGCCGACGGGCGGCTGGTGGACCGGATGGCGGATCCGACCGCGGAGAAGGTGCTCGACCGGCTGAAGGCCTTCGACGGCGCCGCCGGTGCGAAGGAGGCCGTGTCATGAGCTCCGTCGGCACCTCTCTGCGGCTGAGCCGGTCGTCCCTTCGGGCTCACAAGCGGCGGTTCGCCGGGACCTTTCTGGCGGTGTTCCTCGGGGTGTCGTTCCTGGCCGGGACGATGGTCATGGGCGACACGCTGCGGGCGAGCTTCGGCACGCTGTTCGCCAACGCCTACAGCGGCACCGATGTTGTCGTCCGCAGCGCCGACGTCATCACGGTCTCCGGTCAGGGCCAGGGCACCCGCGAGCCGGTCGGCACCGGGCTGGTCGGCACGCTGAAGGCCGTCCCCGGGGTTGCCGCCGTCGCGCCGAACGTCCAGGGCGCGGGCCAGCTCATCGGCAGCGACGGCAAGCCGGTCGGCGGTCAGGGGCCGCCCACGCTGGCGGGCAACTGGATCGACGACGACAGGCTCAATCCGTACGCACTCGCCGAAGGCCACGTGCCCGCGGCGCACGGCCAGGCGGTCATCAACCGGGGCGCGGCGAAGAAGGGCGGGCTGCACATCGGCGACACGACCACCCTGCGGACCCCGGACCCGCTCAGGGTCACCGTTGTCGGCATCGCGACGTTCGGCGGGCAGGACGGCATGGGCCAGACGACCTTCACCGGCCTGACGCGCACCGATGCGGAGCGGTATCTGACGCCGAAGGCGGGGGAGGCCTCGACCATCCTCGTACGGGCCGGGCCGGGGGTGAGTCAGCGGCAGCTGGCCGACCGGGTCCGCCAGGTGCTGCCCAAGGGGACTGAGGCGATCACCGGGCAGCAGGCCACGAACGAGAACCTGGACATGGTCTCCGGCAGTTTCCTGACGCTCTTCACGACGCTGCTCACGGTCTTCGCCGGAATCGCCCTCCTCGTGGCGACCTTCAGCATCCACAACACCTTCGCCATCGTCGTCGCCCAGCGCACCCGCGAGAACGCGCTGCTCAGGGCACTCGGCGCGTCCCGCCGTCAGGTCCTCGGCCAGACCCTCGCCGAGGCGGTCGCGGTCGCGGTCGTCGCCTCGGTCGCGGGTCTGCTGGGCGGAATCGGCATCGCCGCCGGCCTTCAGGCGCTCTTCCCGGTCGTCGGCTTCCCCTTCCCCACCGGCTCTCTCATCCTCGGCGCGACCGCTCTGGCGGTGCCGCTCGCCGTCGGCCTGGTCGTGTGTGTCGGCTCCGCCCTGCTGCCCGCCGTACGGGCCGGGCGCACCGCGCCGCTCGCCGCACTGCGGGAGACGGCCGTGGACCACTCCGGCGCGTCGCGGTCACGGGCCGTGCTGGGCGGCGCGGCGATGGCCGCCGGGGTCGCGCTGACCGTCGCCGGGGCGGGCGGGGGCCGGAATGTCTGGCTGGCGGCCTCGGGGGCGGTGCTGACCGTCGCCGCGTTCGTCGTGCTCGGGCCGGTGGCGTCGTCGTACGCCGTGCGGGCCCTGGGCGTGCCGCTCGTCCGGCTGCGCGGTGTCACCGGGGCGCTGGCCAGGCGCAATGCGCTGCGCAGTCCGAAGCGGACGGCGGCCACCGCCACGGCGCTGATGATCGGGGTGACGGTGGTGTCGCTCTTCACGGTCTTCGGTGCCTCGCTCAAGGCGACCATGGACCAGACCGTGTCCCGTTCCTTCGCGGGCGATGTCGCGATCAGCGCCCCCGTGCGCGGCGCGGGCGGCACCGGGCTCAGCCCCAAGCTGGCGCCCGCCGTCGCGAAACTGCCCGAGGTGCGGACCGCCGTCGGCCTCGGCCGGGGCGTGGCGACGGTCGACGGCGGGGGCCGTCAGCTCACCGTCACCGACCCGGCGGCGCTGTCGCGGGTGCTCGACCTGGGTACGGTCGAAGGGTCGCTCGCCGCGCTCGGCGGCGACGGCATCGCGGTCTCGCGCACCGAGGCGGACAAGTACGGCTGGCACCCCGGCAGCAGCGTCCGGCTGGCCTTCGCGGACGGTGACCGGCGGACCTTCACGGTCAGGGCGGTCTACGGGGAATCCGGCCTGGCGGGAAGCTATGTCATCACCCGAGCCGCCTGGGCCCCGCACCGCGTCCAGGACTCCGACACCCTCGTCGCGGTCTCCTTCCGCGCCGGGGTGGGCACGGACCAGGGCAAGGCGGCGGTCGAGCAGGTGGCGAGGTCGTACGGCAATCCGGAGGTGCAGACCCGCAGCGAGTACGCGGCGTCGTCGGCGGCCGGGATCGACATGTTCCTCACGCTCATCTACGCGCTGCTCGCGCTGGCCGTGGTGATCGCCCTGCTCGGCATCGCCAACACGCTCACCCTCGCCGTTCACGAGCGCACCCGCGAGCTGGGACTGCTGCGTGCCGTGGGCCAGACCCGGGCGCAGCTGCGGGCGATGGTGCGCTGGGAGTCGGTCCTCGTCGCGGCCTTCGGGACGGTCGGCGGGCTCGGGCTCGGCGGCTTCCTCGGCTGGGCGCTGGTCAGGGCCTCCGACAGTGCCGGTACGGGTGCCTTCGCGGTGCCGCCGGTGCAACTGGCGGTGGTGCTGCTGGTCGGGCTGGTCGCCGGGGTGCTGGCCGGCTGGCGGCCGGCGCGGCGGGCGGCGGGCCTGGACGTGCTGAGGGCCATCGCCGCGGAGTGAGCTCCGCGATGATGGCCCGTCAGTGGGGGTGGCTCAGGTGCCAGGCGCTCGCGCGCTCAGACCAGAGCCACCTCAGGCACCCGGGTCGGCTTACGAGCCGGTGCCGGGGCCGGTGCGACGGCGACCGCCGGCCGCAGGACGGCTTTGCGCACGGCGGCGGACAGCGGTTCGGCCGGCGACCGGCGCGGGGCGGGAGCCTCGGCGCGCAGCGTGAACCACACCACCTTGCCGCCGTGGGGCACCGCTTCGGTACCCCAGCTGTCGCTCATCGACACGACCATGGCGAGCCCCCGGCCGCAGGTGGCGAGCGGTTCGAACTCGCGCACCCTCGGCAGGCGCGGATCGCTGTCGGCGACCGCGACGGTCAGCCACCCCGAGATGTATGTCAGCTCGACCTGACACTTCTTGTCCGGCCGGGCGTGCCGGTGGACATTGGCGAGCAGTTCGGTGATGCCCAGCAGCGTGTTGTCGATGAGTGGTTCGAGCCGCCAGTAACGCAGCTGCGCGGCGACGATCCGTCGTACCTGCTGGATCCGGGACGGCAGTGCCTCCAACTCAAGGGCGCACTGTCGGGTGGTGGCTTCGGTGATCACGGCTGCGACTCCCTCCGCGGTAGGGGCGCTTCCCTGAAATCGGGGACGTCCCCGCCCGCATGGAATGGGAACACCTTTTGCGGGATTGCTCAGAGCGACTGCTGCAGTACTCCGTGATGCCTCTCCAGAGTCACCCCGATGGCGGCGAACCGCAACTCACCGGAATCGATCAGCGACTCTCAGTGCTGCACGACCCGCTGCCGGGCCCGGTCCAGGGCCTCCAGGAAGCGCGAGACCGAAGCCGCGCCCTGGCGGCGCAGGGTCAGCAGATAGCCGGTGCCGTTGACGGTCGCGAGGGCGCGGCGCCGCAACGAGAAAGGCGTACGGATCGCGTGCACGTCCTCCACCGGAGCACTGTCGATCTCCCGCCCCCGGCTGGTCAGCAGCACCAGCCGGCCGTCGCGGATCAGGACCTGTCCGGCCCGGGTCAGCGAGCTGAGCCGCCGCCCGATCCGTACCCCCGTCGCACTGAACTCCGGCTCCGCCATGGTCCACCCCACCTCCGTGTCCGACCAGTCTGCCCTGTTCGCGCCGCCTTCCACCAGCCTGCCTATGATCGGGAGCATGCAGCAGACAGACATCGGCGACTGTACGGCGACCATCGACGTGAACCGGGCCGACCCCGGTTACCGCGCCTGGCTCAAGGAAGCGGTCCGCAAGGTCCAGGCCGACGCCAACCGCTCCGCCGACACACACCTGTTGCGCTTCCCGCTCCCCGAGGCATGGGGCGTCGACCTCTATCTCAAGGACGAGTCGACCCACCCCACCGGCAGCCTCAAGCACCGCCTCGCCCGCTCGCTCTTCCTGTACGGCCTCTGCAACGGCTGGGTCCGCCCCGGAAAGCCGGTCATCGAGGCGTCCAGCGGCTCGACGGCCGTCTCGGAGGCGTACTTCGCCCAGCTCATCGGCGTGCCCTTCATCGCGGTGATGCCGCGCACGACCAGCCCCGAGAAGCAGCGCCTGATCGAGTTCCAGGGCGGTCGCTGCCATCTCGTCGACGACCCGCGCACGGTGTACGACGTCTCCGCCCGCCTTGCCGCGGAGACCGGCGGCCACTACATGGACCAGTTCACGTACGCCGAGCGGGCCACCGACTGGCGCGGCAACAACAACATCGCCGAGTCGATCTACCAGCAGCTGAGCAAGGAACGGCACCCCTGCCCCGCCTGGATCGTGGCCACCGCCGGGACCGGCGGCACCTCGGCCACCATCGCCCGCTATGTCCACTACATGCAGCACGACACCCTCGTCTGTGTCCCCGACCCGGAGAACTCCTGCTTCTTCGAGGGCTGGGTGAGCGGCGACGCCGATGTCTGCTGCGACCGGGGCTCCCGCATCGAGGGCATCGGCCGGCCCCGCATGGAACCCAGCTTCGTGCCCGGCGCCATCGACCGCATGATGAAGGTCCCCGACGCCGCCTCGATCGCCGCCGTACGGGCCCTCGACGCCGCGATGGGACGCAAGGCGGGGGCCTCGACCGGGACCGGGCTGTGGAGCGCCTTCAAGATCATCGCGGAGATGGTGGAGGCCGGGCGGGGCGGCAGCATCGTCACGCTCATCTGCGACCCCGGCGAGCGCTACCTCGACAAGTACTACTCCGACGCCTGGCTCGCCGGACAGGGCCTGGACATCGCGCCCTACGCGACGGCGATCGACCGCTTCCTCGCGACCGGGACCTGGCCCGCCTGACGGCCTTTCGGTCCTCTTCCACGTCTCGTTCCGTTCTGTTACAGCGCGGCTACCTGGAAGCCGCCGGATCACCACCCTCCGGTCCAGGTGCGCTCCTAGCGTCCATGCATGACGATGTCCCAGGTCGCGCCTACAGCAGTCGCGCCGGCACTTCCGCGCCGATGACCGCGAGCTCCAACGCCTGCTGGCCGTGGGCCGTCTCGACTCCGCCGCCGCGCTCCTCTCCAACGTCTCCCGGGGCAACGTCGCCTTCGACTTCTGGGACTTCGCCACTTCCCTCGACCGCCTCGCCGCCCGGCAGGAGTCCGTGGCCGTCGACCACATCTCCGCCGCCCGCTCGGGTCTCGACGCCTGGCCGGCTGTCCCGGCGGCCGCGCTCGGCCTGGCGGCGGCGCTGGTTCTGGCGGGTGTCAGGCCCAGGTTCGCCGAATACCGGTGAGGTTTGTGTGCCTTGTGGGGAACTTGTGTTCCGGGTACAAAGAACTCACTTTCGATCACTTCCCTGAGAGACCGGCCATGACCACGACGCCCCCGCCCCCGGACGATCAGCCGTCCGTATCCGACGATGTCTGGGACCAGTTCGTCCGCGACACCGAGTCCGAGATCCGTGCCTCCGCCCCCAAGGAGCCCTCCGCACGGGCCCGTATGGTCACCGAACGGCTGAAGGAGCAGGACGCACAGGACGCGCGAGAGGCCAAGGGGCGTCAGGCCAAGGAAGCGAAGCAGGCCAAGAAGGCCAAGGCCGGCGCCGAGCCCGCGGGTTGGCGCACGGGCCCCGCCTGGCAGGAGATGGACGGCCGGGCCACCCGCAGGCGCCGCCGGCTCGGTGTCCTCGGCGTGCTGGTGGCGGTCGGGATGCTCGTGATCGTCCTCAACCCGTCCCGCGCGCTGTCGCTGCTGCCCGGCCGCTCCAGCACGTCGTCCGACGGCGGCACCGCGACGCTTCCCCCGGAGACTTCGCCGATCAGCGCCGCCCCCTCCGAGGAGGCCTTCCCCGACACGGCGACCCTGAAGGAGCCCTTCCTCGGCTCCCCGGCGGCGCATTACGCCGACGGTGCGGCCGGCATCGTCGTGCCGAAGGCCAAGCCGGTCGGCCACATGACCCTGAAACAGGTCGAATTCGCGCTGCGCAAGACCAAGGAATTCCTGGTCGACTCCAACCTGAACCCCGCCACCCTCCGGGGCGCCCGGCCCGAGACCGCCCTCAGCCTGATCGACCCCCGTCAGGCCGACTGGCTCCGCGGCGTCGACGCCGCCTTCAAGAAGCCCGGTAAGAAGCAGGATCCCCTCTTGTACGCCACCCGCTTCAACCCCACCGAGCTCAAGCTCGTCGGTGACGTCATCAAGACCCGCGGCAGTATGACCTTCAAGCAAGGCACCTACGGCTCCGTCGCGGTGCACGCCGACTACACCTTCGTCTACCCCTTCACCAAGGCCGCCGCGGGCTCCAGCGAGGTCTCCCGCACCATCGTCCGCCGCGTCCTCGACGTCGAGGTCATCGATCCCGTCCGTTACAAGGTCACCGCGGGCAAGCTGACGATGGTCTCCTACAAGCAGGACACCGGTAACACCGCCTGCTACGTCTACGACGGCTATGTGCATCCCGCCTTCGCGTCCGACGCCGCCACCGGCTCGCCCGCGTCCGGCCCGACCACGGATCCGTACGACCGCAGCAAGGACATCACGATCCAGAGCGACGGGGAGTGCGGTTCGGTCTCCCGTAGTTGAGCCGAACGGCTAGCCGGCCAGCCGCCGGTCCAGCCGGCGGGCCGCCGTGCGGAACGCGTGCCCCACGCCGGGGCGCGCCAGGCGCAGGGCGGTCCGGAAGGCGGGGGAGCCGTCGGCGGCGAAGGTCCACTGGACGCGGGTGCCGGAGGAGGGGGTGGGGGAGAGGGCCCACTCCTCCAGGAGGGCGCGCAGGCCGGGGGCGTTGGTGGCGTCGGCGCGGTAGGTGTAGCGGAGGGGGGCTTCGGCGGCGAGGACGGTCTCCTGGAAGCGGATGCCGCCCTTGAGCGCGATGTCGCGGCCGGCAGCCGTGGGCACGGCCGAGGTGACGGCGTCGAACCAGGCCGTCCAGCCCTCGGTGTCCTGGGCGAGGGCGCGGTGAACGGCCTCGGGCGGGGCGGTGAGGTCGGCGGCGAAGACGAGGCGTACGGGAGCGGAGCGGACGAAGTCCGGGTCGACCGCGAGCACGGGGCGAAGTGGGCGGGCCATGACCCCAACCGTACCTGACGGCTAGTCAGATGTGGTGGTCTCGCCGGCGACGATGAGCTCCGAGAGGTGCTCGGCGATCTCCGCCCGCAACACCTCGGGGATACCGGCGTCCGTGACCAGGGTGTCGACGTCCTCCAGCGCGGCGAACGAACTCAGGCCCACCGTGCCCCACTTGGTGTGGTCGGCGATGACGATGACACGGCGGGCGGAGCGGACGAACTGGCGGTTGGTCTCCGCCTCGGCGAGATTCGGGGTCGACAGACCCGCCTCGACCGAGATGCCGTGGACCCCGAGGAAGAGCAGGTCGAAGTGGAGGGAGCCGATCGCGCGGTCCGCGACCGGCCCGACCAGGGAGTCCGACGGGGTGCGCACACCGCCGGTCAGGACGACGGTGGCGGCACCCTCCCGCGCTCCCGGACGGCGCGAGGCGGCGTGGAAGACGTCGGCGACCCGGACCGAGTTGGTGACGACGGTCAGATCGGGGACATCCAGCAGCCGGTGGGCCAGGGCGTAGGTGGTCGTGCCGCCGGACAGGGCGATAGCGCTGCCGGGCGTGACCAGCCGGGCCGCGGCGCGCGCGATGGCCTCCTTGGCGCCCAGTTCGAGGCTGGACTTCGCCTCGAAGCCGGGCTCGTGGCTGCTGGCCTCGACGACGGGGACGGCGCCGCCGTGCACCTTTTCGACGACACCCTGACGTGCCAGGGCGTCGAGGTCACGGCGGACGGTCATGTCCGAGACGTTGAGTTTGCGGGTCAGCTCGTTGACGCGGACACCGCCGCGCCTCCGGACCTCGTCCAGGATCAGCGCGCGGCGCTGCTCCGCGAGCAGGTTCTGGTTGTCGCTCACCCGAGGTCCCGTCCCATCCGCTGGTCGTCTGATGCGCTGCCGGCTGCCGAGCCGCTGCACATCCTTCCATGGCCGGGCGGCCCTGGCAGAGGGCGGGGGCGCACGGTATGACCTGTCCCACATGCCACGGCAGCATCACAATTCTGTGCGCCTTCTGCAAGGGCGCGATCACAGCGCGCTACGCATGGGAATGCTGACCGTACGGGGAAGGCGGTCGGGATGCGGTCGGACACGAACACGGACACCGGTACGGGCACGGAACAGGCCGGAAACGAACCGCTCGCGCTGGAGCTGCTCGTCCACGGCGTCGGCGGCACCACCCCGCAGGCCATGCTCAACGACCCCCGGATCACCCGGGTCTCCGGTGACGACACGGCGGGCATCTACCGCCGCACCGAGGACGCGGACGCGGAACGGCGCCCCGCCGCCTACCAGGGCAAGCCGGTGCCGGACGCCTACTCCTGGTGCAATCTCACCTCCGGCGACGGCAGCCGGGCGCTCTGGCTGCTTCTGCTGCCCTTCATGGTGGCCAACCTCGCCCACTGGATGCGGCCCCCGTCCAACAGCGCCGGGCTCCGGCGGACGTACGAGGTGCTGCTGCGGCTGGTGTCGCTCAGCCTCACGGTGCTGCTGGTCGCCGGGGCGTGCGAGGTCGCGATGGACCTGGTGGCCTGGCAGTGCGCCGGGGTGCCGGTGTGCGCGAGCAGCAAGAGCTGGCTGGGCTTCCTGCCGGCCGGCGAGCCCGGGCTGCGGCTGGTGATCGGGGCGGTCGTGCCGGTGGTGCTCACCGGGCTGCTGTGGTGGCTGTCGCGGCGCACCTGGTACGCGTACGAGTCCCAGAAGCCGCTCCCCACCGGCGCCGGGGACCGCCGGCATGACGACCCGGCCTCGCCGCTCGCGCTCCCCGGGTTCTGGTTCGGACGGCGGCTGGTGGCCCGGCTACGGGCCGCGCATACCGCCGCCGGGCTGCTGACGGTGGCGGCCGCGCTGCTCGTGCCGCCACTGCGGCGGGACACACAGGCCGTCGTGGGCTGGACGCTGGCCGGGGCGGTGATCGCGCTCGTGCTGGTCACCGTCGCGGCGGCGGCCGTCGCGGGCCGCAGCGAGAGCCACCTCGACGAGGTGATCGACCACCTGCCGTCCCGCCTGCTCTACATCGGCTCGCAGGCGGTGCTCGTCGCCTCGGCCGCGTACGCCGGCTGGCACCGCACCGGCTGGCACTCCGGCGGCCGGCTCCCGGCGGCGGCGGCCTTCGGCGGGCTGACGCTGCTGCAGGGGGTGCTGTTGCTCGGGCTCACCGTGACCGCCTGGCTGATGTGCACGCCCGAGAAGGGCACCGCCCTGCGCGGCCTGGGCGGGCCGGCGGTGGCGTTGCTGGCCTGCGCCCTGGCGGGGGTGCTGACCGGTGGGGTGGCGCAGCGGGTGGCGGACTGGCTCGACAAGGGGGCGACGCCGGGGATGCAGGGGAGCCCCATCGCCGGGCCGCCGGTGCTGCTGTCGTGGCAGGCGTCGGTCATTCCGGTGCTGATCGTCGTGGTGGCCCTGGTGGCGGCCGTGGAGGCCCGGCGGCTGTGGCGGGTGACCCGGGACCTGACGGCCGGGGTCGAGGCCGATTACCCGGGCGAGCCCCACGACAGCGCCCGCACCCGGCAGATCGCCCGGGCACGGGCCATGGCGGGCCTCACCGACCGGACGCCGCTCCTGGTCGGCGTGATCGCGGCCATGTCCTTCGTGTTCGGCGCCGCCACCCTCGCCGGTGCGTGGGTGAGCGACGCGGTGCCGGGCCAGGCCACCCTCACCTGGCCGTGGATCTTCCACTCGCTCGCCGAATCGGCCCAGGCCGTCGGGTCCTGGCTGGTCGGTGCGGGCGTCGTCGCCCTGGTCACCCTGGGGCGCCGCGCCTACCGGGACGCCGGGGCACGCCGCACCATCGGCATCCTCTGGGACGTCGGCACCTTCTGGCCGCGCGCCGCCCACCCCTTCGCGCCGCCCTGCTACGCGGAGCGGGCGGTGCCCGACCTGACCTGGCGGATGACCACCTGGACCAGAACGTACGGCGGCCGCATCATCCTCTCCGGGCACTCCCAGGGCAGCGTCCTCGCCGCCGCGGCCGCCTGGCAGCTCGACCCGCGGACCCGGGGCCGGATCGCCCTGCTGACCTACGGCTCGCCGTTGCACCGGCTCTACGGCCGCTGGTTCCCGGTGTACTTCGGCCGTGAGGCCCTGGACTCGCTCCACGCCGACCTGCACGCGTGGCGGAACCTGTGGCGGCGTACGGACCCGATCGGCGGCCCGGTCGGCGTGCGCGACGTCGACCGGGGACCGCTGCTGGACCCGACGGCGTACGGCCGGGACGTCGACAACCCGCTGCCGGCACCGCTCCTGGCGCACTCCGACTACCAGGTCGACCCGGCCTTCGCCGCCGAACGCACCATGCTGCTCGTGCGGTTGCCGAGTCAGGACAGCGCCGGGATGTCCTCCGGGTAGAGCAGCTGAAGCTCCTCATGGCTCGGCTCGGCGACGTGCGCGAGCCGTCCGGCGTGGCGTTCGACCATCGCCTCGAAAGTCTGCCGGGCGGTGCGGCCGTTGCCGAAGGCGGGGCCCTTGGGAATGGCCATGAAGTACTTCAGCAGGGCCTCGCCGGCGTCGTCGGCCAGCTGGTACTGGTGCTCCTCGGCCTGCGAGCGGACGATCCGCAGCAGCTCCTCGGGCGAGTAGTCGCCGAAGGTGATGGTGCGCGAGAAGCGGGACGCGACACCGGGGTTGGAGGCGAGGAACCGTTCCATCTCGGAGGTGTAGCCGGCCACGATGACGACGACCGCGTCGCGGTGGTCCTCCATCAGCTTCACCAGTGTGTCGATCGCCTCGCGCCCGAAGTCACGGCCCGAGTCCTCCGGCGCCAGCGCGTACGCCTCGTCGATGAACAGCACCCCGCCGCGCGCCCGGTCGAAGGCCTCCTGCGTACGGATCGCGGTGGACCCGATGTGCTCGCCGACCAGGTCGACACGGGCGACCTCGACCAGGTGGCCGCGCTCCAGCACGCCGAGCGAGGCCAGGATCTCGCCGTAGAGCCGGGCCACGGTGGTCTTGCCGGTGCCGGGGGAGCCGGTGAAGACCAGGTGGCGTCGGAGCCCCGGCGCCTTGAGGCCGGCCTCCTGGCGGCGGCGGCCGACGGCGATCAGGTCGATGAGGGTGCGCACCTCGCGCTTGACGCTCTCCAGGCCGACCAGCGCGTCCAGTTCGGCGAGGACGTCGTCCGACTCCCGGGCCGGCTCCGGCGCGGGCTCGGGGGCGCGCTGCTCGGGCACCCCGCCCAGCAGTCCGTACGACTGCGCCGCGGGCTGCCGTTCGGGCGCCGGGACGGGCGGCAGGGCGATCTGGACGGTGGTCTCGCCGCTGTGGTCCCCGGAGCAGTCCTCCGTCACCGGGCCCGGCTCGGCGAACTCGTACCCGCCGCGCGCGCAGCGCTCCGTACGGCACCGGGTCAGGGTGGAGCGGCAGCCGTCGATGATGTGGAAACCGTAGCTGCGGCTGCCCGTGACGCGGCAGCCGGTGAAGGTGCCGCGGCCGCCCGCCGAGACGTAGAAGCCGGCCTCGCCGGGGTTGGTGACCGTGCAGCGCTCGACGGTCGGGTCGGCGCCCTTGGTGACGATGACACCGGTCTGGACGTCGTCGATGGTGCAGGAGGCCAGGGTGCCGCCGCTGCCGTGGTCCCGGAACCAGGCGCCGGTGGCGGCCTCGCGGATCCGGCAGTCGTCGAGCTGGACGACGGCGCCGTCGCTGACGGACACGGCGGTGTTGCGGACCTGGGAGATGTCGGTGTCGACGACGTCGGCGCGCGAGCCCCGGTCGAGCACGAACAGGGCGTCGGGGACGTCGCGGACGCGGCAGCTGTCCAGTATCGCGGCGGCGCCGTCGCTCACCCAGACCGCCGGGTAGTCGCCCTGGCTCTCGTGGATCTCGCACTGGTTGGCGTCCGCGCGGGTGCCCGGGTCCCACACCGACAGGCCGTTGCGGCCGAAGCGGCGGACGGTGCTGCGGGTCAGCGTCAGCACCGACCGGGACCGCAGGTCGATGGCGTTCTCGGGGATGTCGTGGATGTCGCAGTCGGAGAGGGTCAGCACCGCGTCCGTGTCGAGGGTGATCCCGTCGCCGGTCGTGCGGTGCACCTGGCAGTCGGTGAGGTGTCCGGCCGCGCGCGAGGCGACCTGCACTCCGGTGCCCTTGACCTCGTAAACCTCGCAGCCGACGGCCTCGGCGGCGGTGCCCTCGCCGGTCAGCGACAGGCCGGCGCCGTTGGCGTTGTGGATCCTGCAGCGCTCCAGGCGGGGCGAGGCGCCACCGCGTACGGAGAAGCCGGTCTGGCCCGCCGCCACCACCTCGACGTCCTCGAACAGCCCGCCGGAGGACTCCAGAACGCTGATGCCGAGCCCCGCCGGATTGTCCACAGTGCAGTGCCGCACGGTCGGCCGGGCGCCGTCCCGCACCTCTATGCCGACCGCCGAGCGGGTGACGACCCGCAGGCCCGACAGCTCGGGGGCCGAGCCCTCGATGAGCAGGGCGGCGGCGGAGGTGTCCTGGCCCTCGATGGACAGGTCCTGCACGGTCGCCGAGGCACGTACGGTCAGGGCGACCCCGCCCGCCGGGGCGATCCGCACCGAGCCGGGGCCCTCGGCCCCGCGCAGCGTTATGGCGTGCTGGACGACCAGGTTCTCCCGGTAGGTGCCGGGGTTGATCGAGAGCACGTCCCCGTCGCCGGCGGCCTCCAGGGCCGCGGCCAGGCTCTCGTACTCTCCCGTGCGGCGGCGCCACCGCGAAGAGCTGGTGTGCGTCACCTGAACCACGCCCTGTGCCATTGGGATGCTTTGCCCCATCCTCTTACTTGCGTTGCGCTGTTGACCGGGGGACCGGGGCAACCACCGTAGCGTGCGCGGGGCGTGCGCCAGCACCGAGCCGGGCATGGATCACCTGATGGGTGCGGTCCGGAGCGGGGCGGGAGGGGCCCTAGGCTCTGCCCGCGTGGCCCCAGTCCTGGCCGGCTGCCTCCCACTCGCGCTCCCACTCGGCGAGCCGCCGTCTCATCAACTGCCACAGCAGCATCTGCCGCACCACCAGTAGCAGAACGCCGGCGGCCACGAAGGCCCCCATACCAGCAAGCACCCCATGGGTCGCCGCGGCCGCCGGGTCCAGGGGAGCGGGCATCACACGGCCCTGCCGGTCGACCCAGATGCGGACCGTGTCGCCCTTGCCCTTGTTGACCGGGATATGGATCGGGCCGGTGATCTTCGTGCCGTCGGGGGCGGTCCAGCGGGCGACGGCGCTGCGCCGCTCCTGCCGTACCTGCCCGGAGTCAGGATCCGTCTGGGCGATCTCGCGGGACCCGGCCTTGAGCACCAGCGCCGGCACGACGCTGCGCTCGCTGCGCTGCGCCCGTACGGTGTGCTGCAACGCGCCGTTCACCAGCGAACCCGTCGCCCAGCCCGCCGCGGGGGCGCCCAGAACGATGACGATCGCGGCGATCAGGCCGGCCCAGGTCTCGAGCACGTCCGAACGGCGGCGCAGGGGATTGCGCCGCCACCTCCACAACCGCACCCTCGTCACGGGCTGCACCCCCTTCACCGTCCAAGTACCGCATACGGCGGGGCTCATGCGCCTCGAAGGCCGGTCGTACGAGAGCGAAATCACGCTCGTACGCCAGGCCGGCCGTGGCACGGCCTTGGGACGCCTTCAGTCCATAACGAACAACGCGTCACCGACCCGAAGTGTTCCGGGGTGCTCCGGAATCAGATTCTGTCCGAACACCAGTTGCCCGCCGACGCGGCGGTGCCGGGCCAGCGTGCGCAACGGCTCCCTGCCGCGCTCGCCGGTCCGCTGGTCGGTCGTGGTGACGACGCAGCGCCCGCAGGGCTTGACCACCCGGAAGGCGACGTCACCGATCCGGATCCGGCGCCAGCCGTCCTCGGCCCAGGGTTCGGTCCCGTCGATCACCGCGTTCGGCCGGAACCGGTCCATCGGCAGTGGGCCCTCGGCGGACCGGTCGCCGCCGGCGATCAGCGAGTTGAGGGCGTCGAGCGAGGCCGTGGTGGTGAGCAGCAGCGGGAAACCGTCGGCGAAGTTCACCGAGTCGCCGGGCAGCGCGAACTCCGGATCGACCGGGCGGCGCCGCGCCGGGTCGTCCATGTACACCAGGGCCGCCTCGGTCCCCAGGTACGCGCTCAGCCAGGCGGCGGCCGCATCCCCCGCGGGAACGGCCTCCACCTTGTCGCCCCACACCGTCACCGGCACGGTCACACCGGAAAGCGGCGCCGTCACCGGCACGGGCACCGTCAGCACCTCGCGCCCCGGGCCGCCGAGCCGCAGACCCCCGTCCTGCGTCGGCTCGGCGTCCATCAGCGCCAGTTCCGGCCGTTCCCGCTGCGTGACGAACCTCCCCGCGGCGTCGACCACCATCCACCGCCGGTCCCCGTCCAGCCCCCACGGCTCGACGCCCACCTCCTTGGGCGCCCGTCCGCGGACCGACTTCACGGGGTAGATGTGCAGTGCACTCAGGCGCGGTGTCGTCATGACGTCATCGTGCCACCGGCCGGTCGACCGTCTCAGCCCTGGTAGTAGCCCTGGCCGAGATTGCGCCGCTGGTACGGCTGCTGCTCCTCATAGCCGCCGGGCTGCGCCGGGCGCGGAGGCTGCGGGCGGGGCGCCGCCGGGCGCGCCGCCTCGTAGCCCGCCGGGCCCTGGTACGGGGCCTGCTGCGGCTGCTGGTAACCGCCGTTGTACGGAGCCCGCTGGGCCGTGGCCTGCTGCGGGATGTACGGGGCGGGCGCCTGCTGCAGCGGCTGCTGTTGCTGGTATCCCTGCTGGGAGTACCCGTTGTAGTTGCCCTGCGGCGGCGTCTGGTACGACGACGGTCCGGCGGGCAGGGCCGGAAGCGCCGACGGCAGCGCCGGCAGGTTGCTTCCGCTGTCGTAGGCGGACGGAACTCGGATCGGCGCGATCTGAGGGGTGCCCCGCTCGGCGACGAGGCTGTCGTAGATGGGGGTGTCCGGGAAGAACGGTGACGTGTAGTAGCCACCGCTGTAAGAGCCGCGGGGGGAGGTCATAGCCCATAAGTTAAGCCCACGATGTGCTGGTTGGGGAGACTGATTAGTAGGTCATTTCATGAGCGGTGAGTGACGGCTGATCCTCAATCCGAGCGAATCAACTAAAAACGGTCGCCGCGAGCCGTTTCTATCGTGTAAAAGCCTCCCCATCCGGCGACTTACCCCGTGGTACGACCCCCTGCGGCGGCCCCACGTCAACCCGGCGCCACCTCCGTCACAGCGAATCCACACGACCACGACGTCACCCTCACGAGTGGGACGGAAGCGCCCGAACGCCCCTTACGTGCCGTATTCGTGTGCAACAGTTGCCCATGCGCGTAGCCATGCTGTTCGGCCCCGCCGGTCCGGAGCGCCCGGAGGACTGGCTCAAGGCCGCAGGCACCGCCGCGGACGTGGTCGGCATCGTCTCCGTACCGGCGCTGTCGCTGCCTCCCGTCCCCGGCCTGCCGTATGCGGGCCGCGACCCCGAGCTGCCGCACCGGTACGAGGTGGTGACCGGCGTCGGCCGGCACCTCACCGCACGCCGCATCATGGCCCTGGTCCGGCTGGAAGGCGCCGAATGCGGCCGCCTCGACGTGCTGCACGCCCATGCGCCCTGCACCGATGTGCCGGTGCCGTGGCTGGCCCGCGCCGCCCGGATCCCGTACGTCCTCAGCACCGGCGGGCCGCCGCTCCCCGGCCGCCTCGCCCGGCGCCGCGCCACCCGCCTCCACGAGTCGGCCGCCGCCGTGCTCGCCCTGCCGCACCCCGTCGACGCCGAGGAGCTGCCCCCGGTGCCCGCGCGGGCCCGGATCCGCCAGGACCCGGTACGGGTCGCGGTGACCGGCGGGGCGGAGGACTGGGACGCCCTGGTGCACGCCTTCGCCGAGGCCCATGCGGAGGACGCCCGGCTGCGGCTCCACGTCATAGGCGAGCTCCCCGGACCGCGCGGCCGTGCCGCCCTGCTCCACGACCTCGCCCACGCCGACCTCTTCGCCACCGCCCGGGCCTGGGACCTCACCGCTCTCGACGCGCTGTGCTGCGGCACCCCCGTCGTCGGGGCCGACGCCCCGGCCCTCGTCCGGGCCGCTGCCGCCCTGCCGAACCACCGGCCCGCCGCCCTCGCCGCCGAGGCCCGGCGCCGCTTCGGCACCGCCGCGGTCGGCGCGCGCCTCGCGGCGGCCTATGCCGAGGCCTGCGCCGGGGCCTATGCGGACGCGTCCGCGTCCGCGTCTGCGTCGGGGCGCGCGTAGGTACGGCCCTTCCACGCCGCGCCCCGGCCCCGGTAGTGCTGCACCGCCGAGTCCACCGTCATCAGCAGATACAGCGCCGCCGTCAGCGGCAGCAGCGGCGCCCACCACACCGACTGCCGGTAGTAGCGCAGCATCGGCACGTACGTCCCCGCCATCAACCCCCACGCCGCCGCCCCTGCCGCGCACGCCCACCACGACCCGGTCAGGGCCCCCGCGACCGCCGCCACCGGCGGTACCAGATAGATGCACACCAGCCCCGCCACCGTCCCCGCCAGCAGCGACGGACTGTGCCTCAGCTGTGCGTACGCGCTCCGCGACACCATCCGCCACAGCTCCGCCAGCCCCGGATACGGCCGCACGCTGTCCACCCGGTCCGCCAGCCCCAGCCAGATGCGGCCGCCGCTGCGCTTCACCGCCCGGGCCAGCGCGACATCGTCGATCACCGCGTGCCGGATCGCCTCCGGGACGCCCGCCCGCTCGACCGCGTCACGTCGGATCAGCACGCAGCCGCCCGCCGCGGCGGCGGTCCGGGCGCGGGGACGGTTCACCCAGCGGAAGGGGTACAGCTGGGCGAAGAAGTACACGAACGCCGGAACGATCAGCCGCTCCCACCCCGTCACGACGCGCAGCCGCGCCATCAGCGACACCATGTCCAGGTCGGCCGCCCGCGCCGCCGACACCAGCTCGCGCAGCGACTCCGGCTCATGCGCGATGTCCGCGTCCGTGAGCAGCAGATACTCGGCGTCCGTGCGTTCCGCGGCGAGTGCGATGCCATGGCGTACCGCCCACAGCTTCCCCGTCCACCCCGGTGGTGGGGCCCCCGGCGACGTCACCGTCAGGGCCAGCCCGCCGTGCCGCTCCGCGAGGGCCCGGGCGATGTCCCCCGTGCCGTCGGAGCTTCCGTCGTCCACGAGGAACACTTCTGCGTGGCCCGCGTATGCCTGGGCCAGCACGGACGGCAGGCTTGCCGGCAACACCTCCGCCTCGTCCCGTGCCGGGATCACGACCGCTACCGCCGGCCACGGCGCGACTTCGCCGGGCGGCGGCAGGCGGGTGTCCGTCCGCCAGAAGAAGCCCTGGCCCAGCGTCAGCCATGCCCATGCCGCCAGGGATACGACCGCGACCCACGTCAGTACCGTCACGTCGTGCAGTCTTCCGTATGCGGTGCGCCGCGGTTTCCGCCCCGTGGGCGGTAGTTGGCCGGGGCTTTTTCCCCCACCCTCCCCCCCCGATTGCCCGGGACCGTGGGGTGCGGGCGGGGGGCGCGTTCGGTTCGTGGGTGGGTTGGGGGCGTGTCGGGGTGGGTCCTATGAGACAGCTATCCTCGCCCGCCCTGTTCCTCGCTCGCTCGGAACTGGGCGTTCTGCGTCGCCTTAGCGTCTCTACGGACCCACCCCGCCCCACCCCCTCCGGTTCCGATGGCGGCTTGCGCCCGGTGGTGGGTCTCGGAGGGGGTTCTTCCTCCACCTCCCGGTACCGCACTCCGGCCGGGCCGGGTGGCTCCAGCGCTCGGCCCGGACAAGCCCCACCGGGGAACCCGGCACCGCGGGCCACGGGGGTGCGGTCGCGTAAAGTTGCGCCGGTGAAGATTGCGCTGATGGACTCCGGGATCGGGTTGCTTGCGGCGGCGGCGGCGCTTCGGCGGTTGAGGCCGGACGCGGAGTTGATTCTGTCGTCGGATCCGGACGGGCTGCCGTGGGGGCCGCGGACGCCGGAGGATGTGACGGAGCGGTCGCTGGCTTGTGTGCGGGCGGCGATGGCGCATCGGCCGGACGCGCTGATCGTGGCCTGCAATACGGCGTCGGTGCATGCGCTGCCCGCGTTGCGTGCCGAGCTGGAGCCGGGGGTGCCGGTCATCGGGACCGTGCCGGCGATCAAGCCGGCGGCGGGGACGGGTGGGGCGGTCGCGATCTGGGCGACCCCGGCGACGACGGGCAGTGCGTATCAGCGGGGGTTGATCGCGGAGTTCGCCGGGGGTGCCGACGTGACGGAGGTGCCGTGCCCGGGGTTGGCGGACGCGGTGCAGTACGCGGATGACGCGGCGATCGAGGCGGCTGTCGCGGCGGCGGCTGCGCTGACGCCTCAGGATGTGCGGGCGGTCGTGCTGGGCTGTACGCACTACGAGCTGGTCGCGGAGCGGATCCGGGCGGCCGTACGGCCGGACGGCGGAACCGAGGTCGCCCTGTACGGCTCGGCCGGGGCCGTCGCGGCGCAGGCGCTGCGCCGGATCGGGGCGGGACCGGCGCCGGAGGCGGAGCCGACGGGGGGACTGACGGTGATCCTGAGCGGCCGGGAGTCGGCGCTGCCGCCGGAGGCGGACCGGTATGCGGAGGGCAGGGCGCTGCGGGCGTCGGATGTGCCGGTGGCGTAGGGACTGCCAAGGTGGCCGCGCATCGGTAGGCTGCGGGCATGACGGACGCGCACAGTGATGACGCGCGCACAGCCCATGTGTGGACGGGCCACGCCAGCAATCGCCTTCAGTGGGTGCTGGCGGCGGCCGGAGCGGCCTGCGTGGCGCTGGGGGTCGAGCTGGCCGTGGACAGCTCGTACACCACGGGACTCGCGCCGCTGGTGATGGCGGTCGTGGGCTGCATCGCGGTCGGCCTGCTGGTGATCTTCGGGACGATCGCGTTCACCCATGTACGCGTACGCGTGGACCATGACGCGGTGGAGGTGCGCTGCGGCCATATGGGCGTGCCGCGCCGCCGCATCCCCATCGACGAGGTGAGCGGCGCGCACTTCGCGCCCCTGGTGAGCCCGCGCGGCTGGGGCGGGTGGGGGTATCGCTGGCGGCCGGACAAGGGGACGGCGGTGGTGGTGCGCCGTGGCCCGGGCCTGGTGGTGGACCTGGGCAACGGACGTCACTTCACCGTCACGGTGGACGACGCGGAGGGCGCCGTGAAGGCGATCCGCGCCTCTCTCAAACTCCGCTCCCCCTGACGCCTCAGGACCAGCGCGCCGTCACCACGGACGAGGACGCCTCGATGAGCACGCCGAGCGGCGTACGCTCCACCGCCGCCGCCCCCTCGACCCCGTCCACGACGTCCGCCCCGACGAGCAGCACACACCAGGACGTGGCGTTCTCGGCCTCGACGGTGACGACGTCACCCGTACGCCTCGTACGGAACACCGCCGCGATGCCACCGTCCGGCGCGGGGACGGCCGTCACCGTCTCGCCGCCGTCCGCCGGGGCGTGCACCCGCAGCGTGACCCCGTCCACCCAGTCGTACTCGGGTCCGTCCTCGACGGCCCCGAAGGGCACGACGGAGCCGGGGCGGGCCAGCAGCGGCAGCGTGTCGAAGCCGTGCGTCTCGCGGCGCCAGCCGGGGCCCGCGACGCGCTCGCCGGTGAGGAGATGGGTCCAGGTGCCCTCGGGGACGTAGTAGTCGACCGTGCCGTCCTCACTGAACACCGGCGCGACGAGCAGGTCGTCGCCCAGCATGTACTGGCGGTCGAGCTGGTGGCAGGCCGGATCGTCGGGGAACTCCAGCACCATGGCGCGCATCACCGGAGTGCCGTGGTCCCGTGCCTGCAGGGCGGCACGGTAGAGGTAGGGCACCAGGCGATGCTTGAGGCGGGTGAAGTCGCGGGTGACGGCGACCGCCTCCTCGCCGTAGTCCCACGGCACGCGGTAGGACTTGCTGCCGTGCAGGCGGCTGTGCGACGACAGCAGCCCGAACTGCACCCAGCGCTTGAAGACCGCCGGCGTCGGGGTGCCCTCGAAGCCGCCGATGTCGTGGCTCCAGAAGCCGAAGCCGGACAGCCCCAGCGACAGGCCGCCGCGCAGGGACTCGGCCATCGCCCCGAACGTGGACTCGCAGTCACCGCCCCAGTGCACCGGGAACTGCTGGCCGCCCGCGGTCGCCGACCGGGCGAAGAGCACGGCCTCGCCCTCGCCGCGCTCCTCGCGGAGCAGGTCGAAGACCACCTGGTTGTAGATCTGCGCGTAGTAGTTGTGCATGCGCTCCGGGTCGGAGCCGTCGTACCAGGTGACCTCGACCGGCACGCGCTCGCCGAAGTCCGTCTTGAAGCAGTCCACGCCCTGGCGCAGCAGTCCCCGCAGCTTGTCGGAGTACCAGTCGCGCGCCGCCGGGTTGGTGAAGTCGACCAGCGCCATGCCGGGCTGCCACAGGTCCCACTGCCACACGTCGCCGTTGGGGCGCCGGAGCAGATACCCCTCGCGCATACCTTCCGCGAACAGCGGTGACTTCTGCGCGATGTACGGATTGATCCAGGCGCAGATCCTCAGCCCCTGCGCCTTCAGCCTGGTCAGCATCCCCTGCGGGTCGGGGAAGACGTCCGGGTCCCAGACGAAGTCGCTCCACTGGTACTCGCGCATCCAGAAGCAGTCGAAGTGGAAGACGCTGAGCGGGATCTCACGGTCCGTCATGCCCTGAACGAAGCGGTTGACGGTCGCCTCGTCGTAGTCGGTGGTGAAGGACGTCGACAGCCACAGGCCGAAGGACCACGCGGGGGGCAGCGCCGGGCGGCCGGTGAGCGCCGTGTAGCGGGCCAGGATCTCCTTCGGGGTCGGGCCGTAGATCACGAAGTACTCGAGGGACTGGTCCTCGACGCTGAACTGCACCTGGCCGACCGCCTCGGTGCCGATCTCGTACGAGACCTTGCCGGGGTGGTTGACGAACACGCCGTAGCCGCGGTTGGTGAGGTGGAACGGGATGTTCTTGTACGCCTGCTCGCTGCTGGTGCCGCCGTCCGCCTGCCAGATGTCAACGGTCTGGCCGTTCTTCACGAACGGCGTGAATCTCTCGCCCAGGCCGTAGATCAGCTCGCCCACCCCGAGGGTGAGTTGCCCGATCATGAAGTGCCGGTCGTCCGGGTCGGTCGCGTAGCCGCTGCCGCGCTCGCCGATGGAGGTCAGAAGGCGGCCGGCGGCGGTGAAGTCCAGCTTCCAGGGTGCCGCGGTGTCGACGCGCAGAGCGAGTTCGCCGGTGGTCAGTTCGACGACCGAGCCGTCGCGTACGGTCTTTCCCGGGCCGCCGTCCGGCTCGGCGGTCAGTGCGAAGTCCGGTCCGTGGAGCGCCTTTCCGCCGTGGTGGGTGTAGCGCAGGCCGATCACGCCTTCGGCCGGGGACCAGCACTCGACGGTCAGCAGCGGGCTGTTGAGGGTGTCACCGCGGTGCCGCACCTGCTTCACGGGTGCGTACAGCGTGATCCGGTCCTCCTCGACGGCGGCGTCCGCGACCGAGGTCGCGTACTTGGCCGTGACGCCCGGACGCATGAGCCAGTAGCCGTCGGTGAACTTCATGGGTGATCCTGCTTTCGTACGCGGGGGGAGGGGGCTCAGTTGGCCGTGCGAGGCCGCGGCGGGGCGACGCGGGGGCCCGGCACGAGCACGGGGGCGATCAGCCGGTGCGGGACCGGGAGGTCGGCGTCCGCGGTGATCGACTCGACGGCCAGCCGGGTCACTTCGGCGGACATCCGGGACACCGGGAGCTCGATACGCGGCAGATCGCTGCCCCCGACGTCGTCCGGGAGATTGCCGACCGCCATCACCGACACGTCCTCCGGGACCCGCAGGCCCTCGGCCGCGACCGCCGCGAGGATGTGCGGCAGCGCCGCCACGTGCTGCACGATCAGCGCGGTCGGCGGCCGCTCCCCGGTGAGCAGGCTGCGCAGCCGCCGGGTGAGCCGTGCCATGTCGCCGGTCGACTGGTGCACCTGCACCGCCGCCCCGGTCTCCGGCGCGGCCCGGCGCGCCCCGGCCACGCCACGGATCGCGTAGCCGCGCCGGGCCTGGATCTCGTGCTCGGTCGTGGCGAGGTAGGCGATGTCCTGGTGGCCGGCCGCCGCCAGCTCGTGCACGGCCAGCGCGGCGGCCGCCTCCCAGTCCAGGTCCGTCCACGGCAGGACCGCGTCGTCCGCCGACCGGCCCAGCAGCGCCGCCGGGAAGCCGAGTTCGCGCATCGCGTCGATCCGCGGGTCCTCCATCTCCACCGCCATCAGGATTGCCGCGTCCGCCTGCCCGCTGCGGGCGATCCGGCGCAGCCCCGGCACGCCCTCCTGGTCGGTCATCAGCAGTACGTCATAGCCGTGCGAACGGGCCGCGTCGCTGATGTCGATCGCGAACCGCCCGTCCACCGCCCGGTACCCGCCCGCCGCGCGCGGCAGCGCCAGCGCCAGCACGTTCGTACGGGTGCTGCGGAGGGTGCGGGCGCTCGCCCGGGGGTGGTAGCCCAGCTCGTCGATCGCCCGCTGGACCGCCTGGCGGGTGTCCTCCGAGATCTTGCGTGAGCCGCTCAGGACGTACGACACGGTGCTCGGCGCGACGCCCGCGCGCTCGGCGACGTCCTTGATGGTGGTCATGCGGCTCCCGTCGTGCCTTGTCGAATCGATTCGTCGAATCGATTCACCAATGCTAGGTCGCCTCCCGGTACCGGGGCAAGAGCCCGGCCTCAGGGGTGGTCGGTGCGGTCCGGGCGGGCGGTGGCCAGACCGGCCAGCAGGCCCGCGACCGCCGTGACGGCGGCGAAACCGAGGATGTGATCGACGGAAGCCTGCAGGGCCAGGCCGGTCAGGGCGGCACCGGCGGTCAGCACCACCGGGGTCGGGCGCGGGGACCGGCGCAGCGCCCACAGAACCCAGGCGTACGCGGCGGCGAGCAACGCGACCCCCGGAACACCCTCCTCGGCGGCGAGCTGCAGTGGCGCGGACCGCAGCGTCCCGGCGGGGCCCACCGCGTCGGCCGTCGTGGCCGGCTCCGCCTGGCTGACCTCGGTGAACTGCCCCGGGCCCACTCCGCGCAGCGGATTCGCCTCGGCGAGACGGACCGCCTCCCGCCACAGCGCCACCCGCCCCGGCGTCAGCTGCCCCGACACCGAGGCCGACAGCCCGGACGGCAACGCGTCCACGGCCATCGCGTACGTACCCCCGACCGCCACGGCCGTCGCCAGCGCCAGCCCGGCGAGGCCGAGCACCCTGGGCGTACGGGCAGCCGCCAGCGAGCACAGCACCACCCCGACCGACGCGGCGAAACCCGCCGCCGAGCCGATCACCAGAGCCAGCGTGCCCGCCCCCGCCCCCAGCAACCGCAGCCCCAGCCGCAACGCAGGCGACCCGGCCGCCCAGGCGGCGCAGCACGCGGCACCCGTGGCCAGGACGAGCAGCGCGGCATCCGCGTTCGCGTACCCCAGCGGCGGCGTATGCGAGCCGCCCTCCAGCCGCCCCGGCAACACCACGGCCAGCCCGACCACGGCGACCGCCGTCAACGCCGGAGCCGCCACCGGCAGCAGCGACCCCCCGATCCGCCCCGCCGCGTACCCGGCCGCCACCGCGAGCACCGCCAGCAGCACGCCCTCCGGCCGCGCGGTCCGCCCCGCTGCCGCGATCAGCGCCCACGACGCGGAGCACACCAGCACCGCCACGCCCAGCACGTCCGTCAGCCCGTCCCGGCCCCGCCCCCCGGCTCCGCCACTTCCCGCGTCGTCCATCCCCCTGAACCCCCTGACGAGCCCCCGTCCCGGGCTCACCGTAACTGCTGGGGTGCCCTGTTGTGGATACGTCGCACGGGGCGCGGTGCGCCCTGCGCCTGGGCGCGGTGCGCCCTGCGCCGGGGGCGCGTTCGGTTCGTGGGTGGGTCGGGGGCGTGTCGGGGTGGGTCC
>NZ_JBHYXC010000053.1:0-42909 GCF_042751495.1 Streptomyces sp. NPDC059373 | reverse complement strand
GGCCTCCCCCGTGGAGGCCGGGCCGGCGGTGTCATGGGCGCTGCTGAATATCCGACGTCAACGAGCCTCCGCCCGGCCGTTGTTGAACCGTGACGCCCGGTCCTTGTGACACATCTTGACCGCTGATTTGTGAGCGCTAACAATGTCGTGCGCATCACAACCCTGTTAATCGGTGACCGGCACGAGGGAGACACGGCCATGGCACAGCCGCTTCACCGGGCCCCCACCATGGCCGATGTCGCCCGCCTCGCCGGCGTGTCCCACCAGACCGTCTCCCGCGTCCTGGGGGACCACCCCAACGTCCGCGACGAGACACGGGTCGGCGTCCTTCGCGCGATCGAGAAGCTGGGTTACCGCCGCAACTCCTCCGCCCGCGCACTGGCCACCCGTCGCACCCGCACCCTCGGGGTGATCGCCTGCGACACCACCCTCTTCGGACCGGCCAGCACCGTGTTCGCGCTCGAGGAGGCGGCGCGCGCCGAGGGGTACCTGGTCTCCACCGTCAGCCTGCGCGAACTGACCCCGGGAAACCTGTCCGAGGCCCTGGAACTGCTCAGCGAAGGCGGAGTCGAGGGGGTGGTCGTGATCGCCCCGCGCCGTTCGGCGGTCGGGGCCCTGGCCGAACTCCGCCATCCCTTCCCGGTGGTGACCGTGGCCGGCAGCCGCGATCCGGACTTTCCCTGCGTCGGCGTCGACCAGTACGCCGGCTCCCGGCTGGCGACCGAACATCTACTGGCCGCGGGCCACCGTACGGTCTGGCACGTCGCCGGTCCGGAGGACTGGCTGGAGGCCGAGGCGCGTACCGCCGGATGGCGGGCGGCACTCGAGACCGCGGGGGCGGAGATCCCTCCCCTGCTGTCCGGGGACTGGAGCCCGTTGTCGGGCTACCGGGCCGGCCAGGAGCTGGCCGGCTGGGCCGGCCGCGGTCTGACCGCGGTCTTCGTGGCCAACGACCAGATGGCGCTGGGGGTGTTGCGTGCCTTCCGCGAGGCGGGTCTGCGCACTCCCGACGACGTCGCGATGGTCGGCTTCGACGACATCCCGGAGTCGGAGTTCTTCGCTCCCCCGCTGACCACGGTCCGCCAGGACTTCCCGGCGGTGGGCAGACGCAGCATCGGCCTGCTGCTCGACCGGATCGAGGGCCGTGGCCCGGTGGGCGCGACCCGGCTCGTGATCGAACCCCAGCTCATCGTCCGCGGCAGCACCTCACCGCCGCACCCCTGAGTGCTAGCGCCTGCCTGTTAGCGCTAACAACCGATACGGGAACCTACTTGCGCCCTGGAGAACCGGCTCCCGTATAGCCGAAATCTCGAACAACAACCGACCGATTGAACAGCGCGTCCGTACCAGCTCAGTTCTTCGAAGGAGAAGACATGCTCAACAGACGTACCTTCCTCGCAGTCAGCGCCGCCACCGCAGCCGCGGGCGGCCTCGCTGCCTGCGCCAAGAAGAGCCCCTCGGCGACCTCCTCCAGCAGCGGCGGGAGCGGCAAGCAGATCACCCTCGGCTTCTCGCAGGTCGGTTCGGAGAGCGGCTGGCGCGCCGCCAACACCCAGTCGGTCAAGGACGCCGCCAAAGCGGCCGGGATCAACCTCAAGTTCTCCGACGCCCAGCAGAAGCAGGAGAACCAGATCTCGGCGATCCGCAGCTACATCGCCCAGAAGGTCGACGTCATCTCCTTCTCCCCGGTGGTCGTCACCGGCTGGGACGCCGTGCTCAAGGAGGCCAAGGCCGCGGGCATCCCGGTGATCCTCACCGACCGCTCCGTCGAGACCTCCGACTCCTCGCTGTACGTCACGCTGGTCGGCTCGGACTTCGAGGCCGAGGGCGAGCGCGCCGCGCACCTGCTGGAGAAGGTACTGGCCGACCACAAGGGTGCCGTCAAGATCGCACAGCTCGAGGGCACCACCGGTGCGGCCCCGGCGATCGAGCGGGCCAAGGGGTTCGCCAAGGTCATGAAGGCCAGTGACCCGTCCTGGAAGATCGTGGTCAGCCAGACCGGGGACTTCACCAGGGCCGGCGGCAAGCAGGTCATGGCTGCCTTCCTGCAGGCCCACTCCGACATCAACGTGCTGTTCGCCCACAACGACGACATGGCAATCGGCGCCATCCAGTCGATCCAGGCGGCGGGCAAGACCCCCGGCACCGACATCAAGATCGTGTCGATCGACGGTGTGCACGACGGCTTCGTCGCGATGTCCAAGGGCCAGATCAACGCGATCGCCGAGTGCAACCCACTGCTCGGCCCGCAGCTGATGGACGTCGTGAAGACGGTCCACGCCGGCAAGGCCTCCACCCTGTCGCGCTGGATCAAGACCAAGGAGGGCGACTTCACCCAGGACCAGGCTGCGGCCGCGCTCCCGACCCGCAAGTACTGACCACCCGGTTTACGGGAGCTCCCAGGCGCTGGGCGCTCCCGTACCGGCCGTGACGATTCCACGATTCCACCAAGGAGCGCTGCCATGGCAGAGCCGCGGCCCGTCCTGGAAATGACGGGCATCAGTAAGCAGTTCCCCGGCGTGCGGGCTCTGTCTGGCGTCGACTTCCGACTCTTCCCCGGCGAGATCCACGCCCTACTCGGCGAGAACGGCGCCGGGAAGTCCACCCTCATCAAGGTCCTGACGGGGGTTCACACCCTCGACGCCGGCACGGTCACCCTCGACGGCCGTCCGGTGCACATCGACAGCCCGCTGCAGGCCCAGCAGGCCGGCATCAGCACCGTCTACCAGGAGGTCAACCTCTGCCAGAACCTCTCGGTGGCGGAGAACATCCTCATCGGCCGCGAACCGCTGCGGGCCGGCCGGATCCAGTGGAAGCAGCTGCGCGCCAGGGCCGCCGAGCTGGTCACCCGGCTCGGGCTCGACCTTGACGTCTCCGCGCCGCTGGGCTCGTATCCGCTGGCGGTGCAGCAGTTGGTGGCGATCGTACGGGCCATCAGCATCGGCGACACCAAGGTGCTGATCCTGGACGAGCCGACCTCCAGCCTGGACCGCGACGAGGTCGCCGAGCTGTTCGCGCTGATGCGGCGGCTGAAGGAGGAGGGCGTGGCGATCCTGTTCGTCTCGCACTTCCTCGACCAGATCTACGAGGTCTGCGACCGGATGACCGTGCTGCGCAACGGCGCCCTGGTCGGCGAGCATCTCGTCGGCGACCTCGACCAGGTCGGGCTGGTCAAGCTGATGATCGGCAAGGACCTCGACCAGCTGGAGGAGCTGACCGAGCATCATCTGCGCCCCGCCGTCGGCGATCCGCTGCTGCGGGCCGAGAACCTGGGCCGGGCCGGCGGCATCGCCCCGTTCGACCTGGAGATCCACGCCGGCGAGGTCGTCGGGCTCGCCGGACTCCTCGGTTCCGGGCGCACCGAACTGGCCCGGCTGCTCTTCGGTGCCGACACCGCCGACGGCGGCACAGTCAGCCTCGGCGGCCGGCCGGCCGCCCTGCGGGCACCGAACGACGCGATCGGCAAGGGCGTCGCCTTCTGCTCGGAGAACCGCAGAACCGAAGGCCTGGTACCGGACCTGACGGTACGGGAGAACATCATCCTGGCCCTCCAGGCGGCCCGGGGCTGGACCCGTCCCATCCCGGCGGCGCAGCGCGACGAGCTGGTCGCCCGGTACATCGGAGTGCTGGACATCCGGCCGGTCGATCCCGAGGCCAAGGTCAGCACCCTCAGCGGCGGCAACCAGCAGAAGGTGCTGCTGGCCCGCTGGCTGATCACCCAGCCGAAGCTGCTGATCCTGGACGAGCCGACCCGCGGCATCGACATCGGGGCCAAGGCGGAGATCCAGAAGCTGGTGGTCTCGCTGTCCGAGGACGGCATGGCCCTGGTCTACATCTCCGCCGAGCTGGAGGAGGTGCTCCGGCTGAGTCACACCATCGGCGTGCTGCGCGACCGCCGGCTCGTCGCGCGGCTGACCAACGGCCCGGAGCTGACCGCCGGGCGGATCATGCAGACCATCGCGAGCGGAGAGCACCAGTGACCACCACATCCGCATGGCGTGCGGCGACCCAGCACCGGCTCTTCTGGCCGGTGGTGGTCCTGGTCGCACTGCTTCTGATCAACGTCCCCTTCACGCCCGGGTTCTTCGCGGTGCATCTGAAGGAGGGTCACCTCTACGGCAGCCTCGTCTCCATCGTGCTGTTCGGTTCCCCGCTCATCCTGGTGTCGATCGGTATGACCCTGGTGATCGCGACGGGCGGCATCGACCTGTCGGTGGGTGCGGTGGTGGCGATCGCCGGCGCGCTCGGCTGCCTGGTCGTCAGCAAGCAGGCCGACCAGAACAGCGTGTCGGGTGTCCTGCTCGGTTTCGCGCTGGCGCTGGCCGTCGCCCTGGTCTGCGGGGCGTGGAACGGGCTGCTGGTCGCCCGGCTGGGCATTCAGCCGATCATCGCCACGCTGATCCTCATGGTCGCCGGGCGCGGCATCGCCCAGCTCATCACGGGCGGCCAGATCATCACCGTCAACAGCGACCCGTACTCGCTGATCGGCGGCGGCTACTGGCTGACGCTGCCCTTCTCCATCTTCGTGGTGGTGCTGGTGGTGGCCCTCAGCATGGCGCTGACCCGCCGTACGGCCCTCGGGCTGCTGGTCGAGGCGGTCGGCGGCAATGCGGAGGCGAGCCGTCTGGTGGGCATCAGGTCCCGCCGTATCAAGATCATGGCGTATACGTTCTGTGCGCTGTGCGCCGGCATCGCGGGCCTGATGATCAGCTCGAACGTGTCGGCGGCGGACGGCAACAACGCCGGCCTGTGGATCGAACTCGACGCGATCCTGGCCGTGGTGATCGGCGGCACCTCGCTGACCGGCGGCCGCTTCCACCTCGGCGGCACCATCATCGGGGCGCTCATCATCCAGACCCTGACCACCACGATCTACACCATCGGCGTGCCGACCCAGACCAACCTGGTGTTCAAGGCGGTCGTCGTCATCATCGTCTGCCTGATGCAGTCCCCCGCCTTCCGGGCCAAGGTCTTCGGCGCGAGAGTCCGCCGGCGCGGCCCGGCACCGCAGGCCCCCGGCACGGCGGCCGACGCAGCGCCCCACGTGGAGGTATCGCAGTGAGCACCATCGACAACGGCCACACCGGCGGTCTCGGCGCCCGCCTGCTGCAGGACCGCCGGCTGCCCGTCCTGGTGACGGCCGGCCTGTTCGTCGCGATGTTCGGCTTCGGCGTCTACCGCTACCAGAGCTACGGATTCATCGACGGCCAGGTGTTCATGAACCTGTTCATCGACAACGGATACCTGCTGGTCGCCGCCGTCGGCGCCACCTTCGTGATCCTCACCGGCGGGATCGACCTCTCGGTCGGCTCGGTCATCGGCTTCACGACCATGCTGACCGCCTGGCTGGTCGAGAAAGAGCACGTGTCGGTGCTCATCGTGATCCCGGTCGCGCTGGGGGTCGGCGCGTTCGGCGGCTATCTGATGGGCTATGTGATCCACCACTTCGAGATCCAGCCGTTCATCGTGACCCTGGCGGGGCTCTTCCTCTTCCGGGGGCTGTGCCTGGTCATCAGCAAGGAGTCGATCTCCATCAACGACTCGCTCGTCGGCACGCTCGCCCAGACCCATGTGTCGCTGCCCGGCGGGTCCTTCCTCTCGATCGCCGCCGTCGTCTCGCTGGTCGTCCTCGCCGTCGCGTTCTACGTACTGCACTACACGCGCTTCGGCCGCCGGGTGTACGCCATCGGGGGGAACGAGCAGTCGGCACTGCTGATGGGTCTTCCGGTCGGCGGCACGAAGATCGCCGTCTACACGGTCAGCGGATTCTGCTCGGCGCTGTCCGGGCTGCTGTTCACCCTGTACATCCAGTCGGGTGACCCGCTGCACGCCGTCGGCCTGGAGCTCGACGCCATCGCGGCGGTGGTGATCGGCGGCACGCTGCTCACCGGCGGCTCCGGGTACGTGATCGGGACACTGTTCGGTGTTCTCGTGCTGGGCCTGATCAAAACGATCATCCAGTTCGAGGGCACGCTCAGCTCCTGGTGGACCAAGATCGCCACCGGGGTGCTGCTGTTCGCCTTCATCCTGATCCAGCGCACCATGACCGCCCGGCGCAAGACCTGAGGCCGGAGCGGTAAACCCCATGTGAAAGGGGTACTCGCTGTTTGTGCTGCGAACGGTAGGGGTGGAAGAAGAGCTGCTGCTGGTGGACGCGGGGAGTTTCACACCGCGCGCCGTGGCCGGAGCTGTGCTGGAAGGGGAGAAGGGCGGCGAGCTGGTAGCCGAGTTGCAACAGCAGCAACTGGAGATCAACACGCATCCCTGCGAGAGCCTCGAGCAGCTGCGCGGTGAGCTGCGCGCCTGGCGCGGGCGCGCGGCGGAGCTGGCCCGGGCACAGGGCGCGGAGGTGGCCGCGCTGGCCACCTCGCCGCTGCCGGTGTCGCCGCAGCTCACTCCGGGCGGCCGATACCGCCGGATGGCCGACCTGTTCGGGCTCACCGCACAGGAGCAGCTGACCTGCGGCTGCCACATCCACGTCGGGGTCACCTCGGACGAGGAGGGGGTGGCCGTCATCGACCGGATCAGGCCATGGCTGGCCCCGCTGCTCGCGCTGAGCACGAACTCGCCCCTCTGGCAGGGGCGGGACACCGGCTACGCCGGTTACCGCTACCAGGTCTTCGGCCGGTGGCCGACCGCCGGACCGCCCGAGCTCTTCGGCTCCGCCGCCGGCTACCGGCACGCGGTCGGCGCGATGCTGGGCACCGGCACGCTGCTCGACCAGGGCATGGTCTACTTCGACGTCCGCCTCTCGGTCACCTTCCCCACCGTCGAGGTGCGGGTCTGCGACGTGTGCCCCGACGCCGAGGACGCGGTACTGCTCGCCGCCCTCGTACGGGGCCTGGTCGAAACCGCCGCCCGCGACTGGTCCGCCGGCCACCCCGCCCCCGACGTCGGCGTCCATGTGCTGCGGCTCGCGGCCTGGCGCGCCTGCCGCTCCGGGCTCCAGGGCTCCCTGGTGCACCCGCTCACCCACCGGCCGGCGACCGCGCGCGAGGTGGTCGAGGCAGTCGTCGCCCACACCGCTGCCGCACTGGAGGAGGCCGGCGACCTCGACACCGTACGGGCCGGGGTCGAGCGGCTGCTCACCCGCGGCACGGGCGCCCGGTGGCAGCGGGAGGTGTACGCGGAGCGGGGCGCGGCGGCGGTCGTACGGGAAGCGGTGGAACGCACCCAGTCCTTCCAGGGCCTGTCCGGCCGATCTCCGTGGGACAGACCCTAGGCCCTGTCGTCAAAATGGCGCCGGCCGCCCGGAGGGCGGGTCCCGCGGCGTCTGGCGCGGTGCATCGCAAGGCGGAGATTCGCCCTCGTAGTGGGCTACTCGGGCGATTCGACAACGCAGCGAGGCGCCGTGCCAGGCGTCGCGGGACAGGCGGGATTTTGACGACAGGGTCTAGGAGCCGTGGCTGGGGGCACCTCCCAGCGTCCGGCTGGGGGAGCGTCGCCAGACCAGCATGATCCGGCCGACAGGGCCTGGGCGCCGGGGCGCCCTGACGCGGCTCTGCGATCATTGCGGCATGGCGTTCAACGAAGAGCTCGCGCGGGGTGTGCTCGCGGCGGCAGGATACCGGGCCGGTACCGCGAAGCTCATCGCCCTCGGCGAGAACGCGGTCTTCGAGCTGGACGGCGAGGTCGTCGCCAAGGTCGGCCGCGACGGGGAGCTGCTGGCGCGGGCCGAGCGCGAGGTGCGTACCGCCGTTTGGCTCGCCGGGCTGGGCATTCCGGCGGTGCGGGTGGCCGAGCCCGAGGCCCGGCTCGTCGCGGGGCACCCGGTGACGTACTGGCAGCGGCTGCCCGAGCCGGTCCGGGCTGCCGGGGCCGCCGACCTCGCCGGGCTCCTGCGGCTCGTCCACGCCCTGCCCGAGCCCGACTTCGCCCTCCCCCGGCGCGATCTGCTCGGCGGTGTCGAGCGGTGGCTCCGGCTGGCCGGCGACGCCATCGACCCGGCCGACGCGGCTTTCCTCCGCGACCGGCGCGACGGCTTCACCGCGGACGCGTCCGCGCTGACCCCGCACCTGCCCTCCGGGCCCATCCACGGTGACGCGCTGCCGCGCAACGTCCACGTCGGCCCGGACGGCCCCGTCCTGGTCGACCTCGAGACCTTCTCCGCGGACCTGCGGGAGCACGACCTCGTCGTCATGGCCCTCAGCCGCGACCGCTACGGCCTCGACCCGGCGGCCTACGACACCTTCACGGAGGCCTACGGCTGGGACGTGCGGGCCTGGGACGGCTGCGCGGTCCTGCGCGGCGCCCGCGAGACCGCCAGCTGCGCGTGGGTCGCCCAACACGCCCCCGCCAACCCCGCCGCCCTTGCCGAATTCCGCCGCCGCGTCACATCCCTGCGCGACGGTGACCCCACGGTGCGCTGGTACCCCTTCTGACGCCACGGGGCGGGTTTACTCCCCCCACCATGGGGCCAGCCCCCTGGACCCCCGAACGCCCTTATGGGGGTGCCCCCTCTGGGGGAATGTCCTCAAACGCCGGACAGGCTGAACTACACCGCCGGGGCCCGCAGGGGCCAGGCGGTGTCTATCTCGGGTGCGGGGGCGCCGCCTTGGCGGGCCAGGAACTTCTGGAAGCCGGCGGCCCAGTCGGCGTACCAGCCGATTTGGGAGCGGTGGAGTTCCCAGAGCTCGCCGTCGCCGGTTTCGGGGAAGCGCTCGGCCAGGGCGATGGCGACGCGGACGGCGGCGAGGGCGTCGGCGGCGGCTTCGTGGGCGTCGTCCAGGGTGACGCCGTAGAACTGGCAGGCAGCCTCGAGCGTGCGCTTGCCGCGGCGGTAGCGGTCGAGGGTGCGGTCGATGACGAGGGGGTCGACGACGGGGCCGACGTCGCCGTCGAGGCGGGCGTCGAGCGAGAGCAGGCTGTGACGGCGCAACTCGGCGGCGACGAGGCTGAGATCGAAGGGCGCGTTGTAGACGACGACGGGCACGCCGGCGGCCCAGTACGCGGCGAGCGCGTCGGCGATCTCGGCGACGGCCTCGACGGCGGGGCGGCCCTCGGCGGCGGCGCGGGCGGTGGTGATGCCGTGAACGGCGGTGGCCTCTTCGGGGATGGGGACGCCGGGGTCGACGAGCCACTCCCGGTGCCGGATGGGCTCCCCGTCCCTGACCTCCGTGACGGCGGCGGTGACGATGCGCGCCGTCAGTGGATCCGTCCCTGTCGTTTCGAGGTCGAAGCCGACCAGCAGTTCCCGGTGCCATCCCATTGGCGAGCGTCCCTTCCCGCGGTTCCCCCGTGTGCTCTGCCATCATCTCGTGAGCCACTGACAGTCAGGACACCGGCCGTGAGTCGGCCCAGACCCCCTCGAACTCCTCGCGGTAGACCTCGAAGAGGCCGGTCTGCCCGTCGGAGTCCTCGTCCTTGCTCTGTACGATCTCGCGCCGGCCACCGCGCAGGATCAGCACCGGCGCCTCCATGCCGCGGGCCTTGCGCAGGTACGACTGCACGACCGCCAGCCCGTCCGCGCCGTCCCCGTCGACCAGATAGGCCGTGAAGCGGGGGGTCTCGTCGAAGACCCGGATCTCGAAGGCCGCGGTGTCGCGCAGCCGCGCCCGGACCCGCCGCATGTGCATGATGTTCATCTCGACCGAGCGGCTCAACTCACCCCGTCCGACGCCCAGTTCGCGCTCCCGCCGGCGCACCGCGCTGCTGGCGGGGTTGAGGAAGAGCAGCCGCACCCGGCAGCCGGATTCGGCGAGCCGGACGAGCCGCCGGCCGGAGAAGTTCTGCACCAGCAGATTGAGACCTATGCCCACCGCGTCGAGGCGTCGCGCGCCCCCGAAGAGGTTCTCGGCCGGGAGCTGCCGTTGCAGGCGTACGCGGTCGGGGTAGACGCCGACGACATCGGCGTAGCGGTCGGCGACCAGCTCCTCGACGGCGTCCACCGGCAGCCGCTCGGAGGACGGGTAGCCGGGCCCGGAGCCGAGGATGTCGAGCAGTCGGGCGGCGGCCCGTTCGGCCTGGTCGAGGACGGTCCGGGACAGGGCACGGTTGCGGGAGACGACGTGCCGGGCCACCTCCAGCTCGTCCAGGGCCATTTCGAGTTCGCGGCGCTCGTCGAGGTAGGGCTCGAAGCACGGCCAGTGCTGGACGACGAGTTCCCGCAGCTGCGGGAGCGTGAGGAAGCTGAGGATGTTGTCGTCGGCGGGGTCGAGCAGGAAGCCCTTGCGGCGGCTGACCTCGCGTACGGCGGCGGCGCGCTGGACCCACTCGTGGCCGGCCGGGCCGGCCGCGGCGACCACCCACTCCTCGCCGTGGACGGGTTCGTAGATGGGGCGCAGTATCGCGTTGACGACGGCACGGAGCCGCTGCTCGACAAGATTGAGCCAGACGTATGCCCGCCCGGCGCGCCGGGCGCGTGTGCGCACCTCGGCCCAGGCGTCGGCGCCCCAGTCCAGTTCCGCTCCGATCTCCAACGGCAGTGCCAGGGACACCGATGCGGTGGTCCCGTCGTTGATGCCGCCGCCCTGGTCCCCCTGTTCACCGCCACCAGGGAGTACCAGACCTCCCGACATCACGACTGCACCCGCCTTCCGCCCCCGTCCACGATCAAGGAAGGGTACTGCGGGGCGGGAGGCGGTGCAGCCGTAACGACGCTACTTCACTACATGCTTACGCCACTCAGTGTCCCTGGCCGTTGTTGCCGGACAGGTCGTCAGGAGTCAGCGGGCTCATGGCGGTGACATCGCGGGGCACCAGCTGGAAGCCCTGCCAGTGGACCGGCATGGGGGTCTGGTCCTCGTCGCGCGGGATGTGGTGGAAGCCGACGTTGACCCACATCACGGGGTGCTTGAGACTCTCGCCGTTCACCCACTTGTCCACTGATGTTCCCCTGCCGGCGCAGGCCGGGTCGCTGTTGCCGCTCGCGAACTGTTCGCAGGCGCGGTACTGGGTGAAGTACACGTCCTTGGAGGTGTAGGCGTGGGCGTCGTAGTGGTCGGAGTGCTGCTGGACCAGCTCCCATGACCTGGCGTGCCGGTCGGCGTTCTTCCCGGCCGTGCTGACCACCCGCCACCAGCGGCGCAGCGCCGAGGTGCCGGCGAGCTCCTTGGTCACGTTCGTGCTGCTGGTCTTGAGGATCTCCGAACCGGTGCCCCGGCCGGCCTTCTTGGTGTCGAACTGCTGGACCTTGGCCTGGTTCGAGCCGTCCAGGTCGAAGTTCAGCCGCCAGAAGACCGAGTGGTAGTGGGCGGTGGAGTAGTCGCGGTTGCCCTTGCCGATCGGCCAGCCGGTGCCCGCGCCGCTGTAGTCGCCGGGCGAGAGGTCACCGGTGGCGCCGACCTTGGCGGTGATGGCGCCGTCGTCGGAGAAGTTCCACTGGGTGATGTACTCGTACCAGCCGAGCTGGGAGACGGAGAAGAGCACCAGGTCGTCGCCCTGCTTGGTGTACTTCTTCGGGTTCCCCGCGTTGTCGTAGATGTCGCTGCGGTAGGCGTAGCCGTGCGGCAGGACGTTGGTGCACAGCGCCTTGACGTTGCGTTGCTGCTGCGCGATGTACGCGGAGCTGATGGTGCCGCCGGGGCATTCGCTCGCGCCGATGTTGATGGCGGTGTTGCCGAAGCCGATGTCGGACAGGTCGTTGTACTCGGTCTGCCCGGAGTCGTACGGGACGTTGACCTGGGCGAGGGAGGCCGAGGCCAGCACCTTGATGGGCCGGGGCTCGTTCTTGGGCTGGTAGGCGATCTTCTCCAGCACCAGGCCCTTGGTGCCGCTCATGCGCCAGCACATGGTCCAGGTGGTGCCGTTGGGCAGCGTCTTCTTGACGGTGGAGGCGGTGCTGCCGCAGGGGGCGGCCGCCGCTGTCGTCGCGGTCGTCGCCGCGGGGGCGGCCGAGGCCGTCGAGCCCGCCGCTCCGGCGAGGAAAGCGGGTATGAGGAGGAGCGCCGTGGCCGTACCGAGGGCCCGACGCACAGTAGAGGTGCGCATGGTGCTGAGGTCTCCGCTCTGCTCTAGTGGCTGTGCTGCGCCGGAACGATCTGGCCCACGGTGCGGTCGCTGAGGTCGACGACCAGATTGGTCGCGTCGATCCACGGTCCGCCCTTCACCTGCGTGAACAGCCGTACGCACCGGTGCTTGCCGCACTTGGCGAGATCGGCGGGTCCGGACTGCTCCGCGGTGTTGTAGGCGATCCCGCGTAGTGTGAGCTGCGAGGACCTGGTGAGTTCGGTGCCCTTGGTGGCGGCCTTGAAGTCGGTCCGCAGGCCCTTGCCGAGCGGGTCGGCTATCAGCAGCTGGGCGGCCTGGTCGGTCTCGTCGGCCGAGGGCGGCGGCTGCATGCCGCTCGCGGTGTCGGTCTGCTCGACCTTGCCGGTGGTGAGGTTGACGGTCTTCTTGACGAGCTGGTCGTGCCCGTAGTCGTAGAAGAGCACCTCGACGCGGCGGGCGTCGTCGGCCTGCGGCTGGGCCGAGTCGGCGAGGTCGGTGTCGACGTACTCGGGGCCCCGGCCCCCGTCGACGGATTCGGCGCTGCGCAGCGCGTTGCGCGCGAGGGCGATGGACTTGGCCCGGTCGACCTCGGCCTTGGTCAGGGGCCCGCGTCCGGTCTTCTCCGCACCCTGTGGCGCCGCGTTCTCCGTGGCCGCCGTGGTCGGAGTCCCGGGCGTCCCGGACGCGGCGGCGTGGACCCCGCCGGTCCCGGAGTGGTCGTCGCCCGAGGCGCTGCGCGGCAGTGTGATCCCGATCATCACCGCCGTGGCGGCGACGGCTATGCCGCCACCTATGAGGGCGCGCCTGATGCCGCGCCCGGCCGTACCCTTGGTGCTGGTCTGCACCACGGGACGGCTTTCCCCCTGCTCTGTCACTTACGTCTCCCCTGTGTCGTACTGTCAGTCCTTACGACGTTGTCAGGAGCACACAGGTTGCTCACAGTTTTCGGATTCTTGGGTCAGCCAGGGGAATTGGGGCACTCGTACTGGGGAAGATCTTGGCGATTCCCTGCCATTGGACCAACTTGTGCGTGAAGATGCACCTTCGGCAAGGTTGCGGCCGGGGGTGCGGCCTACCGACGCCCGACCGGGAAGTGGAAGAGTCGACATCATGCAGGTCTGGCCGGGTCAGGCATACCCACTGGGCGCCACGTACGACGGCGCCGGGACCAATTTCGCCGTGTTCTCCGAAGTGGCGGACCGAATCGAGCTGTGTCTTCTGCACGACGACGGTTCGGAGACCGCCGTGGAGCTGCGCGAGGCGGACGCCTTCGTACGCCACGCCTACGTGCCCGGCATCATGCCCGGGCAGCGCTACGGATTCCGGATCCACGGCCCCCACGAGCCGACCCGGGGGCACCGCTGCAACTCGGCGAAGCTGCTGCTGGACCCGTACGCCAAGGCCATAAGCGGCTCCATCGACTGGGACGAGGCGGTGTACGGCTACCGCTTCGGCGAGCCGGAGAGCCGCAACGACATGGACTCGGCGCCGCACACCATGGCCTCGGTCGTGGTGAACCCGTATTTCGACTGGGCCGACGACCGCTCGCCGCGCATCGACTACCACCGCACCGTGCTCTACGAGGCCCATGTGAAGGGCCTCACCATGCTCCACCCCGACCTGCCCGAGGAGATCCGGGGCACGTACGCGGCCCTGGCGCACCCGGCGGTAATCTCGCACCTGGTGGAGCTGGGCGTCACGACCCTGGAGCTGATGCCGGTCCACCAGTTCGTGCACGACCACCGTCTGGTGGACACCGGCCTCAACAACTACTGGGGCTACAACACCATCGGCTTCTTCGCCCCGCACAATGCGTACGCGTCCATGGGGGACCGCGGCGAGCAGGTGCTCGAGTTCAAGACGGCGGTACGCGCCCTGCACCGGGCCGGCATCGAGGTGATCCTCGACGTGGTCTACAACCACACCGCCGAGGGCAGCCACCTGGGCCCGACCCTGTCCTTCCGGGGCATCGACAACGCGTCGTACTACCGGCTGGCCGACGACCCGCGCTACTACACGGACACCACCGGCACCGGGAACTCGCTGCTGATGCGCAGCCCCCACGTGCTCCAGATGATCATGGACTCGCTGCGCTACTGGGTCACCGAGATGCACGTCGACGGCTTCCGCTTCGACCTCGCGGCGACCCTGGCCCGGCAGTTCCACGAGGTCGACCGGCTGTCGTCCTTCTTCGACCTGGTGCAGCAGGACCCGGTGGTCAGCCAGGTCAAGCTGATCGCCGAGCCCTGGGATGTGGGCGAGGGCGGCTACCAGGTGGGCAACTTCCCGCCGCTGTGGACCGAGTGGAACGGCAAGTACCGCGACACCGTACGGGACATGTGGCGCGGCGAGAACGCGACCCTGGCGGAGTTCGGCTCCCGGCTGACCGGGTCCTCCGACCTGTACCAGGACGACGGGCGGCGGCCGCTGGCCTCCATCAACTTCGTGACCTGCCACGACGGCTTCACCCTCAACGACCTGGTCTCGTACAACGAGAAGCACAACGAGGCCAACGGCGAGAACAACCGCGACGGCGAGAGCCACAACCGCTCCTGGAACTGCGGCGCCGAGGGCGAGACGGCCGACGAGGACGTGCTCGCGCTGCGCGGCCGCCAGATGCGCAACTTCGTCGCCACCCTGATGCTGTCGCAGGGCGTGCCCATGCTCGCCCACGGCGACGAGTTCGGCCGCACCCAGCACGGCAACAACAACGCCTACTGCCAGGACAGCGAGCTCGCCTGGGTCCACTGGCCCAAGGAAGGCAACACCGACGCCGAACGCCTCCACGACTTCACCCGCCAGATGGTCTGGCTCCGCCGCGACCACCCCGTCTTCCGCCGCCGCCGCTTCTTCCACGGCCGCCCCGTCGAAGGCACCCACGACGAGCTCTCCGACATCGCCTGGTTCACCCCCGAAGGCGAGGAGATGGCCCAGCAGGACTGGCGCGACGCCCACGCCAAGTCCCTCGTCGTCTTCCTCAACGGCAGCGCGATCTCCGAGCCCGGCGATCGGGGCGAGCGCATCTACGACGACTCCTTCCTCCTCATGTTCAACGCCCAGGACGGCCCCCTCGAATTCGTCGTCCCCGTCAACCACGGCAAGGAATGGCAAGTCGTCGTCGACACGGAACGCCCCGACGGCGTCCCCCCAGGCACGGGCCAGAAGGTCACCCAGGGCGACCGCCTGCGCCTGGCCGACCGCAGCCTCGTGGTCCTTCAGCGCCCGGCGTAGGCCTCCGGCTCGATTCAGCCCGTCCGGCGCTTGAGGACCGGTGCAGGGCGGAGCCCTGGTTTCGGGAAGGGGCGGGGTGGGCGACAAACCGGCTCCGGTGTGATCAGCGCACCGCGTGACGGGGTAGGCAGTCCGTTATGACCGCCAACCCGGCCGTGCCGACCGTGCCCAGCGCCACGTACCGACTGCAGTTGCAGCCGGACTTCCCGTTCGCCGCCGCGGAGGCGGTCGCGCCGCGGTTGGCCGAGCTGGGGGTCTCCCATCTGCACCTCTCCCCCGTGCTGCAGGCGGTCCCGGGCTCCACGCACGGGTACGACGTCGTGGACCACACCCGGGTCCGCGACGAACTCGGCGGTGAGGACGGCCTGCGGGCGCTGTCGCGGACGGCGCGCGAGCACGGCCTCGGCCTGATCCTGGACGTCGTGCCCAACCACATGGCGGTGCCCGCGCCCGAGCACCTGGCGCGCCCGCTGTGGGAGGTGCTGCGCGACGGGCCCGACTCGCCGTACGCGCGCTGGTTCGACATCGACTGGGACGCGCAGGGCGGCCGCGTACTGCTCCCGGTCCTGGGCGGCCCGCTCGAGGACGTGCTCGGTGAGCTGGAGGTCCGGAAGGACACCCTGCGCTATTACGAGCACGCCTTCCCCGTCCGCCCCGGCACCGAGAAGCTGCCGCTTCGCGAACTGCTGGACGCCCAGTGGTACCGGCTCGCGCACTGGCGGACGGCCAGCAGCGAGATCAACTACCGGCGGTTCTTCACCATCTCCGAGCTGATCGGGGTCCGCGTCGAGGACGAGGAGGTCTTCGAGGCGACCCACGCCACCCTGCTGCGGCTGCTGCGCGAGGGCGTCGCCGACGGGCTGCGGATCGACCACCCGGACGGCCTCGCCGACCCGGCGGCGTATCTGACCCGGCTGCGCGAGGCGAGCGGCGGCCGGTGGACGGTCGTCGAGAAGATCCTCACCGGGGACGAGCCGCTACCCGCCGACTGGGCCTGCGCGGGCACGACCGGCTACGACGCCCTCGACCGGATCGACGGCCTGTTCACGGACCCCGACGGGGTACGCGCGATCACCCGCTTCTACGAGGAGTTCGGCGGCGCCCCCGCCGACGAGGGCGGACAGTGGGCCCCGACCGTCCACCGGGCCGCGTACCGGCTCGTCACGCACGACCTCGCCGCCGAGGTGGACCGCCTCGCCCGGGCCGCCGAGCGGGTCACCGGCGCCGAGGGGCCGCTGCTGCGCGCGGCGATCCGTGAGGTGCTCGTACGGATCCCGGTCTACCGCTCCTACGTCGTGCCGGGCGAGCCCGCGCCGCCGCAGGCCGTGGCCATGCTGGAGGCGGCCGCCGCCGGGGCCCGGGTGCCGGAGGCCGGAACGGTGGCCGAGCTGGCGCTGGGCCGGCTGGGGCGGGGGCCGGACCAGGACGACTTCGCGGTCCGCTTCGCCCAGGTGTCGTCCGCGCTGCGCGCCAAGTCGGTGGAGGACACCGCCTTCTACCGCTGGTACCCCCTCCTCTCCCTCAACGAGGTGGGCCGCGACCCCGCCCGCCCGGCCTGCGCACCCGAGGACTTCCACGCCTTCTGCGCCCGGCTGCAGCGCGACTGGCCCGACACCGGCACGGTCCTCACCACCCACGACACCAAGCGCAGCGCCGACGTACGCGCCCGCCTCACCGCCCTCTCCGAGCTGCCCGGTCCCTGGGCCGAGTGGCTGCGCGGCGTCTCGGCCCATATGCGCGAGTACTTCGGCCGCTCGGGTATCCCGGTCCCCGACCGGCAGGTGGAGTACCAGGCCTGGCAGTACGCCGTCGTCTTCTGCTCCGCCGCGGCGGCCGACGTCGTCGCCGGCACCCTGCTCAAGTCGGAGCGCGAGGCGGGTCTGCGCACCAGTTGGACCGAGCAGGATCCCGCGTACGAAGAACAACTGACCCGCTTCACCCGCGAGCTGATCTCCGGCCCGACCTCCTACGCCACCGCCGAGATCGCCCGGGCCCTCGAGGCCCCCGAACGCGCCAACCGCCTCGGCGCCACGCTCGTCCACCTCACCATGCCCGGCGTCCCCGACGTCTACCAGGGCGACGAGGACCGCCAGCTCCTCCTCGTCGACCCGGCCAACCGCGCCCCCTACGCCCCCGGCTCCGGCTCCGGCTCCGGCTCCGCCGAGCTGTCCGAGAAGGGGCTGCTCACCGCCACCGCGCTCCGGCTCCGCCGCGACCACCCCGACTGGTTCGGCAGGCTGTCCACGTACGAGCCGCTGTTCGCGGCCGGCCCGGCGGAAGCGCACTGCGTGGCCTTCCTCCGCTGCGGCCGGGCGCTCACCGTGGTCACCCGGCTCTCGCACCGCCTGGCCGAGGCCGGCGGCTGGCGCGGCACCCAACTGACCCTCCCGGACGGCAACTGGACCGACCTGCTGACCCACCGCACGTACTCGGGCAAGGTCCGCCTCGAAGAGCTGCTGCACCACAACCCCGTGGGGCTGCTCGTCCTGGGCTGACCCGCCCGGCCCGCCGTTTCCCTCCCCCACTCCGGCGGCGGGCCGGGCTACCGTGTCCCTATGATCGCCGAAATGCCCCGACTTGCCGGAGTTCATCACATCAAACTCCCCGTACGCGACCTGGCCCGCTCCGAGGCCTGGTACGGCCGGGTCCTCGGCTACCACCGCGTCGCCGAGTTCATCGAGAAGGGCACCCTCAAGGGCCTCGCCCTCGACCACCCGGCCGGCGGCCCCCACCTCGGCCTGCGGCTGGACCCGGCACGGGCCGAGGCTTCCGCAGGGTTCGACTACTTCGCCATCGGCGTGCCCGACGAGGCCGCGATCGAGGCACTGGCCGCCCGGCTGGACGACCTGGGCGAGCAGCACGGCGAGGTGATCCGGACCCGCATCGGCTGGATCCTGCCCCTGCTCCACGACCCGGACGGCCACGAGGTCCGCTTCTACACCATCACCGAGCACACCCCCCGCGACCCCGGCCACGTCATGCGGGTCGAGGACGGCCGCAACCTCATCGACTCGTCAGCCCGACGAACGCCGCCGACACACCGCTGAGTTCGACCCGGGAGAAGGCGGTGAGCGGCCCGGTCGACCACGCGGCGCTGCCCCGGGTCAACGGCGACGGAACGACGCAGCTCCTCGAGGTCACCTCACGTTCCGGGACTCCAGCCGGAAGCTCATCCGCCCAAAAGTGACCTGGTCCCCGGCCCGGACGACCGCCGAGCCGATCACCCGTCGTCCGTTGACGAACGTCCCGTTCATCGACCCGAGGTCGTGCAGCACCCAGCCGCGCGCCTCGAACCGCAGCTCCGCATGCATCCGCGAGGACGAACCGTCGCTCAGCCGGAGGCCGTTGGTGACATCCCGGCCGATCCGCAACGGATACGGCGCCGGCTCGGGCAGCACCAGCGGCGGCAGTTTCTCCGCCCGCCAGGCGGCCCGCAGCCGCACCTGGAAGGCCGAGAGCTCGCCGACGGCCCGCAGCAGCAGCTTGGACAACCGTCCGCCGCCGGTGGCCGGCAGGTCGGCGGTGAGGGCACGCAGTTCGCCGTGGTCGCGGGCGGCGAGAGCCAGGCCCATCCGGCGGACGAAGGTGTCGTGCGACAGCCGCCCCTCGATCGCGCCCTCCCGCAGGAGGCCGATGACCCGCTCGCGCTCGGCATCCGACAGCCGCGCGGGTGCCATCTCGAACTCGTACGACGTCACGCCGTGATTGTGACAGGCCCGAAGGGCGTTGTCCTCAGGGCGTGGAGAGGCCGGAACAAATACGTGGACGCGGCGGGAAGCGTGCGGTTATCGTCGGCCCAACGCCCTGGACCAGGAAGGAGGCGAGCGCGATGTACGCGACGACAACTGTGCGCTCCCGCCCCCTGAGATGGGCGTCCCACGTCTGACGAGGTGTCCGACCGGGAGCGCGTCACACTCTCCCGAAGGATTCTGGACACCCATGTCTGATCTGGTCATCCGCCCCCTCGAAGCGGGCGAGACACACCTCTTCAACTCCCTTTCCGACCCCGGCCTCGTCGGCCGTCCGCTGCTCGGCCACGCCTTCGCGCTCACCGACGAGGGCGGCGAGTACCGGCCCGAGTGGTCCTGGGTGGCGCTGCGCGAGGGCGCGGTCGTCGCGCGGGCCGCCTGGTGGGGTGCGCCGGGGGACGCCGAGCCGATGGCGCTCGACTGGCTGGACTTCACCGACGCCGACGCCGCCGTACAGCTGCTGCGCACCGCGCCGCTGAAGGCCGAGTACGACCTGTTGCTGCCACCGGGCTGGCGCGACCGCCCCGAGGTACGGGAGGTGGCGCAGGCGCGGATCGACACGGCGATCGTGGCCGGCATGGAGCCGCTGGTGGAGCGGTTCCGGTACGACTGGACGCCGGAGTGCGGGCTGCCGGAGCGGCCCGGGCGGCTGGAGTTCCGGCCCGAGCCGGACGACGCGGTGATCCTGGACGTGCTCAAGCGCATCGGGCACGGCAGCCTGGACGCCCACACCCGGCACACGACCGAGCAGAAGGGCGCCGACGCGGCGGCACGGGAGGAACTGGACATCCTGCTCTGGTTCCCGTCACCGCGTGCATGGTGGCGGCTGGCGTACACCCCGGACGGGCAGCCGGCCGGCATCCAGGTGCCGAGCCGCAACAGCGCGGGGCGCCACGTCATCGGCTTCATCGGCGTGCTGCCGGAGCAGCGCGGCCACGGTTACGCCTACGACCTGCTGGTGGAGTGCACGCACGACCTGGTCGGGTACGGCGCGGAGCGGATCGCCGCCGCGACGGACCAGGGCAACGCCCCGATGGCGGCGCATTTCGCCAAGGCGGGCTATCCGGTGACGCAGGAGCGGGTCAACCTCGTGTGATCCGACTCGTGTGATCCGACTCGTGTGATTCCCTGACGGCGGGCCCGGCGTACCGCAGCATGGTGACCATGCTCTTCGACGTGTGGGCGCCGGGCGCCGCTGATGTGGAGGTTCGGGTCGACGGTCGCGCGCACGACATGCAGCGCGATCCGGAGCGCGGCGGCTGGTGGGTCGCCGACGCACCGGCCGTCGCCGGCTCGCGCTACGCCTTCGTACTGGACGGGGGCGACCGGGCCCTGCCCGATCCGCGTTCGCGGCGCCAGCCAAACGGCCCGGACGGGCCGAGCGCGGTCGTGGACCACGGGAGCTTCGCGTGGCAGCGGGAGTGGCCCGGGAGGCCGCTGCCGGGGGCGGTGCTGTACGAGCTGCATGTCGGCACCTTCACCGTCGAGGGTACCTTCGACGCGGCGGTCGAACGGCTGCCGCACTTGGCCGGGTTGGGCATCACGCACATCGAGCTGATGCCGGTCTGTCCGTTCCCCGGCACCCACGGCTGGGGGTACGAGGGCGTGTCGCTGTGGGCGGTCCACGAGCCGTACGGCGGCCCCGACGGGCTGAAGCGCTTCGTGGACGCCGCCCACGCCCACGGGCTGGGGGTCGTGCTGGACGTCGTACACAACCACCTCGGGCCGTCCGGAAACTATCTGCCGGCCTTCGGGCCCTACTTCACCGACCGGCACCACACGCCCTGGGGCGACGCGGTCAACCTCGACGCGCCGGGCTCGGACGAGGTGCGGGCGTATCTCGTCGGCAGCGCCCTGGCCTGGCTGCGGGACTACCGGCTGGACGGGCTGCGGCTGGACGCGGTCCACGCGCTGGTCGACACCCGGGCGCTGCACTTCCTGGAGGAGCTGTCGACCGCCGTGGACGCACTGTCCGCCGCGCTCGGCCGGCCGCTGTTCCTGATCGCCGAGTCCGACCAGAACGACCCCCGCGGCACCACCCCGCGCGAGGCGGGCGGCCTCGGCCTGCACGCCCAGTGGAACGACGACTTCCACCACGCCCTGCACGCGAGCGTGACCGGCGAATCCTTCGGCTACTACGAGGACTTCGCGCGGGCCGGCGTCGCGGGCCTGGCCAAGGTGCTGAGCGACGTCTTCCTCCACGACGGTACGTATTCCGGCTTCCGGGGCCGCACGCACGGCCGCCCGGTGGACCGTACGGTCACCGCTGCGCACCGCTTCCTCGCGTACGCCCAGACCCACGACCAGATCGGCAACCGCGCGACCGGCGACCGGCTCGCGGCGGCGGTCACGCCCGGGCTGCTGGCGGCCGCCGCCGCGCTGGTGCTCACCTCGCCGTACACGCCGATGCTCTTCATGGGCGAGGAGTGGGGCGCGCGCACGCCCTGGCAGTTCTTCACCGACCACGACGACCCCGAGCTGGCGGCCGCCATCACCCGGGGGCGCCGCCGCGAGTTCGCCGCCCACGGCTGGGACGCCGAGGACATCCCCGACCCCCAGGACCCCGCCACCCGGCGCCGTTCCTGTCTGGACTGGGCCGAGCCGGCGCGCGAACCGCACGCGGCGCTGCTCGCCTGGTACCAGCAGCTGATCGCCCTGCGGCACGCCGAGCCCGAGCTGACCGACCCGGACCTGGAGGCCGTACGGGTGGACCACGGCAAGCAGACCCTCTGCCTGGGCCGGGGCCGCTTCCGGATCGCCGTGAACCTCTCCGCCGAGGAGGCGGTCGTCCCGCTGCACGGCCCCTGCGAGGTCGTCGCCGCCTGGACGCCCTGCCCGCCCCCGGACGCGTACGGACGGCTGCTGGTGCCCGGGCACTCGGTCGCCGTCGCTACGCTCGTCGTATGAGCGAGGTGAACGAGGTGAACGAGGTGACCGAAGCGCCCGAGGACGAGCCCCGTGCCGAATGCGTGCTGTGCCGCGAGCCCACCGAATACCCGCGGTCGCGGCCCGGCATCACGCTCTGCCCGCGCTGCGAATGGCAGGAGGCGCAGCGCACCGCCTGCTCCGGCTGAGTCCCGGGTCCGCTGGATCAGGTCTCCAGCAGCCGCTTGCGGCACTCCTCGACGTCGAAGTCGACCTTCGGATACTGCGGATCGATCTCCTCGAGGTGTTCGAGGAGCAGCCGGCCCACCGCCCAGTTGCGGTACCACTTGCGGTCGGCCGGGACGACGTACCAGGGCGCGGCGGGGGTGGAGCAGCGGGTCAGGGCGGCTTCGTACGCCTCCTGGTAGGCGGGCCAGAGCGCGCGGTCGTCGATGTCGGACGGGCTGAACTTCCAGTGTTTGCGGGGCTTGTCGAGGCGGGCGAGCAGCCGCTTGAGCTGCTCCTCGCGGCTGATGTGCAGGAAGACCTTGACGAGGGTGACCCCGTCCTCGGCGAGGCCGCGCTCGAAGGCGTTGATCTCGTTGTACCGCTGCATCCAGACGGCGGGCGGCACCAGCCCCCGGACCCGGGCGACCAGGACGTCCTCGTAGTGCGAGCGGTCGAAGATGCCGATCTCGCCGGGCTGCGGCAGCGACCGTTCGACCCGCCAGAGGAAGTGGTGGGCCTGCTCCTCCTCGGTCGGCGGCTTGAAGGACCGGTAGCGGCAGCCGGCCGGATTGAGGCCGCTCAGGACGTGCTTGACGGTGCCGCCCTTGCCCGAGGTGTCCATGCCCTGGAGCACGAGCAGCAGCCGGCGCCGGTCGCCCGTCGTGCTCTGCGCGAAGAGCCGGTCCTGCAGTTCGGCCAGCCGTGAGCCGGCGCCGGCCATCCCGGCCCTGGCGTGCACCTTGCCGGGCGGGCCGCCGGGCTTGGCCGAGGGGTCGTACGAGGAGAGGCCGACGGGTTCGCCGTCGGGCGGGACGCGCAGCAGCGAGCGCAGGTCGGTATCCCGCGGGCCGCCCTGCTTACGGGTCCCTTTCGCCACCTCGGATACCTCCGCCCTTCGCACGCTCGTACCGGATCGGGTCGGGTCGGGTCGGGTCGGGTCGATTCGACTCGGTTCGATCGTCCGCCGGATCGGCCGCAGCCGCCAGGGCAGACCGGCTGCGTCAGGCCGCGAGGCGGCCCGCGTCGCGGGCGAGGGCGGTGAGCCGGGAGATGGCCCGGAAGTACTTCTTGCGGTAGCCGCCGGCCAGCATCTCCTCGCTGAATATGCGGTCGAAGGGCTCGCCGGAGGCCATGACGGGCACCTCGCGGTCGTAGAGCCGGTCGGCGAGGACGACCAGGCGCAGGGCGGTGGCCTGGTCGGTGACGGGTTCGACGCCCCGCAGGAAGACCGCGTCGACGCCGTCGCAGAGCGCGCCGTAGCGGCTGGGGTGGACCCGGGCGAGGTGCTCCAGGAGGGCGTCGAAGTCGTCCAGCGAGGCACCCGGCGTGCGCTGGGCGAGGGCGGTGACCTGCTCGTCGGCGTACGGCGACGGGGCCTCGGGCAGACCGCGGTGGCGGTAGTCCTGGCCGTCGATGCGCAGGCTGCGGAAGCGGGCGGACAGGCCCTGGATCTCGCGCATGAAGTCGGTGGCGGCGAACCGGCCCTCGCCGAGCTTGCCGGGGAGGGTGTTGGAGGTGGCGGCGAGCTTCACGCCCGCGTCGGCGAGCTTGCCGAGCAGGGTGGAGACCAGCACCGTGTCCCCGGGATCGTCGAGCTCGAACTCGTCGATGCAGACCAGGCGGTGGCCGCTGAGGGCCTGCACGGCGTGCTGGAAGCCGAGGGCTCCGACGAGGTTCGTCAGCTCGACGAAGGTGCCGAAGGCCTTCTGCTCGCGCGGGGCGGGCGTGGCGTGCCAGAGGGAGGCGAGCAGGTGCGTCTTGCCGACGCCGTAGCCGCCGTCGAGGTACACCCCGCCGGGTCCGGCGGGCGCCGGGGCCTCGCGCCGGAACCACCGCTTCTTGGTGTCGGCGCTGCCCAGGGTCGCGGCGAAGCCTTCGAGGACTCGTACGGCCTCGGCCTGGCTGGGCTGCGCCGGGTCCGGGAGGTAGTTGTCGAAGCGTACGGAGTCGAAGCGCGGCGGCGGCACCATCTCGGCGACCATCCGGTCCGCCGGGACGTGCGGCTCGCGCTGGGACAGGGCTATGACACGGGCTTCGGCCACTCGGGCGTCGGCGGCAGCGGAGGACGACACAATCACCCAGCGTAGTGCCTCACCGCAGGCGTTCAGCGCGCGTGTGGCGCACTCCACGCGCGCGCACGGGCGTCGCGGAGGGGGTGACCCGGCTGATCCTTCCTTTGCCTGCCGGGCGCGGGTGCATGCCAGACTGCTGACATGTACCGCCTCTTCCCCGCCCCGGCCGGTGAGACCGCCCGTACGACCGTCAGTTCGTGGGACGACCTCGCGGATGCGTACGCCTATCCGGAACTGCCGCCGGGGAAGACCTGGCTGCGGGCCAACATGGTGTCCTCGCTCGACGGCGCGGCCCGGCACGACGGCCGGTCGCAGCCGCTCTCCTCCGACGCCGACATGCGGGTCTTCGGCACCCTGCGCGCCCTCGCCGATGCGGTGGTCGTCGGCGCCGAAACGGTTCGCCAGGAGGGCTACCGGCCGGCCCGGGTCCGCGAGGCCTTCCGGGCCCGCCGCGGCGCCGCGGGCCAGCCGCCGGTGCCGGCGATCGCCGTGGTCAGCGCGAGCCTCGACCTGGACTTCTCGGCGCCGCTGTTCACCGAGCCCACGGTGCCCACCCTCGTACTGACCGGCGCCGACGCCCCGGCCGACCGCGTCGGTGCCGCCGTGAAGTCCGGCGCCCAGGTCGTCGTGGCGGGCGACGGCACCGGCGCGGACCCGGCCCGGGCGGTGCGCGAGCTGGCCGCCCGGGGGCTCACCCGGCTGCTCACGGAGGGCGGCCCGAGGCTGCTCGCACAGTTCGCCGCGGCCGGCGCGCTGGACGAGCTCTGCCTGACGATCGCCCCCCTGGTCGCCGCGGGCGACGCCATGCGGATCATGAACGGCCCCGGGATCACGGAGCCGGAACGATTCAGTCCGATCTCGATCCTGGAGGAGGACGGCTTCCTGTTCACGCGCTACACGCGCGGCTGACATCCGGCGGAATAACCCGTTCCGCTTGCCGGTGTGAGGGAACACTTACACCGCGTGCATCCCGCGAGGAAACGTTAGAAAGAAGGACGTGTCCGTGTTCACGACCGTACTGATGATCGAGAAGCCGCTCGTGCCGGCCGACCTGGAGCTGGTCACCACCCTCCACGGCGACGAGCCCGTCTCCTTCGTCGTGCTCATGCAGCCCCGAGGCGACCAGGACCGGCTGCTGCGGGCCGTCGACGACGTAGCCCTGGGCGAACTCGACAAGGCCGTGCGCGAAGGGCAGCAGCCCGAGGGCGACGACGCGCTGCTCCCCGCTGAGCGGGCGCTCGCCCACTCCCTCAAGTCCCTGCGCGACTCCGGCAGCGAGGCGGTCGGCGAGGTCGTCGAGAGCCACCCCATCGAGCTGCTCAGGTCGGTGGTCGAGCAGACCCACGCCGACGAGGTCATCGTCCTCACCGCCCCGCACCTGGTCGAGGAGTTCTTCCACCGCGACTGGACCTCCCGCGCCCGGCACAAGGTGGGCGTGCCGGTGCTGAAGCTCTTCGCGCACAACCCGGACGACTGAGCTCCGGACCACTGAGCGCCGTGCGGCGCGATCCCCGGGCGTCCGGGTCGCGCCGCCGTCCGCGGTCGGACCGTGCGGCGCGAGGTGGAAGAATCAGGACCGCACACAAGCCGGCCAGCAAAACCCGGGAGACGCGCGTATGACCCCCACGATTCCCCCCGCCATGGACCGACCGCACTTCATCGGCATCGGCGGCGCCGGGATGTCGGGCATCGCCAAGATCCTCGCCCAGCGCGGCGCCCGGGTCGCCGGCAGCGACGCCAAGGACTCCGAGACCGCCGACGCCCTGCGCGCACTCGGCGCCACGGTGCACATCGGTCACGCCGCCGGGCACCTGGCCCCCGACGCCACCAGCGTGGTCGTCTCCAGCGCCATCCGGGCCGACAACCCCGAGCTGGCCGCCGCCGCGGAGCGCGGCATCCCGGTCGTCCACCGCTCCGACGCCCTCGCCGCGCTCATGACCGGCTTCCGCCCCATCGCCGTCGCCGGCACCCACGGCAAGACGACCACCACCTCGATGCTCGCCGTCGGCCTCGGCACCCTGGGCCTCGACCCCTCGTACGCCATCGGCGGCGACCTCGACGCCCCCGGCTCCAACGCCCACCACGGCGCGGGGCAGATCTTCGTCGCCGAGGCGGACGAAAGCGACCGCAGCTTCCAGAAGTACGACCCCGAGGTCGCCATCGTCCTCAACGTCGAGCTGGACCACCACGCCAACTACGCCTCGATGGACGAGATCTACGAGTCCTTCGAGACCTTCACCACCAAGATCCGCCCCGGCGGCACCCTCGTCGTCGGCGAGCACTCCGGCGCCCGCGAGCTGGCCGCCCGCGTCGCCGGCCGCGACGGTCGCGACGGTCGCGACGGCCTGAACATCGTCCGCGTCGGCGAGGACGAGGCAGCCGACGTACGCATCCTGAACATCACCGCGCGCGGCATGTCCAGCCAGGTCACCGTGCTCATGGACGGCGTCGAGCACACCTTCACCGTCTCCGTCCCCGGCCGCCACTACGCCCACAACGCCGTCGCCGCCCTCGCCGCCGGCGCCGCCCTGGGCATCGACCCCGGCGGCCTCGCCGAGGCTCTCGGCTCGTACACCGGCGTCAAGCGCCGCCTCCAGCTCAAGGGCACCGCCGCCGGCGTCCAGGTCATCGACTCGTACGCCCACCACCCCACCGAGATGACCGCCGACCTCCAGGCCCTGCGCGAAGCCGCCGGCGACAGCCGCGGCCGCATCATCGTGGTGTTCCAGCCCCACCTCTTCAGCCGCACCCAGGAGCTCGGCCTCGAAATGGGCCACGCCCTCGCCCTTGCCGACGCCTCCCTCGTCCTCGACATCTACCCCGCCCGCGAGGACCCCCTCCCCGGCGTCACCAGCGCCCTCATCGTCGACGCCGCCACCGCCAAGGGCGCCGATGTCACCCCCGAGCACGACAAAAACGCCGTCCCCGGCGTCATCGCCGGAATGGCCAAGCCCGGTGACCTTGTTCTCACCATGGGCGCGGGCGACGTCACGGACCTCGGTCCGCAGATCCTCGCCCGCCTGGAGAGCTGAGGAGCACGCACATGTCGTCGTACGAAGTCGAGAAGTCCGACCAGCAGTGGCGCGAGGAGCTGACCCCCCAGGAGTACGCCGTCCTGCGCGAGGCCGGCACCGAGCGCGCCTTCACCGGCGAATACACCGACACCAAGACCACCGGCGTCTACTCCTGCCGCGCCTGCGGCGCCGAACTCTTCCGCTCCGACACCAAGTTCGAGTCCCACTGCGGCTGGCCGTCCTTCTACGACCCCGCCGACTCCAAGGCCGTCGAACTCATCGAGGACCGCACCTACGGCATGGCCCGCACCGAGGTCCGCTGCGCCCGCTGCGGCTCCCACCTCGGCCACGTCTTCGAAGGCGAGGGCTACGGCACCCCCACCGACCAGCGCTACTGCATCAACAGCATCTCCCTGCGGCTCGCCCCCGACGAGGACTGAGCGAGGCCACCGCTCGGGGAGAGCCTGAAGCAGTACGCGGCCGTCAGCGGGACCAGACCCGTCGCACGGACTCAGGGGAGGTACGTCATGACCGCCGAGATGGTCGCCCCCGCGTGGATGCACGAGCAGATCACGGCGGAGCAGTACGAGTCCTGGTCCGAAGAGCAGTGCGCGGGCATCGAGATCGTGGACGGGATGGTCGTCGTGAGCCCCAGCGCGTCCAAGCGGAACAACCGCCTGGCCAGAATCCTGGCCAACGCGCTGGACGCCGCTGCCGGCCCGGAGTGGAACGCCGACTCGGACTTCGACGTCCGGCTCCACGACGTTCCTCTCACCAACCGCCGTCCGGACGTCGTCGTCTACCGCGCGGACACGATCGACATCACGCCGACCCGCCCCGAGCACGTGCTGCTGGTTGTCGAGGTCGTCTCGCCGGGCTCCGAGACCACCGACCGGATCGTGAAGGTGGACCAGTACGCCAGGGCCGGGATCGCCTTTTACTGGCGGATCGAACAGGCTGCCACCGGCATCCCGCTGGTGTACACCTACGTCCCCGACCCGGCGACCATGACATACCGGGACGGCGAGGTCTTCACCGGCGCCGTCAAGGTCTCGGCTCCCTTCCCGCTGGAGATCGACCTCGGCACGATGTGAGCAGGGCCGTCGGCGGACGTTCCGGCGCTTCCTTGTGTGGGGTGGCGGGGCGGGCGCCGTCGGGTCGTACTCGGCCTCGCCGGTGAGCGAGCGGTCTTCAACGACGCGCACACCGCGGCCGCGCCGAGCCGAACCGGGCCGTCGGGATCCGGCCGGTGAAGACGCGTTGTTACACGAGGGCGTACGCCGAACGGGGGATGGCGCTGGGGTGGCGCGCCATACGGGCCGCACCTGCACAAAGGCCCGAACGGGGGTTGCCACCGGGGTGCATGTAGCGGCCATCCGATTCCGCCGCTCCGGGACTCCCGTGGGTGCAACCTACAAAGGATCGTTACGGACATGTCCGCGTTTAGTAACGTGAACCGTTTCCTCCGGGCGTAGCGCCTCAGACCCGGACAGAGTGATGTTCCTCGGCACACATGCCGGAATTCGCATCATTTGCACATCTGGGTCATGGATGTGCGCCTGCATCCAGGAGGGGTCACTATGTCCCGTACCGCACAGCGTCTCGCCGCTTCCGTCCTCGCTTCCGGCGCCCTGTTGGCGGCAGCCGCCCTGCCGGCGGCAGGTGCCGATCACGACCACGGGCGGCACCTGCCCTACCGATCCGCTGTCGCCCTCGGCGCGATCCAGTACGAAAGCCCCGGCGGCGAAAACCGCTCCTTTCGCAGCCTGAACGCCGAGTGGGTCACCGTCACCAACACCAGTCGTCGGGCCGTCGACCTGAACGGCTGGACCCTGTCGAACTCCGACCACCGCGCCTACCGCTTCCACCACCTGCGGCTGCGCGGACACCAGTCAGTACGCGTCCACACCGGGATCGGCCGCGACACCCACCGTGACGTCTACCAGGGCCGCCACAACTACTTCTGGGGCAACTACTCCGACACCGCCACCCTGAGCAACGACCGCGGCCGCATCATCGACAGCAAGACCTGGGGCCGCCACGCCGGTGGAGACCACGGCAGCGGTCACGGCACCAACGGTCGTGACGTCGGCGGGCGCCACCACAGCTGACCCCACACGGGGGCCAAGCAGCCCCGAAGGAGACATGGTTCTCACCTCCCCGGCGTACCGAGCCCCCAGTGCTCGGTACGCCGCCTTCATGCCCAGCCGCATACCGCCGGGGGTGAAACCGTGCCGAAACCCGGGACGGATAGAGTGGAATTACGCAAGAGGCCGGCGATCACCGTCAGGCGATTTTCTCCAGTCCCTCCTCTATTCGTTGTGCGAACTCGTCCCATACGTTGCCGCATTCGAAAGCGAGAGAAGCGACCATGTCGCCCCAGTGCGACGGAACGCTCTCACCGAGCCTGTTCCAGTCCTCGACCTCGACGGCGTGGGCGTGGAGAAGCCTGAGGAGGAGACGGCCGGCCTCGCTTTGGCTGAGTTCGGGAACCGACCGGAGGCGCTGTATGCCTGCGCGCCGCTCCAGTTCGGCTTTCCGGGTTCTGCCCGGGCGCTTTCTGGGTTGCGGCCGGCGGCGTTCGTTCTCGGGCCCGGGCTTGGCCTGATTCTCCGAGCGCCGATGCGCTACGGGATCCTCTCCCCGGGTCATCTTGTTCCTGACGTCCCGTGCTGTCTCCGGTGAGATCCCAGCGCCCTTGGCAATCTGACGCAGAGACAATTCCGGGTTCTCCGCGATCATTTCGGCGGCGATTCTGCGCCCTTCGGCGGCGTTTATCGGACGAATACGCCCGTCACGGCCGATTCTCACGGCCCCCGGCGACGACTCTCCGCCGCTGTCCACCCTGATCTCCGCCACCGTCTTGGCACTGATTCCGGTGACCGAGGCGATGAAACGATCCGACCAGCTCGGATAGTATCTGACGATACGTTCGGCAGCGGATTTCCGATCGGCCAGGGACAGCGGCAGCCCGTGCTGCGAGTTGGCGCGCACGGCCATGACGAAAGCTTCGGATTCGTCGCCGTAGAAGAAGGTGGCGGCTATCCGCTCCTCACCCCGGAGCTTGGCCGCACTGAGCCGGTGCACGCCGTCGATGACGCGCATCGTCGGATAGTGGACGAGGATCGGCGGCAGCTCGGCCGACGATAAGGACAGTAACCGTACGTGTTCCGGATTCTCGCCGGAAAGCCTTGGCGAGCCCTTCACGGACAGTCCGGAAACCGGAATCATAGCCACCGGATTCTGTCCGCTGCGGAGCGACTGAGAAGTCACCCCGCTGCCCCCGTAGACGGTCATCTCTTGTGGATCAGCGGTCATGCCATGCCCCCAGTAAGACCGACGTCACCATCGGTGCTCATTTCACAAATCCTGTGAGACGACTGTGAACAGCTGTCGTATCAACAGGCCCCGAACCCCTCAATTATGCGACGAACGCGCGGTAAAGAAAGGTCTGAACCTCAACGTGAACATGTCCGGTCCTGGACGGAACCGTAAATACGCCCACGGAGATCGAGTCCGCCCCGCCGCGCCTTCCAACTGACCAAAGTCAGCACTTGGACAGACGGCGCGCCGATGCCCGGCGCCGCGGTTTCTGCTCCGCGGTGCCGGGCGACGGTCCGCCGGCGCTAGGTGGTGCGAAGAGCTTCGGTCGGCTGCATGCGGGCCGCGCGGAGCGCCGGAAGCAGACCGGCGATGGCGCCGATCGCGACAGCCGCGCCGAGTCCTCCTCCCCAGGCGAGTACGGGAACGACGGTGGCCCAGTGTTTGATGTGGGCGTAGACGGCGGTGGCGAAGACGCCCAGTGCCACCCCGACGGCGCCGCCGAGTGCGGCCAACAGAATCGCCTCCGCGAGGAACTGGAGCCGGATATTGCCCTTGGTGGCGCCCAGTGCGCGTCGCAGGCCGATCTCGGAGCGGCGTTCGAGGACGGAGATGACCATGGTGTTGGCGACTCCGATGCCACCGACGAGCAGGGCCACCGCCCCGAGCCCGAGGAACAGGCCGTTCAGCGCGGACTGGGTTGCGGCGCGTGCCTCGAGGGCGGCCGACGGCAGGCTCACACTGACCTGGTCGGGGTTCTCCGGGTTGGCCGTCGCGGCCAGCACCCCCTGGACGTCGGCGACCTGGTCGGTCTGGGCCCGTACATAGACCATGGACGGGTGGCCGTCGAAGTTCAGATACTTCTGCGCGGCCGGGTAGCCGACCAGCACCGAGGTGTCGATCTCGGGCGTCAGCGTCGCGGAGTTGAGGATCCCCGCGACGTAGAACCACTGCCCGCCGACCCAGATGCGCATTCCGGGGTGAACCTCGGCGATTCCCAGACGGCTGGCGGCGACCGAGCCGAGTACCGCGACCGGCTGTCGGGCGGTGGCGGCGTTGAGGTACTTGCCCTGGGCGACGGTCGTACGCACCGCGGCGGGCAGGTTCAGGCTCGCGGCCTTGACCGAGATGGCGTTGGTGTTGATGGCCGGGATGTAGGGGCTGCGATAGGCGTGGGCGTCGGTCTTGCCGGTGGTCTGTACCGTTTCGACCGGACCGATTCTGGCGATCATCGCCGGGGCGTCGACGGGGAGTTTGGCGTCCCCGCCGCCCAGGACCTGACCTGGGGTGACCGTCAGCAGGTTGGTTCCCAGCTTGTCGAGTTCGGCCAGCAGGCCGGCCTGGGACGAGGCGGACAACCCCATCACCGCGACCATCGCCGCGACGCCGATGGCGATGCCCAGTGCTGACAGTGCGGCCCGCATCCGCCGGGTGCGCAGCCCCACGCTGGCGGTCCGGGCCAGGTCGGCCGGATGCATCCGGCTCGGAGCCGGAGCCGTGGTGGTCATGGCAGATGCCTTTCGGTGAACAAAGGCTGCTCCGACGAACTCACGTCCGCGACGATGTGGCCGTCGAGGACCTCGATCCGGCGCGGCATTTGTGCGGCCAGTTCACGGTCATGGGTGATCACGACGATCGTCGTACCCTCGGCGTTGAGTTCCCTCAGCAGCTTGAAGATCGCCGCTCCGGTCACGCTGTCGAGGTTGCCGGTGGGCTCGTCGGCCAGCACGATCGCCGGATTCCCGGCCAGTGCCCGGGCGATCGCGACCCGCTGCCGTTCGCCTCCCGACAGCTCGGGCGGACGGTGCTCGGCCCGGTGGCCGAGCCCGACCCTGCCCAGTGCCACGGCCGCCGCCTTCATGCGCGCGCCGTGCCTTGCGCCCGAGTACAGCATCCCGTCGGCGACGTTCTCCAGCGCCGTGGAGTTCTGGGCCAGGAAGAACTGCTGGAACACGAAACCGATCCGGCTCGCCCGCAGACCTGCCAGGGCCCGGTCGGACATCTTGGCGACGTCGTCGCCGACGACCAGGACCCGCCCCGAAGTCGGCCGGTCCAGGCTGCCCATCACCTGGAGCAATGTCGACTTCCCTGAACCCGACGGGCCCACGATCGCCACCAGTTCGCCCCGGCGAATGGTGAAGCTGGCCTTGTCCAGCGCCACCACCGGAGACGCTCCGGGGTAGATCTTGGACACCCGCTCCAGTTGCAGGACCGGCTCAGCGGTGCGCCGGCCACCGGCCGCCGCTGCTTCCGCTGTTCCGGTCGTCGCCGCCGCTTCCGCTGTTTCCGTCGTCTCCGTGTCCGCGCCGGTCATGAGGACGGCACCACGATCTTCTGGCCGACCTTGAGGCCGTCACCGGTGACCTCGACCGTGCCCGCGCTGTCGTCGAACAACCCCGGCGTCACCTGGATCAGACGATGCGTGCCGGTGGCATTGACGACCTCGACCGCATACCCGCCGCCGGCCAGTGCCAGAAGCGAGTTCACCGGCACCGTCAGCACGTCCTTCACCGTGTCGGTCACGATGGACACCTGCACCGGCGACTGGTCGAGCTCCCCGGTCGCCTTCGGGTTCGACGGCTTGATCTGAACGTCGATGGTCGTGCCGTCCGCGGACTTGGTGGCCACCTTCCCGATCGACGAGACGACACCCTCGGTGGTCTTGCCGTTGGGCAGGGTGATGGTCACCTTGTCGCCGACCGCCACGTCGGACTGCTGACTCGCGCTCAACGCGACGGTGACCTGCCGGTCGGTCGAGGACGCCTCGAAGACCACTGATCCGGGCGCCGCCGCGGCACCGCGCATCGCGCTGACCTTGGTGACCCTGATCTCCTTGGCCGGCAGGAACACCGCCTGCCCGAGCGGAAGCTTGCCCGTCTTCTTCAGGCCCACATGGTCCTGCAGTTTCAGGAGGGCGTAGTAGGTCTGCCAGCCGAAGTAGTCCGAATCGGGGTCGATCCGGCTCTTGGTGGCGTATCCGAGAGAGACGAGCGCGGCGTTCAGCTGCCGGACGTCGGCACCCTTCATCCCCCGGGCCAGGTCCCGGTAGGCCGGCTCATCGGTACCCTGCAGAAAGATCACCGGCTTGCCGTCGACCCGGTAGAGGGCCTTGCCCTGATGAATCACCGTGCCCACGGCCGGCAGCTTCGTGACCGTGCCGCTGGCTCCGTTGATCACATCGTAGTGACCCGCGAATCCCAGGGTCCCGTTCTCCTGGGTCCGGGCGGACAGCGTTCCCTTGGACACCGCAGCCCGTCCGGTCACGACGGTGTTCTGGACCGACGCATCCTTCGTCTGGGCGCCGAACGGGTCGGTGGCGACAACCCCCGCGCCTGCCGCGATCAGGACCACCACGGCGACAGCGGCGGTCCGCCCGCGCCGTCCGTGACCGCCGGAACGTGGACGCTGCTCCTCCCCGTCCGGCTCGCTGACATCCGCGTCATCCGTAACGATCTGCACAGCGCTCACGATCCGCCCCCGGGCTGCTGAGGAGCCGCCACCTGGGCGTTCCGCGGCTGTTGTTTTTCGCAGACGGTCTCCGCCAGACAGAATCCGTTTGCGTTCCGACCGGCATCGCACCTGGCGGTGCTTTGCATATCGCCCTCCATTACTAGCTGAATTTCCGCATGGCACCCTTTCTACGGGAGCAGCGGTTTCACCAAGGTTTCGCTGGGCGGAGGCCCGGATCCGGACACCATCGTGCGGACGCGGCGCCCGCGTCGCACCTGGACGGTATGGTCGGATGCCTGGGACACCGCCGAATAGCCTGTGCTGCTAATGCGTTTTCCGGAAGGCACGGCGCCGGCGTGGTGGGGCGGTCCCGGACGCGACAGCCCGCCGATGAAACGTTGAGGAAACCGGGGGTAGAACACCCTGGCTCACGTTGTCAAGGTGTTCCTGTCAGAGAAGTGGTCATCGAGGGGGATTCGGGTGCGGGTACTCGTGGTGGAGGACGACGAGGAGATGGCGCAGACGGTGGCCGTCGGTCTGCGCCGGTCACAGATGGCCGTGGACGTGGCCTTCGACGGTCCGGGCGGGCTCGATCGCGCACTGTGCAACGACTACGACGTGATCGTGCTGGACCGGGATCTGCCCGGGATGCACGGCGACGACGTGTGCGCCGAGCTGATCGCGTCCGGGTGCCGTGGCAGGGTGCTGATGCTCACCGCCGCGGCGACGACAGAGGATCTCGTCGACGGACTCAGTCTGGGCGCCGACGACTACCTCCCCAAACCGTTCGACTTCCCGGTGCTGGTCGCACGGATCAGTGCGCTGGCCCGCCGGGCCCATCCGGCCGTGCCGCCGGTGGTCCGGCACGGCGATCTCGTGGTCGACACCGCGCGGCGCACGGCGAGCCGGGGCGACCGGCTGCTGGAGCTCGCGCCCAAGGAGTTCGGCGTCCTGGAGCTGCTCCTGACCTCCGGGGGCCGGGCCGTCTCCGCCGAAGAACTCCTCGAAAGGGTCTGGGACGAGGCTGCCGACCCGTTCACCAATGCCGTGAAGATCACGATCAGTCGGCTGCGCACCAAGCTCGGGGATCCGCCGATCATCGAGACCGTGGCCAAGCGCGGATACCGGATTTGAGGAATCACATGTCGGTGATCGCCAGGCTCAGGAGCCGTACAGCCCGTTCGCACCTGCCCCGCCGCACCGTCCGGGCGAAGATGACACTCCTGTACGGAGGCCTGTTCCTCATCTCCGGTGCCGCGCTGCTGGCGATCACCTTTGTTCTCGTGCAGCACGCCGTCGTCGGGGATCACCCCAAGAGCTCCGACTACAACTTCCTCCCCTCGCCGTCGAGCAGCGGCGGTATCAGGCCGCCCGACAACTCCCCGGGGCCGGCCGAGTCGCAGCAGCCCCAGGTGAGTGCCCTCGACACCATCTCGGCAGCGGCGCAGAAGGCCCTGGCCCGTCAGAGTGCCGCCGTCATGCACCAGTTGCTCGTCGACTCCGGGATCGCGCTCGCCGTCATGGCGGTTTTCTCGATAGTGCTGGGCTGGATCGTCGCCGGTCGCATCCTGCGCCCGCTGCGTACGATCACGGCGGCCGCACGGGACATCTCGGAGACCAGCCTGCACCAACGTCTGGCTCTCGACGGCCCCGGTGACGAGCTCAAGGAACTCGGCGACACCTTCGACGGCCTCCTGAGCAGACTCGAAGGCTCCTTCCAGACCCAGCGCCAGTTCGTTGCCAACGCCTCCCACGAACTGCGCACCCCCCTGGCCCGGCAGCGAGCTCTCGGCCAGGTCGCCCTGTCCGACCCCGAGGCGACGGTGGAGTCCCTGCGGGCGGCGCACGAACGGATCCTCGCCGCCGGCGCCCAGCAGGAGCGGCTCATCGAGGCACTCCTCACCCTGACCCGCAGCCATGCGGGCATCGAGGTCCGCAAGCCCTTCGACGTGGCGCGGCTCGCCCACGAGGTGGTCGACAGCCGCAGAGCCGAGGCGGACTTCCGGACGGTGAGGATCCGGCGGTCGATCTCCGTGGCTGTGGCGGCGGGCCACCGGCCCCTCGCCGAACGCCTCGTGGTCAACCTCGTGGACAACGCGCTCCGGCACAACATCCCGCAGGGCGAGGTGGAGGTCTCCACCGGGACCGTGGACGGTCACGCCGTCCTCACCGTCGCCAACACCGGTCCCGTGGTGCCGCCGGACGCCGTTGACCGGCTGTTCCAGCCCTTCCAACGGCTTCGTACCACCCGTACCGGCAGCCGCACTGAGGGACTCGGGCTCGGACTGTCCATCGTGCAGGCCATCGCGATCGCCCACGACGCCACCATCGCCGCCACCGCGAGGCCCGAGGGCGGTCTGACCATCAAGGTCACCTTCCCTGCCGGGAACAACCAGGCACCGGTGACGCGACGGCGGCCCGGGCAGACCGCCGCCGCACGGACCCGGTAGGACTCACCGCTCCGGGGCGGCGAAGAAGTCGATGATCGCGGAGTTCACCGCTGCGGGTTTTTCGAGATATCCGTAGTGACCGCACCCGGGGATCTCGATGTAGCCGGCGCCGGGAATGCTGTTCGCGACCTCACGCGACAACTGCGGTCGCACGGTCAGATCGTCCTGGAACCCGATGACCAGACAGGGGCAGCCGATCTCCCGGTAGGCCCGAAGCCGATCCGGAATCATCTGAAGGCTCAGCTGGCCACGGATCGTGGAGAGGTCGACGACCGACATCTCGAAGACGTCGAGCCAGTCCCTGAGCAGTTTCTCGTCGTTGAGTGTCTCCGGAGAAAGGCTCTGGACGGCCTGCACATAGGCCGCGTAACGGGGCGGCAGTTTCACCCCGCTGTCGCACAGGTCCAGTTCCGCGGCCGTCATGGCGGCGATCTGCGTGTCGGCTCTCCCGCTGCTCGCCATCAGCACAGCCTGCCGGACGAGTTCGGGCCTGGCGACGAGCAGTTCCTGAACGATGATCCCGCCCAGGGAGAAACCCACGACCCGGCAGGGCGCCGCGCCGAGATGCTCGATGAGGCCCGCCACATCCGCAACCATGTCGTCCAGGGTGAATCCCCCGGGGCATACGTCGGTCGGCGGTATTCCCCGGTTGTTGAACGTGATGACCCGGTAGCCGACGGACTTCAGTGCGGGGACCTGGTGCGTCCGCCACATCCGCCCCGGAGCCCCGGTGCCCATGACCAGCACGACCGGCTCTCCCGCGCCGTACTCGTCGTAGCTGAGATTGATTCCGTTGATCCGAGCGATCGGCATCGGCCGTCCCTTCGTCTGCAAGAACCGTTGGCATGTGGACCCGAAAAGCCGGGCCCGCCCGAGCACACTCGGACGGGCCCGGCCGTGATCACCCGGACAGGGCAAAGCTTGCCGGGAGGGGCACTAGTGGCCGGACCAGACGGGGTCGCGCTTCTCTGCGAACGCCTGGGCGCCCTCGACCGCGTCGCTGCTGCGCCGGCGGCGTTCCTCCCAGACGTAGTCGGCCGTGAAAGCCTGGTCGAGCGGCAGGTCGACGGACTTGAGTGCGGCTTCCTTGAGCGCCCGGACCGAGAGCGGGGCGCTCCTGACCAGGTCATCCGTCCAGTCCTCGACAGCAGCGTCCAGCCGGTCGACCGCGACGACCTCGTTGACCAGCCCGAACCGCAGAGCCGTGGCGGCGTCCATCCGCCGGCCGGTGAGCAGATATCCCATGGCGATCTTCTGGGGGAGCTGCCGTACGATCCGGAACGCGCCGCCCGCCCCGGGGATCAGCCCGAGCTTCACCTCGGGCAGCCCGAAGACAGCCTGGTCGGAGGCGATGATGAGGTCGCAGGCCAGGGCGAGTTCGAATCCGCCGCCCAAGGCGTAGCCGTGGACCCGGGCGACCACCGGTTTGGACAGGGTGAACCGGTCGGTGAGCCTGGGCCAGCCCGGTTGCCCCCGGCTGCCGAAGGTCGTCAGAGGTGTGCCCTCCTGGTCGAGGCGTGCCCGTTCCTTCAGGTCCTGCCCGACGGAGAAGGCCCGATGGCCCGCTCCGGTCAGCACCGCGACCCGTACCCGGTCGTCGGCCTCCACGTCGTCCCAGATCTCGGCGAGTTCCTCGTGCATGCGAAGGTCCATCGCGTTGAGCACTTCGGGACGGTCGAGGGTGACGTACGCGACGTGGTCCTTCTTCTGGTAGCGCACCCGGTCGTTTGCCAAGTTCCTCACCTCGTGTGAAGCCGCGGAGAACGAGGAACGCCGTACCGTACCGTCCTGGTTGGCGACGGGAGCGGTACGGCGCTCGGTCACGGACCGGTTATTGGGGTGCGCCGGACTGGACCTCCTTCTTCTGTCCGCCGGCGGCCTTCTCCATGATGGGCTGGCAGATCTTGTCGGCAGCCTTGAAAACCGAACCCTCCGGGTCAACGCCGAGGGTCTCGCCGTTGATGTCGATGCCGCCCTCGGCGTTGGGGTCGGGGAACTTGGGAACCCCGTTCTTGCGCATGCACTCGGAGTACTTCAGCGCAGCCGTACGCGACCCGGCGGGCGGGCTGGCGTTGCTGGCCGGGGGCAGCAGCGTCTTGCACGCCTTGTCGGCGGCCACGGCCTGCGACGACTTCATGTCGACCGTGTCCCCGTTGATGTCGAGATGGCCCTGGGCATTGGGGTCGGGGAAGTTGGTGACTCCGTGCTTCCGCATGCACTGGGCGTAGGCGAGCACGCTGGAGGCCCCGGAGGCGGTCGCCGAGGGCGACGACGAGCCCTTCGGCACGGTCGCGCCGGTGTTTTCACTGGAGTTGCCATCGGAACAAGCGGCCGCCAGCATCACGACGGCCGTCAACCCGACCATGGTTGTGGCCAGTCGCCGGGTTCGCCGCAGCCGACCGGAACTATTGCTGTCCAGGCCACCGTGACCAGAGGCACCTTGCATGTCAGTCTCCGTCTCTCGTGGACGTTCTTGTTGGCTTCTTCTGCGACCGGGCGCCTTCGTAACCGGGACGCTTGATCCGAGGCTAGGGATCAGGGGGTTTCGGCGAGGTATCACCAAGGCTGGTGCTCAAGCCTCGCCAAAATGACGCGGGCGATCTCCGCGAGCGGTTCCGCCTTTAGCATCTGGCGGTGGTAGCAATCAACGGAGTGGGTCTCCACCGGGCCTTGGACATAGGGCCGCCATGCTCCCGGAGCGGCCTGAGCCGGCAGGAGTTCCGGGCGTCCGAGCGTCGCCACGAAAAGGACGATGTCGCCGTCGAAAAGGCCAGGGGTGAAGCCCCGCAGGAGACGCACGTTGTTGTCGGAGACCTTCTGGACGGCCATCAGCGTCTCGCTGATCTGTGTCTCGTTGAGCTGACCCATCAGAGTCGCCGCGGCAGCGGCGTTGAAGGCGTCGCCACCGGTGAGCAGCATCGGCTGGTCTCCCGGTCGGAGCTCGCCGAATCCGGCGAATTCCGCGTTCGCGTTCACGTCCGCGTCCGCGTTCGCGTTCACGTCCGGGTTCACGTCCGCGTTCGCCTTCGTTATCTCGGGATTGGGATATCCGTCCAGAATGGCCAGCGTGGCCACTGTGTCGCCATCCTGCTGAAGACGGTTCGCGACAGCGTGGGCGACGACGCCGCCAAAAGACCATCCGAGCAGGTGATAGGGCCCGCTCGGCTGTACGGAGCGGATTTGCTCGGCGTAGTCGGCCGCCATTTCCTCGATGCTTTCCGGCAATATGTCGGTTCCGGTGAGGCCGCGTGCCTGCAAGCCGTAAATCGGGTACTCGGCCGACAGGTGGTTCACCAGGCCCGCGTAGTGCCAGCTGAGGCCCTCGCCGGAATGCAGGCAGAACAGCGGTGGCCGGTCTCCGCCGGTCCGCAGCGGCAGGATCATGTCGTAGTCGCCCGTGACCTCGGTGTCCTTGTTGAGCACCGCGGCAACAGCGGCGACCGTCGGCCCGGCGAACAGCTCACGGATGTTGATCTCCGTGTCGAGCGCCGTCCGGATCCGGGCGATCAGCCGCATCGCCAGGAGTGAGTCACCGCCCAGATCGAAGAAGGACTCCTCCGCGCCGATCCGGTCCAGGCCCAGGATCTCGGCGAACAGCCCGCAGAGGACCGCTTCCGTCGGTGTCTGCGGATCCCGGCCGGTCCCGGGGCCGCCGAGGTCCGGGGCGGGCAGAGCCGCCCGGTCCAGCTTCCCGTTCACCGTGACGGGCAGGGTCTCCAGCAGGACCACGGCGGCCGGCACCATGTAGTCGGGCAGCGCACTCGCGGCGTACTCCCGCAGGGTGTTCCCGTCCAGGCCGGGGCCGGCCGGGACGACGTAGGCCACCAGCCGCTTCGTCCCGGGCTGGTCCTCCCGTACGATCACCGCGACCTGGCCGACGCCTTCATGCCCGGCCAGTACGGACTGCACCTCCCCCGGCTCGATCCGGAACCCGCGGATCTTCACCTGGTCGTCGGCCCGGCCCGCGAACAGCAGCTCGCCCTCCGGCGACCAGCGCGCGAGGTCACCGGTCCGGTACATCCGCTCCCCGGAGCCGGGGAACGGGCAGGCGACGAACCGCTCCGCCGTCAGGCCCGCCCGTCCGGCGTAACTCCGGGCCAGCCCCGCGCCCGCGACGTACAGCTCTCCGATCACGCCCGGGGAGAGCGGATGCAGGAAATCGTCCAGCACAAAGGTCTTGCTGTTGTCCATCGGTCGGCCGATCGGCACGTTCGACGGAACGGTGTCGGCGGCGGTGTACGGGATCTGGGTGGTGAAGGCCGTCGTCTCGGTCGGCCCGTACGTCGTACGGACCACCAAGCCGGGATGGGCCTCCAGCAGCGTGCGGATCGCCGATGCCGACACCACGTCGCCACCGGTGGACACCTCGCGCACCCCGGCGAAAATCTGCGGAGACTCCTCGGCCAGAAGGCTGAACAGCCCGGCGGTGGCATGCACGTTGGTGACCCCGTACTCGGCGATGAGCCGGCCGCGTTCGGCGGGGCCGAGGTCGTGCGGGGGCATGACGACCAGTCGGCCACCGTGCGCCAGGGTCACCCAGATCTCGTACGTCGAGGCGTCGAACGCGTGGTTGGCCTGCACCAGGACCCGTTCGACGACATCCTCGCGCCAGCTCCGGTCCTCGGCGAAGCTCATCACGTTCCGGTGGGTCACCGCGACACCCTTGGGCATACCGGTCGACCCGGAGGTGTACATCACGTACGCCAGGTGACCGGGGCGCAGTGCCGCCGACCGGTCCGCGTCGCGCGGCGCGGTCGCCGGGCACAGCGCCATCCCGACGACAGCCTCCTCCCACAGCACGTGCTCGGCCTCGGGCGGCAGAACGCCCCGGGTGGCCCTGGTGGCCACCACCAGCGTGGGCTCCACGTCGGCCAGCATGGATCCGATGCGCTCGACCGGATGGTCCGGGTCGACCGGCACGTACGCCGCGCCCGCCTTCACCACCCCCAGAAGCACCACCAGCAGGTCGGCCGACCGTTCCATCACCACGGCGACCCGGTCGTCAGGTCCTGCCCCCCGGCCGATCAGCCAGTGCGCGACCCGGTTGGCCAGGGCGTCCAGCTCCGCGTACGTCAGCGTGACGTCGTGGGCGGCGATCGCGATCGCGTCGGGGGTCCGTTCGACCTGACGCTCGAACAGCTCCGGCAGCGTGGTGGCGGGCACCGGGCGTGCCGTGTCGTTCCACTCCTGGATGACCTTCCGCTGCTCGTCGGGGTCGATGATGTCGAGCCTGCCGAGTCGCAACCGCTGATCAGCGGCGACCTGTTCCAGCACCTTGACCAGACGGTCGGACAGGGCTTGGGCGGTGCTCTCGTCGAACAGGTCGGTGGCGTACTGGACCGTGCCGCCGATGCCGTCCGGCGAACCGGTCTCGTCGCGGAACTCGCCCAGCGTGACCGACAGGTCGAAGCGAGCCGAGACGTCACGGTCCGGATTCAGCTGCTCCACCTGAAGGCCGGGCAGGTCCCACGAGTCCTGGGCCGGACCGGCGGAGTGCAGGGCCAGCATGATCTGTACGAGCGGCTGCCGGGCGAGCGACCGGACGGGGGCGAGGTCGTCCACGAGCCGTTCGAACGGCAGATCCTGGTGGGCGTAGGCCGCCAGATCCGCGTCACGGACCCGAGCGAGCAGTTCCTCGAACGTGGGATCACCGCTGACATCGGTCCGCAGCACGAGGGTGTTGATGAAGAACCCGGCCAGGTCCTCCACGGCGCTGTCGGCGCGGCCGGCGACCGCCGTGCCGACGGGGATGTCGGTGCCTGCGCCGAGCCGGGCCAGCAGCATCGCCAGTGCCGCCTGCACGACCATGAACATGGTCGCCGAGCCCTGACGCGCCACCTCGGCCAGGGCGGCGTGCGCCTCCGCGTCGAGCCGGAGCGGAACGGCTCCGCCCCGGAAGGACGGGACCGCGGGCCGGGTCCGGTCCGCCGGGAGCGTCAACTCCTCGGGCAGACCGGCCAGGGCCTCCCGCCAGTAGCCCAGTTGCGCGCTGATCAGGCTGTCGGGATCGTCCAGCTCGCCGAGAACCTCACGCTGCCAGAGCGCGTAGTCGGCGTACTGCACGGGCAGCGGCGACCAGTCCGGCTGGGAGCCGGTGTGCCGGGCCTTGTAGGCCGTCTGCAGGTCCCGCTCGAGGATGCCCATCGACCAGCCGTCCACGGCGATGTGGTGCGCGACCAACATCAGCACGTGTTCCGTGCTCGAAACGGTCAACAGCTCGGTCCGCCACGGCAGATCGCGGCCCAGGTCGAAGCCCTTGCCCGCCACCTCCGCCATGGTGTCGTGCAGGTCCGCACGGGCGACGTCCCGGACGATGAGGGCCGGACGGCCTTCGCGGATCTCCTGCCGCGGGCTGCCGTCCGTGGCGGGGAAGACGGTACGCAGCGTCTCGTGCCGGTCGGCGACGTCACCGAGAGCCCCCTCCAGCGCCGCGATGTCCAACTCTCCGGTCAGTCCGAGCGCCAGCGGCACGTTGTACGCCGCGCCCGCGCCCGCCTCTTGCATCCGGTTGAGGAACCACATCCTCTGCTGGCCGAATGACAGCGGCAACACCTCAGGCCGCTCCCGCACCACCACACCGGCCCGGACCACACCCCGCCCG
>NZ_JBHYXC010000052.1:28813-44619 GCF_042751495.1 Streptomyces sp. NPDC059373 | reverse complement strand
CCGCAGGTGTGCGGCGTCCGGGCCCGACGGGCGATTACTCAGGCCTCGGTGGGCTCTTCGGCGGACTCCGCCTCGGCGCCGGCCTCGACCGTCTCGGCGGTCTCGTCCTCGTCGTCGTCCAGGTCGACGACCTCACCGTTGGTGTCGACGACCTTGGCGGCCTCGACGACCACGGCCAGCGCCTTGCCACGGGCGACCTCGCCGACGAGCAGCGGCACCTGGCCGCCTTCGACGACGGCCTGGGCGAACTGGTCGGGGCTCATGCCGGAGGAGGCGGCGCGGCGCATGAGGTGCTCGGTGAGCTCCTCCTGGTTGACCGACAGCTTCTCCTTGTTGACCAGTTCGTCGAGCACGAACTGGGTCTTGATGCCCTTCTTCGCCTGCTCCTCGAGCTCGGCGTCGTACTCCTCGCGGGTCTTGCCCTCGCGCTCCAGGTAGCTCTCCCAGGTCAGGCCGAGGGACTCGAACTGGTGGTGCTCCAGGTTGTGCGTACGGGTCTCGATCTCGTCCTTGAGGAGCTTCTCCGGCAGCGGGACCTCGGTCAGCTCCAGGAGGGCGTCGAGCACCTTCTCCTGGGCCTGGGTGGCCTGGTCGTACTGCTTGATCCGCTCAAGGCGCTTGACGCTGTCCGCGCGCAGCTCCTCGAGGGTGTCGAACTCGCTCGCCAGCTGGGCGAAGTCGTCGTCCAGTTCGGGCAGCTCGCGGGCCTGGACGGCGGTGACGTCGACCTTGACCGAGGCCTCCTGGCCGGCCGCGGAGCCGCCCTTGAGCTCGGAGGTGAAGGTGGCGGTGCCGCCGGCCTCCAGGCCGGTGACGGCCTCGTCGATGCCGTCGAGGAGTTCGCCGGAGCCGATGGTGTAGCTGACGCCCTTGGCGACACCGTCCTCCAGGACCTCACCGTTGACCGAGGCCTCGAGGTCGATGACGACGACGTCGCCCTCGGCGGCGGGGCGCTCGACCGGAGTGGTGGAGGCGAAGCGCTCGCGGAGCTGCTCCAGGGACTTGTCGACGTCCTCGTCCGACACCTCGATGGCGTCCACGGTGACCTCGATGCCCGAGTAGTCCGGGATCTCGATCGACGGTCGGATGTCCACCTCGGCGGTGAACTTGAGCTCGTCACCGTCGTTGAACTCGGTGATGTCCACCTCGGGCTGGCCGAGGACGTTCAGCTCACCCTCGTTGACCGCCTCCGTGTAGAACTTCGGCAGCGCGTCGTTGATGGCCTCTTCGAGGACCGCGCCACGGCCGAACCGCTGGTCGATGACGCGCGCAGGGATCTTGCCCTTGCGGAAGCCCGGCACCGTGACCTGCTGGTTGATCTTCTTGTACGCCGCGTCGAGGCTGGGCTTGAGCTCCTCGAAGGGCACCTCGACAGTGAGTCGAACCCGGGTCGGGTTCAGAGTCTCGACGGCGCTCTTCACGGTTGGGTCTCCTTGGGGCTTTACGTTGAGTGGGGGCTCCGGCTGCCGTTCCGACATCCGGTGGGCCGACGACCCATCCTACCGGTACCACAATCGCGCGGTTCCGGTCTGTGCTCGGACTGCGTATGCGTACATGGTCGGGGTGGCCGGATTCGAACCGACGACCTTCCGCTCCCAAAGCGGACGCGCTACCAAGCTGCGCCACACCCCGTCAGTGCGACACGTAGAGTACATGCCTCCGCACACCCTGGCTGCCCATATGTCCGCGGCACCGGGAACCCGGTCGATCCGCTACGATCTGATGTGCCAGAATGACTGGCCGTTGCGGGCGTAGCTCAATGGTAGAGCCCTAGTCTTCCAAACTAGCTACGCGGGTTCGATTCCCGTCGCCCGCTCTGACTGCCCGAGGCCCGGGTGGGGGTTTGATCCCTCACGCGGGCCTCGGTCGTTTTTCGGGTGGACGGCGCGTTCTAGGGTGCGGGGATGGAGATCTGGGTTAATCCGGCCTGCTCGAAGTGCCGGTCCGCGGTGAAGCTGCTGGCCGAGGAGGGCGCGCAGTACACGGTGCGGCGCTATCTGGAGGACCCGCCGAGTGCGGAGGAGCTGAGGGCGGTGCTGGGGCGGCTGGGGCTGGAGCCGTGGGACATCGTGCGGACGCAGGAGGCGGTGGCCAAGGAGCTGGGGGTCAGGGACTGGCCACGGGAGGCGGTGGAGCGGGAGCGGTGGATCGCGGCGCTGGCGGCGCACCCGAAGCTGATCCAGCGGCCCATCATCACGGCGGACGACGGGTCGGCGGTGGTGGGCCGCAGCGAGGAGGCCGTGCGGGAGGCGATGAGGCGGTCATAGGGCGCGGTCACTCGACGGGGACACCCTGGGGGGACTTGATGCGCTTCATGATCATCTGGGAGTTGACGTCGCTGACGCCGGGCATGGCGATGAGCTTGTCGGTCCAGAAGCGCTCGTACGCGTCGCTGTCGGCGACGGCGATGCGCAGGAGGGAGCCGGGGGCTCCGTACAGGCGGTAGGCCTCGACGATGTCGGGGACGGCCTGGACCTCGGACTCGAAGGCGGCGACGGAGTCGCGGTCGCGGTGGACCTCCACGGAGGCGAAGACCTCGAAGCCGCGGCCGAGGGCGGCGGGGTCGACGACGGCGCGGTAGCCGCGGATGACGCCGTCGTCCTCCAACTGGCGTACGCGGCGCAGGCAGGGGGACGGGGTGAGGCCGACGCGGGCGGCCAGTTCCTGGTTGGTGAGTCGGCCGTCGGCCTGGAGTTCACGCAAGATTCTTCTGTCAATCGCGTCCATAGAGGCAGTATCTATCAGATATTCCGGGTCTACGCGCCCTGATTGGCAGCACCTTTCTTCGCTTTCCGCATATCCTTGCGCTGGATTGCTGCGACCGCACTTGGGGAGCGAGGGAAACGTGAAGCACATCGTCGTGATCGGCACCGGCGGGACGATAGCCAGCCGCTGGCAGGGCAACGGCTACGCGGCGGAGGCCGCCGGAGGCGAGGTGCTCGCGGTGAGCGCGCTGCCGGAGGGCGTGGAGGTGAGCGTCCGGGACCTGTTCACGGTCAACAGCTCGCAGCTGACGACGGGGCACCAGCTCGAACTGCTGCGTGCGGTCCACGACGTGCTGGCGGACCCGTCGGTCGACGGCGTGGTGGTGACGCACGGCACGGACACCATGGAGGAGTCGGCCTTCCTGCTGGACCTGCACCACGACGACCGCAGGCCGGTGGTGTTCACGGGCGCGCAGCTGCCGCTGGACTCGGTGGACGGGGACGCGGCGGGCAATCTCTACGACGCGCTGCTGACGGCGGCGACCGGCCGGGACATCGGCGTGGTCATCACCTTCGGCGGCTTTGTGCACGCGGCCCGGGGCACCCTCAAGGCGCACACGCTGGACGCGCAGGCCTTCGCCGACCCGTCGGGGCAGCCGCTGGGGCGGGTCAAGTTCGGCGAGATCGCCTGGGGGCGGCCGCGGTCGCGCCCGGAGGCCCTGCCGCTGCCACTGCTGCCGCTGCCCGACGCGGGCGCCCGCACGCCGCGCGTGGACGTCGTGATGCATCACGTCGACGCCGACCCGGTGCTCTTCGAGGCCGCGCTGGGCGCCGGCGCGCAGGGCATCGTGCTGGTCGGCACGGGCGCGGGCAACGCGACGCCCGGGTTCGCGGACGCGGTCCGGCGCGCGGTGGACGCGGGCGTACTGGTCGCGCTCAGCACGCGGGTTGCGGCCGGCCCGGTCGCGGCGATGTACACCGGCGGCGGGGCCGTGGACCTCGCCGAGGCGGGCGCGGTGCTCGCCGGGACACTGCGTGCGGGCCAGGCCCGGATCGCGGTACTGGCGGCGCTGCTGACGGCGGAGAGCCCCGAGGGGCGTACCGCCGCCCTGCGCCGCGTCGTTGACGCGACCGCCGGGCGCGAGGCCGCGGCGGCCGCGTAAGTCGCCTGAGCCGCCTCAGAGGTTGATCTGGTTGATGGTGGCGGCCAGCGAGTCGAGGAACTTCTGGATCGAGGGCGCCATACCTGTGGAGGCGAGGAAGAAGCCGAACAGGATGGCCACGATGGCCGGTCCGACCTTGAGCGTCTTGCCCCTTATCAGGACGATCAGGATGATCGCCAACAACAGCACTACGGACAGCGAGATGGCCACAGCCGATCACATCCTCGGTCAGCATCCTCGGTCAGAACGCCTCAGCGTCGTCCATCGTCCCACCAAGCACTGACACGGCCACCCTCGGGGGGCGGTTCCGTAATTGCGTGGCGCGTTCGAAATTGAGTATTTCCCAACCCCTTGCGGAACACACGTAGTAGCTTCACCCGGTCTCAACAGGCGGGGTGATATGCCCCGTTCAACCGTTATATGAATGGACATTTATCACCCAAGCGGACATGGGTGTGGGGAGTGCATGCCCGGGTAGTCGGCCTGATATCCCGATTCCCCAGCGGAATTTACGAAGGAAGCGCTCGCTCGGTATGGTGCCTCAGATGTTCCCGCCCCCCCGCATGAACACACTGTCCCCCCACAGGTACGACCACGTCCCGCTGCCCGAGCAGCGGGACGCCCCCGAGGTTCCGCAGAAGTCGCCCGGCCAGCAGGCGAAGGCCGCGCCGGCGGCCGCGAAGGGGCGTGACGCGTTCTTCGACAACGCCAAGTACCTGGCCATCGTGTTCGTCGCGATGGGCCACGCCTGGGAGCCGCTGATCGGCCGCAGCCATACGGTCAAGGCCCTCTACACGGTCGTCTACGCCTTCCACATGCCGGCGTTCATCCTCATCTCCGGCTACTTCTCGCGGAGTTTCGACGCCCGGCCGGACCGGGTGAAGCGTCTCGTCGCCGGCGTGGCCGTCCCGTATGTCCTCTTCGAAGTGGTTTACGCCCTCTTCAAGCGCTGGGCGGACGACACCACCCCCGACTACCCGATCAGCCTGCTCGACCCCTGGTTCGTCACCTGGTTCCTGGTCGCCCTCTTCATCTGGCGCGTCACCACACCGATCTGGCGGATCGTACGCTGGCCGGTCCCGCTCGCGCTGGTGATCGCGGCACTCACGGCCACCTCCCCCGGCACCGGCAACGACCTGGGGCTGCAACGCGTGCTGCAATTCCTGCCGTTCTTCGTCGCCGGGCTGTGCATGAGGCCCGAGCACTTTCACATCCTGCGCCGTCGCGAGGCACGGATCCTCACCCTGCCGGTCATCGCCGCCGCGACCGCGCTCGCCTACTGGGCCGCGCCCCTCAACGTCCCGGGGTGGCTCTACCACCGCGACAGTGCCCAGACGCTGGGCGCGCCCTGGTGGATGGGCCCGGTCTCGGTCATCGTGCTCTTCGCCTGCTCGATGCTGCTCGCCGGTTGCTTCTTCGCCTGGGTGCCACGCCGCCGTATGTGGTTCACCACACTGGGCGCGGGGACGCTGTACGGCTATCTGCTGCACGGCTTCGCGATCAAGATCGCGGACTTCCAGGGCTGGTTCGACACGTACCAGTGGCTGCACAGTCCGCTGGGCGAGGTCGCGGTGACGGTCATCGCGGCGACGCTGGTGACGGCGCTGTGTACGTCGCCGGTGCGGCGGGTGTTCCGGTTCGTGGTGGAGCCGAGGATGGAGTGGGCGTTCAAGGCCGGCCCGGGAGGCGGTCGGCGGGACGTCAGTCCCGGCACACGATGAGCAGCGCGCGGTCGTCGTTGACGTTCTTCGCGACGGCCTCGATGAGCTGCCAGGCCGCACCGCGGAAGCCCTGCGCGACGTAGCGGTCGGCCTCGCCGATGAGCCGGTCGATGCCCTCGCCGATGTCGCGGCCGGAGGCCTCCACCAGGCCGTCGGTGAACAGCAGCAGGACGTCGCCGGAGCGCAGGGTGCCCTTGACGCCGTGGAACTCGGCGCCGTCGTAGATCCCCAGCAGCGGGCCCTCGGCGGCCTTCTCCTCCCAGCGGCCGGTGCCGGCGCTGAGCTGGACGCCGGGCAGGTGACCGGCGGACAGCAGCTCGTAGTCGCCGGACTCCAGGTCCAGGACGAGGTGGACGGAGGTGGCGAAGCCCTCGTCCCAGTTCTGCCGGAGCAGATAGCCGTTGGCGGCCGTCAGGAAGGCGTGCGGCGCGAGCGAGCCCAGCAGGCCGCCGAAGGCGCCGGACAGCAGCAGCGCGCGTGAGCCGGCGTCCATCCCCTTGCCGGAGACGTCGGTGAGCACCGCCTCCAGGACCCGGCCCCCGGACGTACGGGTGGCGACCACGAAGTCGCCGGAGAAGGACTGCCCGCCGGCCGGGCGCAGCGCCATCTCCGAGTGCCAGCCCAGCGGCAGCTTGGGCAACCTGCTCTGTACGCGGATGCGTTCACGCAGGTCGAACAGCATCGTTCCGCCGCCCCGCCACGGCACGCCGACCCGGCTGCGGAACTGCGCGATCAGCAGCCCGGAGAACGCGACCGCGCTCACCACGAGGACCACGCCGGGGGTGACCGGGCCGAGCCCGTTCGCGAACGGGCGGAAAACGGCCGATTCCACTACCAGGGCGGCGGCCGAAGCCCCGTACAGGAGCAGCAGGCTGGAGGGGCGCAGGAGCAGGCCGCCGATGAGGATCGGCAGTACGAGAGAGGTGGGCGGGCACCAGACGGGGCTGGCCACGGTGGCCCAGGCGATGGCGGGCACGCTGAGCACCAGGACGGACAGCACCAGCCAGTCCGAACCCTCGCCGCGGAAGTAGTCGACGCCGGTTTTGCGCAGGCCGACTCGGGCCCGGTGCAGCGTCCTACGCCACCGGGCCACCGGGCTGTTCCCCGCGGCGCGCTGTGCCATGTCCCGGCGACCCTACCCAGCGATTCGTCGATGCGTCGATTCGCGGCCCTTCCAAGGAGCCGGAAATACCGTCGCGCGAGCGGCCGGGCGGCTGCTAAGCCAGGTGAATGACGTTTGAGGTACGGGCACTTGAGGCTGGGCAGTGGGACGACTGGTTCGACAGGACGGACCGTGCCTTCGGCGGCGCGGTACAACCCGAGGAGCGGGCATTCGACAAGTCGGTCACCGAGGACGGGCGCTCACTGGCCGCCTGGGACGGCGACGAGATCGTCGGCAGCGCCGGGGCGTATTCCTTCCGGGTCTCGGTGCCGGGTGGGGCACTGGTGCCGGCGGCCGGAGTGACCTGCGTGAGCGTCCAACCCACGCACCGGCGGCGCGGCGTGCTGACCGCGATGATGCGGCGGCAGTTGGAGGATGTACGCGAGCTGGGCGAGCCGCTGGCGGTGCTGGTGGCGAGCGAGCCGGTGATCTACGGCCGGTTCGGCTACGGCGCTGCCAGCGAGCGGGTGCGGCTGGACATCGACACCACCCGGGTCCGGCTGGCCGCGCCGGAGGGCATCGAGGACGTCCGGGTGCGCTTCGTCGGCCTGGAGGAGGGTCTGGAGGCGTGCGAGGCGGTCTACGCACATGTGGTGGCCGCGCGGCCCGGCATGCTGGCCCGGCAGCCGGGCTGGGAACGGCAGGCGCTGCTCGACCCGGTCGCGATGCGCGGCGGGGCGAGCGACCGGCAGTGCGTGATCGCCGAGGTCGACGGCGAGGTGCGGGGGTACGCGCGGTACGCGGCGAAGCTCGCCTGGAGCGACCGCGGGCCCGACGGCACGGTGACCGTCAGGGACCTCGACGCCGTCGACGCGGCCAGCTATGCCGCGCTGTGGCGGTTCCTGTTCGGCATCGACCTGATGACGAAGGTCGTCGCCACCACCCGCCCGGCCGACGATCCGCTGCTGCACCTGGTCTCCGACGTGCGGCGCTGCGGGGTCACCACGTCGGAGGGGCTGTTCGTGCGACTCGTGGACGTGGGGGCGGCACTGGAGGCGCGGACCTATGCGACGCCGGTCGATGTCGTCCTCGACGTGGCCGATTCCTTCTGTCCCTGGAACGAGGGGCGCTGGCGGCTCACCGGTGACCCGAAGGGCGCGGTGTGCGTGCGGACGGGGGACCCGGCGGACCTGGCGCTGTCGGTGCGGGAGCTGGGGGCGGCATACCTGGGCGGCGTGTCGCTGTCGGCGCTGGCGGGGGCGGGGCGCGTACGGGAGCTGCGCGACGGGGCGCTGAGGGAGGCCGCGGTGGCCTTCCGGAGCGATGTGGCGCCGTGGCTCGCGCACGGGTTCTAGCCGGCAGGACCGGCCCTAAGGGCGCCCTTGGCACGTAGGGCACCAGAAGAGGTTGCGGTTGGCGAGGCCGGCGGTACGGATGTCGGTGGCGCAGATGTGGCAGGGGAGGGCGGCGCGGCGGTAGACGTAGACCTCGCCGCCGTGGTCGTCGAGGCGTGGGGGGCGGCCCATGGCTTCGGGGGTGTGCTCGGGGCGGACGGTGTCGATGCGATTGTGGCGGACGCCTTCGCGCATGAGGTCGACGAGGTCGGCCCAGAGGGCGTCCCATTCGGTGCGGGTGAGGTCGCGGCCGGGGCGGTAGGGGTCGATGCCGTGCCGGAAGAGGACCTCGGCGCGGTAGACGTTGCCGACGCCGGCGATGATCTTCTGGTCCATGAGCAGCGCCGCGACCGTGGTGCGGCTGCGGCTGATCCGGTCCCAGGCCCGGTCGCCGGTGTCGGCTGGGGCGCGGAGCGGGTCGGGGCCGAGGCGGTCGTGTACGGCCTGCTTCTCGGCGTCGGTGATCAGCTCGCAGGCGGTCGGACCGCGCAGGTCGACGTACGACTCCGGGTTGGCCAGGCGCAGTCGTACGGTGTCGGTCGCGGGGACGGCGGGACCCGCGCCGAAGCCGACCTTGCCGAAGAGGCCGAGGTGGATGTGGACCCAGCCGGTCGCGGCGAAGCCGAGGAAGAGGTGCTTGCCGTGGGCTTCGGCCGTCTCCAGGACCTGACCGTCGATCAGCGCGGCGCCGTCGGAGAACTTGCCCTGCGGGCTGCTCGCGCGTACGGGCCGGCCGCCGAACCTCGCGAAGTGGTCGGCGGCCAGCCGGTGGATGGTGTGCCCTTCGGGCATGCCCGGGTCAGCTCTGCTGAGGGTGGTGGGCCGGGATGGGCGGGAGTGCGCCGGTGGCCTCGTAGGCGTTGAGCATCTCGATGCGGCGGGTGTGGCGCTCCTCGCCGGAGTACGGGGTGCCGAGGAAGACCTCGACGAACTTGGTGGCCTCGTCGACGGTGTGCATGCGGCCGCCGATGCTGATGACGTTCGCGTTGTTGTGCTGGCGGCCGAGCGACGCGGTCTCCTCGCTCCAGGCCAGCGCGGCCCGTACGCCCTTGACCTTGTTGGCGGCGATGGCCTCGCCGTTGCCGGAGCCGCCGATGACGATGCCGAGGCTGTCGGGGTCGGCGGCGGTGCGCTCGGCGGCCCGCAGGCAGAACGCCGGGTAGTCGTCCTGGGCGTCGTAGATGTGCGGGCCGCAGTCGACGGGCTCATGGCCGCCGGCCGTGAGCCACTCGACGAGATGGTTCTTGAGTTCGAAGCCGGCATGGTCGGAGCCGAGGTACACGCGCATAGGGACGAGTGTGGCATGACCGGACCGGAATCCGGGATCCGGGGCGGGATCGCGGGTCGGTCGAGAAATCTGAGGGTTACTTGAGCTTAAAGCTACGAAATGGACTCAAAGGTTCCCCATCCGCCTGTCATCCGTTTTGATGCGACCCCATGAGCACTCGTCCCCTCACCCTCCCCGTGACCGACTCTCCCCCCACCGGAGCCACCTCCGGTTCCGGCCTGCAGGCCGGGCTCAAGAACCGCCATCTGTCCATGATCGCCATCGGCGGTGTGATCGGCGCGGGCCTGTTCGTCGGCTCCGGCTCCGGTATCCAGGCCGCGGGCCCCGGCATCCTCGTGTCGTACGCGCTCGTCGGTGTGCTGGTCGTCCTCGTGATGCGGATGCTCGGCGAGATGGCCGCCGCGAACCCCACCTCCGGCTCCTTCTCCGCGTACGCGGACCGCGCGCTGGGCCGCTGGGCGGGCTTCTCGATCGGCTGGCTGTACTGGTTCTTCTGGGTCGTGGTGCTGGCCGTCGAGGCCACCGCCGGCGCCAAGATCCTGGAGGGCTGGATCCCGGCCGTCCCGCAGTGGGCGTGGGCGCTGATCGTCATGGTGGTGCTCACCGCGTCCAACCTGGCGTCGGTCGCCTCGTACGGTGAGTTCGAGTTCTGGTTCGCCGGGATCAAGGTCGTCGCGATCGCCGCCTTCATCGGCGTCGGCGTCCTCGCGGTCCTCGGGATCCTTCCCGGTGTGCACAGCGACACGGCCGGGCTGTCCAACCTGACCTCGCACGGCGGCTTCCTGCCGAACGGGCCCGGCAAGATCCTCACCGGTGTGCTGCTGGTCGTCTTCTCCTTCATGGGCAGCGAGATCGTCACCCTCGCCGCCGGCGAGTCCGAGGACCCGCAGCGCGCGGTCACCAAGGCCACCAACAGCGTGATCTGGCGGATCGCCGTCTTCTACCTCGGCTCGATCTTCATCGTGCTGACCCTGCTGCCCTGGAACTCCGCGGCCATCACCAAGGACGGCAGTTACGTCGCCGCGCTCGACTCCCTCGGCATCCCGCACGCCGGCCAGGTCATGAACTTCATCGTCCTGACCTCGGTGCTGTCCTGCCTCAACTCCGGTCTCTACACCGCCTCCCGCATGGCCTTCTCCCTCGGCCGCCGCGGTGACGCGCCGGCCGCCTTCGGGCGCACGGCACGCAAGGGCGTACCGCAGACCGCGATCCTGGCGTCGGTGGTCTTCGGCTTCGTGGCGGTCTACTTCAACTACGCCTACCCGGACACGGTCTTCCTCTTCCTGCTCAACTCCTCCGGTGCGATCGCGCTGTTCGTATGGCTGGTCATCTGCTTCTCGCAGCTGCGGATGCGCCGGATCATCCAGGCGGAGGCCCCGGAGAAGCTGATCGTCCGGATGTGGCTGTTCCCGTATCTGACGTGGGCGACCATCGCGCTGATCGTGTTCGTGCTCGGCTACATGCTGACCGACACCGGTTCCGGCGGCGGCCGGGACCAGGTGGTCCTCTCCACGCTGGTCGCGCTCGGTGTGGTCGGTATCGCGGTGCTGCGCCAGCGGCTGAAGGGCCGCGTTCACAAGGGTTCGAACGACTCCGTCACGTCGGCGTAGTTCTGCAGCGCGGCGGCTCGGACCTGGGCGGCGTACCAGATATTGAGCTGGTACGCCTTGCCGCCCGAGGTGAACCCGAGCTGCCGCGCCCGCCATTGCGCGCCGTCCTGGGCCTGACGGGCGGGCTGCTGCTCGCTGCCGGTGCGGTGGGCGCCTGGCTGGCGACGCGCAAGCCGCGTCGCCACTGAGTCAGCCGGCCCGGCGGCCGGCCAGCTTCCAGGCCGTCGGGAGCGCGCCCATGGCCAGGACCGCCTTGAGGGCGTCGCCGACGAGGTAGGGGGTGAGGCCGAGGGCGACGGCCTGGCCGAGGGAGAGGTGGGCGGCGGCGGCCAGGTAGGGGACGCCGACCGCGTAGGTGATGGCGCTGCCGACGACCATGACGCCGGCCATGCGCCAGACGCTGCGGTCGGCGCCGCGCTGGGCGAGGGCGCCGACCGCCGCCGAGGCGAGCATCATGCCGAGGATGTAGCCGAAGCTGGCCATGGACGCGCCCGACGAGCCGTCCGCGAACCACGGCACTCCGGCGACCCCGGCCACCGCGTACAGGGCCAGCGCCAGGAAGCCGCGCCGGGCGCCGAGCGCGGTGCCGACCAGCAGGGCCGCGAAGGTCTGTCCGGTGACCGGCACGGGCGAGCCGGGCACCGGGACCGAGAGCTGCGCCGCGAGGCCGGTCAGCGCCGCGCCGCCCAGGACGAGGGCCGCGTCCCGTACGCGGGAGACGGGCAGCAGGTCGGCCAGGACGGTGTGGGGCCGTACGGCGGCGGCAGCGGTGCTCATGGGTGACTCCCCGGGTGGATCGTGGCTCGCAATGGCTTGATTCACCGCGACGCTATCCCAGCGCCTGAGCACCGATCATCGTTGGCTGTCCACAAAGGGGTGATCCCTCACTTGGTGACTTCCGGACAGTTTCAGCAGGTCACGTGACGCTCATCACCACGGACACTGTGGGAACCTTCCAATCCCGCGCGAACACCACCAGCCGTAGCACCGCGAACCGCCCGAGCCCCGCCAGCCCCGACGCCCCGAGATACACCGCCTGCTCCCACCACCGCCCGGCGTCGGGGCGCACCACGTGCAGCACCAGCATCGCGCCCGTCGTGAACAGGTACGCGACCGCCAGCGTCAGCCCGGACTTCACATGCACCCGCCAGCTCGCCCGTTCCCCGCCGCCGAACGTGAACCGGCTGTGCAGCTCCGTCGCCAGCACGGTCGACACGACCGTCACCAGCGCGTTGGCCACGGCGAAGGGAATCGGCCCTGCCAGCAGCAGCATCGACCCGCTGGACAGCAGCCCCAGCCCTCCGCCGCAGACGACGAACCGTATGAATGAGGTCAGCCCCGTGGTGTCCATGGGCCGACAGTGCCGGGCACCGCTGACAGGACACCTACCGCGCGCCTACAGCCCACCGACACCGGCGGCCAGCGACCGGTCAGCGCGGTCAGCAACAGGTGCAGCGCGGTCAGTCGAAGATCGGGCCGACCGTGCGGGTGCGCTTGATCTCGTAGAAGCCGGGGATGGAGGCGACGAGCAGGGTGCCGTCCCAGAGCTTGGCGGCGTCCTCGCCCTTGGGGGCGGGGGTGACGACGGGGCCGAAGAAGGCGATCTGCTCGCCGTCGGCGCCGGGGACGGCGATGACGGGGGTGCCGACGTCCTGGCCGACCTTGTCGATGCCCTCCTGGTGGGAGGCGCGCAACTCGGCGTCGTAGACGTCGGACTGGGCGAAGGCGGCGAGGTCGGCGGGGAGTCCGGCCTCCTCCAGGGCGGCGACGATGGTGTCGTGGTCCTTCTCGAGACCCTTGTTGTGGAAGCGGGTGCCGAGCGCGGTGTAGAGGGCGCCGAGAACCTCGCTGCCGTGCTTCTGCTCGGCGGCGATGCAGACGCGGACCGGGCCCCAGGCGGTCTTCATGAGCTCGCGGTACTGCTCCGGCATCTCATCGAGGCGGGGTTCGTTCAGAACGGCGAGGCTCATGACATGCCAGCGGACCTCGACCGGGCGGACCTTCTCGACTTCCAGCATCCAGCGGGAGGTCATCCAGGCCCAGGGACACAGCGGGTCGAACCAGAAATCCACGGGCGTCTTCGTCGCGTCGTTCGTCGTCTCGGGCACGTCTTCTCCTAAGAAGGGGATGGCTTTCCTCCGAAGAGGGGAAACGCGGAATCCCATGCGAAGATTCCAGCGTCCACAAGACGAGCCAAAGGAGTCCTCCGTGCCCGGCGAAAACCTGACCCGAGACGAGGCCCGCGAACGGGCCGGCCTGCTGTCGGTGGACGGTTACGACGTCGCGCTCGACCTGCGGTCGGCGGTCCGCCCCGAGGAGAGCACCTTCCGGTCCGTGACCACGATCCGCTTCCGGGCCGCCGAGCCGGGGTCGGCCACCTTCGTGGACCTCGTCGCGCCGTCCGTGGAGTCGGTGGTCCTCAACGGGCGCGAGCTGGACCCGGCGGCGGTCTTCGACGGGACGCGGATCGCGCTGGTGGACCTCGAAGCGGTGAACGAGCTGGTCGTCGACGCCCGGTGCGCCTACAGCCGCACCGGTGAAGGCATGCACCGCTTCACCGACCCCGAGGACGGCGAGGTCTACCTCTATACGCAGTACGAGCCGGCCGACGCCCGCCGGGTCTTCGCGAACTTCGAGCAGCCGGACCTCAAGGCGCCGTACCGCTTCACGGTGACGGCCCCCGTGGGCTGGACGGTGTGGAGCAACGGCGCCGAGGAGTCCCGTGAGGACGGTGACGACGGCGGGGTCCGGCGGTTCGCCGAGACCGAGCCGATCTCGACGTACATCACGTGCGTCGTCGCCGGCCCGTACCACCACGTCACCGACACCTATCGGCGCGGCGACCTGGAGATCCCGCTGGGCGCGCTGTGCCGCAAGGGCCTGGCCAGGCATTTCGACGCGGAGGACATCTTCACCGTCACCAAGCAGGGCCTGGACTTCTTCCACGAGCACTTCGACTACCCGTATCCCTTCGGGAAGTACGACCAGGCCTTCGTGCCGGAGTACAACATCGGCGCGATGGAGAACCCTGGCCTGGTGACCTTCCGGGAGGAGTTCGTCTTCCGGGGCAAGGTGACGCGGGCCTCGTACGAGGGCCGGGCGAACGTCATCCTGCACGAGATGGCGCACATGTGGTTCGGCGACCTGGTGACGATGCGCTGGTGGGACGACCTGTGGCTGAAGGAGTCCTTCGCGGACTTCATGGGCGCCTTCTCGCTCGTCGAGGCCACCCGCTTCACCGACGGCTGGATCACCTTCGCCAACCGCCGCAAGGCCTGGGCCTACCGGGCCGACCAGCTGCCGTCCACCCACCCGGTCACCGCCGACATCCGTGACCTGCAGGACGCCAAGCTCAACTTCGATGGCATCACGTACGCCAAGGGCGCGTCGGTGCTCAAGCAGCTGGTCGCGTACGTCGGCCGGGACGCCTTCCTGGAGGGCGCCCGCCGCTACTTCAAGCGGCACGCCTACGGGAACACCGAGCTCGGCGACCTGCTGTCGGTGCTGGCCGAGACGTCGGGCCGGGACATGGCCGAGTGGTCGCGGGCCTGGCTGCAGACGGCGGGCGTCAACTCGCTGACGCCGGAGGTGTCGTACGACGAGCAGGGCCCGGTGCGGGAGCTGGCGGTCCTCCAGGAGGCGGCGCCCTCGCACCCCGAGCTGCGGCCGCACCGGGTGGCGATCGGCCTCTACCGGCGCACCGACGCGGGCACGGTGGAGCGGTACGCGCGGGCGGAGGCCGATGTGGCCGGGCCGCGTACGGTCATCGGGGAGCTGGCCGGGGCCGAGCGGCCCGACCTGGTGCTGGTCAACGACGAGGACCTGACCTACTGCAAGGCCCGCTTCGACGCGACGTCGCTGGAGACCGTGCTGGGGCACCTCGGCGAGGTCACCGACCCGCTGGCCCGCGCCCTGTGCTGGTCGGCGGTGTGGAACATGACGCGCGACGCGCTGCTGCCCGCCCACGAGTACATCGGCCTGGTGCTGCGCTTCGCGGGGTCCGAGACCGACATCGGCGTGCTGCAGTCCCTGCACCAGCAGGCGAACACCGCCCTGCACCACTACACCGCCCCCGACCGGCGTCCGGAGGGCCGCCGGGCCCTGGCCGAGGGCGCGCTGCGCGAGCTGCGGCGGGCCGAGCCCGGCAGCGGGCACCAGCTGGCGTGGGTGCGGTTCTTCGCCTCGGTGGCCGGGTCGCAGGACGAACTGCGGCTGCTGTCCAGGCTGTTGGACGGCACCGAGAAGATCGACGGCCTGGACGTGGACCAGGAGCTGCGCTGGACCTTCCTGGAAACGTTGGCCTCCGAAGGCGCCGTCCAGGAGGACGCCATCGCCGACGAACTGGCCCGCGACGCCACCGCCTCCGGCAAGCGCCACCAGGTGCGCTGCCTCGCGGCCCGGCCCTCGGCGGCGGTCAAGGCGCAGGCCTGGGCGTCGGTCGTCGAGTCCGACGCCCTGTCCAACGCCCTGGTCGAGGCGACCATCGCCGGCTTCGACCAGCCCGGCCAGCGGGAGCTGCTCGCGCCGTACGCGGACAAGTACTTCGCCGTGATCGAGCGGGTCTGGGCCGAGCGGAGCATCGAGATCGCCATGGCCGTCGTCCGCGGGCTCTTCCCGATCCTCCAGGCCCGTCAGGAGACCCTCGACGCGGCCGACGCGTGGCTCGCGCAGCACGCCGACGCGCCGCCCGCGCTCCGGCGGCTCGTCGCGGAGTCCCGCGACGACCTGGCGCGGGCGCTGCGCGCGCAGGATCGGGACGCGGCGGCGTAGGGCCGGGCACGAACCTGGCACGAACAGCCCGGGGCGGGCGCTCTGTTGAGCGC
>NZ_JBHYXC010000052.1:0-28803 GCF_042751495.1 Streptomyces sp. NPDC059373 | reverse complement strand
CCGCCGGGGGGGGGCTCTTTTTTTCGCCCCCGCCCCGGTTGTGTCGTCGGATCGGCGTCAGCCGGTGACGACCTTGTTGATGAGCACGCTGCCGGTACCGGCGACGGTGCCGCCGGCGTCGAGCAGGCTGACCTCGCCGAAGAACTGGCGTCCTTCGGGCGCGGCGGCGTTGACCAGGACCTCGGCGGTGATGCCGGTGGAGGCACCGTTGGCCAGGTTGACGGTCTGTGAGTCGTCGACGTTCACCGAGCCGAGGGCACTGGAGAAGAAGACGTCCTGGTAGTCGTACCCGGTGCTGCCCGAGGGGACCGAGTAGCCGTCCACCGTGATGGTGTACGTACCGGCCGCCGGGTTGGCGAGGCTGACCGACTCCTCCGAGTCGCCGTCCGCCGACTGGCCGACCGTCGTGCCGTTGAGGGCCACGTAGAGGTCGAGGTCGGCCGAGGTGTCGGAGGTGTTGCCGATGGAGACGTCCAGGCGGGTCGCGCCCTCGGGGACGACGACCTCGGTGGTCACCGAACCGCCGTCCGCGATGGTCGACCGCGAGCTCGCGGAGGAGCCCAGCGCACCGCCCTGGAGCTTGCCGCCGGTGATCGGGGCGAAGTTGTTCTTGACCGTCCAGTCGACCGGGGCGGCCGTGCCGATCGTGGCCTGGTCCAGGGTCCGGGTCGCCGGGTCGAAGGTCACGCCCAGCGCCGTGGCGGTGAGCTTGTACGGGTTGTCGAGCAGCGGGGACGTACGGCGCGCCTCGACCTCGATCTCCCAGACGCCCGGGATGGGGTCGGCGTAGGAGCGCAGGGCGGGGTTGCAGCCGTTGGTGGTGGTGTAGTTCGGGTAGCAGTACGTCGTCGCGGTGTTGTCGGCCGGGACGCCGTACGGCGTGATCGCGATGAAGCGGGTCTGGCTCCCGGTGGCGAGACCACCGAGCGCGACCTCAAGGGTCTTGGCGCCGTCGGGGACGGTGACGAAGTACGACTTGGTGCTGTTGCGCTGCACCGAGCTGGAGGCGCTGACCGCGTAGGACGGGGCGGCCTGCGGCTTGGAGACGACGACCGTGGCCAGGATCTGGGTGTCCGTACCGGGGGTCTTCGGGTCGTTGACCTCCAGGGTGGCGCTGTGCAGCCCGGCGGCGTACGTCTTGGCCGCGACCTTGACGGTGACCGGGGTGTTCAGCGGCAGCGAGACGGTGCTCGGGCCGTCGAAGCGGAAGGTGCCGTCGTTGTTCTCCCACTCCAGCTGGTGCTTGACCGAGCCGGCCGGGCCGGTGGTGCGGGTGATGGTGATGTCGTACGAGCGACGCTGGCCGGTCTTGAGGCCGCCCTCGCGGTCGTAGAGGCCGGTGCCGAAGCCCGGGGTGGCCAGGTACTGGTCGAGGGAGGTGTCGACCGGTGCCTTGACGGTGTACTCGTGGGCGGTGACGCCCGCCTTGATGAGGTGCCAGGCGTTGACGATGTTGATCAGGCCTGAGCCCTCTTCGTACGTCTGGGCGCCCGGGATGTGGGTGGCGGTGCTGGTCAGCGCGGTGCGCAGCTTCGCCGGGGTGAGGGCGATGCCCTTCTGCTTCGCGGCGGACAGCAGCAGCGCCGAGGCGCCGGTGACCTGCGGGGACGCCATCGAGGTGCCCTGGAGCATGCCGTAGCCGGCCGGGAGGGTGTAACCGGCCTCCGCGACGGGGGCGCCGGGCTCCCAGGTCGGGATGGTGTTGATCGAGGCGCCGGGGGCGGAGATTGTCGGGGCGAAGCCGCCGTCCTCACGCGGGCCGCGCGAGGAGAAGGGGAAGAGGGCGTACTTCTTCTCCACGACCGAGCCGTAGTCGGCCGCCCAGGTCTCCTTGGAGACCGCCGCACCGACACTGATGACCTTGTCGGCCAGGCCGGGGTCGCCGATGGTGTTGGCACCGGAGCCGCTGTTGCCGGCCGAGATGACGAGCTGGACGCCGTAGGTGTCGATCAGCTGGGTGTACAGCTGCGAGCGGGCGTTGTTGCCGTCGTTCAGCGCGGGCAGGCCGCCGATGGACATGTTGACGATGTCCACACCGCGGTTGACGACCAGGTCGATCATGCCCTCGGTCAGCGCGACGTTGGTGCAGCCGCCGGACCAGGTGCAGGCACGGGACGACACGATCTTCGCGCCGGGGGCCGCGCCGTTCATCTTGCCGCCGAACAGGCCGTTGGCGGAGGTGATGCCGGCGACGTGGGTGCCGTGCTCGGACTCGACGACGCCGATGTTGACGAAGTCGGCGGTCTTGCCGACGTAGTCGCCGCCGTACGGGTCGAGCTTGACGTCCTTCTTGATCTGGATCACGAAGGGGATGCGCTCGGAGATCTGCGTACTGGGGTCGTCGGTGCCGAAGTAGCCGATCTGGTAGCCGTCCTTGTACGGCTTCATGGCCTCGTCGTCGGTGAAGTCACCGTTGTCGTTGAGGTCCACGCGGACGGTTCCGGCCACCGGGTCGTAGAGGATGCCCCAGATGTCGGTGGTGTCGCCGTCGCGGTTGAGGTCGCCGGCCATGTCGCCGCCGATGGTGTAGCTCTCCCGGAAGCGGCTGAAGTAGTACGAGCCCGCGGGCGCCGTCCACGTACGGCTGTTGGCCGTGAAGGTGGGGCCGGAGACCCCGGTCAGCATCGGGCGCCAGGTGTTGTCGCCGTCGGTGATCGGGTCCGTCGAGGTGACCCAGTCCACGATCTTGCGCTCACCGGTGGTGGTCTTCTGCAGCGCCGGGTGCGCGAGGTCGACGCCGGCGTCCAGGATGCCGATGGTGATGCCCCGGCCGTCGGCCTTGGGGTTGTCCTTGACGAAGTCCACCGCGCCGGTCTCGAAGGCCGGCTGGTACGGGTTCTGCGCCGGGGTGCCGGCGCTCGGACCCGAGTACGTCGTCGTGGCGGTGGCCGCGGCGGCCGCCTTCTCGGTGGTGTCGGCCGACGGCGTCGGGTCGTCGATCTGGATCTCCTGCTTGAGATCGATCGCCTTGACCGTGGACAGCTTCGTGGCCGTGCTGATCGCCGCGTCCGCCTTGCCGGTGGGCACGGTGGCGCGTACGTAGCCGAGCTTGTCGTACGTCTGCCCCACGGACGCGCCCTTCACGGCGCCGAGCTGGTCCGCGACCTGCTCGGTCTTGCCGGGGGTGGTCGCGATCATGAGGGTGACGTTCTTGTCGCCGTCGGCCTTGGCCTTGGCGAGGAGGTCGGCGTCGGCCGAGCCCAACTTGTCGTTGTCGGCTACGGCCTTGGCCGGCGCGGCAGCGGGATCGGCCGCGCCCGCGGTGTCGGCGGCGGCGAGAGAGGGGCCGGCTGCGGACAGCGCGGCCACCAGGCCGGCTGCGAGCGCGATCCGGACCACGCGTCTCTTCGCACGTATGTGATCGAGGGTCATGGGGCATCCTTGTTCAAGATTTGGGCGCCAGTTGACCGACACATTGGGCCATGCGGCCCGTGGTTGGGGAGGGGCGTCCGTGGCGTAAGCCCGACATGACGCGGATGCGACAACCCACTTCAGGGCAAAGCGGACAGGCAGCCGCGCAAGTGAACTCCGCGTGAGCGACACGGATCCGGCGGCCGCCCCGGCGATGTCCGTGCGGCATACACCAGATCGTTGTCCCGAAGTCGGCGCCCAGCGTTCCGTTTCCGTTGCTCGCCCGGCCATCCCGGCTGCCAACGATCCAGGTGAACGACGTCCGTCCGGTCATTGGTTACGCCGCACCCGTCACGGGGGAGCTCCGTATGTCTGGTATCGATCGCCGCAACTTCCTGCTCGCGTCCGGCGTCACCGCCGTCGGCGCGGGGCTCGGAATCGCCCTGGTGCCGGGTTCGGGTGACGCGAAGGCGTCATCACCCGCTGCCGCGCGCTCGGCCACGGGAGCGCTGTCCGTCGTACCGGCCGCCCCCTCCACGACCGGTACGACACTGCGCACCGTCGCCGCGCCGCGCGGCAGCGGAAGCTACCGCCGCCTCGCCGACGGGCCGGGCTGGTCCCGCGTGACGCGGACCGAGCTGGCGACCGCCAAGAGCGGGCGGGCCGGACGGCGTACGGCTCTCGCCTGCTTCGTACAGCTCACGGATCTGCACATCACCGATGTGCAGTCACCGCTGCGCACCGAGTTCCTGCGGGCCGCCAACACCGGCGGCTGGCGGCCGCACGAGGCGCTGACGGTGGCCGGCGCCGCGTCGCTCGTCGAGCGGGTCAACGCCCTGCGCGCAGGCCCGGCCACCGGTGAACCGGTCGGTTTCGTCATGACCACCGGCGACAACACCGACAACAACTCCCAACTCGAGCTGGAGTGGTTCCTGACCGCGATGAGCGGCGGCCGGATCACCCCCAACTCCGGTGACCCGAAGGGCTACGAGGGCGTACAGGACTCCGGGCTGAAGCTCTTCTGGCAGCCGGAGGCCACTGTGCGCGACGGCGACAAGCAGCTCGGCTTCCCCCGGCTGGCGGGCTACCTCGACGCCGCGACCCGCCAGGTCACCAGCCCCGGACTGTCCGTCCCCTGGTACTCGACCGTCGGCAACCACGACATGCTCTCCAGCGGCGCCTACGCGTACGGCTCCTTCTGGCACGACCTGGCCACCGGCTCGCGCAAGCTGCAGTCGATCCCCTCCGCCGAGGCCGTGAAGCTGCAGAAGATCATCAGGAGCGGTACGGACCCGAAAGGCACCGCCGTCCGCGGCGTCTTCACCTCGTACGCCTCCAAGGCCCGCACCGTCACCGCCGACGACCGGCGCGCCCCCTTCACCCCGCACGGCTACCTCACCGCCCACCTCGACCCGGCCCACCGGGGCGCAGGCCCGGTCGGGCACGGCTACACCGAGGCCAACCTGCGGGGCGACACGATGTACTACTCGTTCCGGATCGCGGATTCCGTGGTCGGCATCAGCCTCGACACCACCGACCGCGGCGGCGACTACCGGGGCTCCCTCGGCACCGCCCAGCTCAACTGGCTGAAGGCACAGCTGACCGCCAACGCCGACGCCACCGTGCTGGTCTTCAGCCACCACCCCAGCTGGGCCATGACCAATCTGGTGACCGACCCGGCCCACCCCGGCGAGAAGCGGCACGGCGGCGAGGAGCTGCTCGCCGTCCTGAAGAAGCACCGCAATGTCGCGGCCTGGATCAACGGCCACAGCCACACGAACAAGATCGTCGCGCACGGCACCTTCTGGGAGGTCTCCACCGCCTCCCACGTCGACTTCCCGCAGCTGGCCCGGGTCATCGAGCTGACCGACAACCACGACGGCACCCTGTCCCTGATCGCCACCCTGGTCGAGTCCGCCGCCCCGCACCGCACGGACTTCGCCGACCTCTCGCAGACCGGCCTCGCCGCCCTGTACCGCGAGCTGGCCTACAACGCGCCCGGCGCCACCCCCGCCAAGCTCACCGGTGCGTCGGGGGACCGCAATGTCGAGCTGCTGCTGAAGAAGCACTGATCCAGGCCGCACTAGGCGGGGAGTACGACGACGTACGTGGCCGGGGAGCGGTCGGACGAGGCCATCAGCGCCGTCCGCACCACGGCCGCCTGCTGTTCGAGGGACTCCCGCAGCTTCTTCGGGGTGATGTGCACGAGGGTGATCCCCAGCCGCTCCAGGTGCTCGCGCTTGCGGGCGTACTCCGACCACAGCGCGTCCTCCTCCTGGCGGGGGGCGCGGGCGTCGATCTCCACCGCCACGGCGTGCTCCGGCCAGTACGCGTCGACACCGCCGAGGTGCGGGCCGCCCGGCAGCCGCAGGTCCACGTGCCACACCGGGTCGGGGAGGCCGAAGCAGCGCACCATGTCGTACAGGCGCCCCTCGGCGATCGCCCGGCCCTCGGCGAGCAGGGTGTCGACGGCCTCGACCACGTGCGGCCGGGACAGCAGCCGTGCCTGGCTCAGCTCCCTGACCACCGCCGTCGCCTCGCAGTGCCCGCCGCGCACCGCCTCGGTGAGCAGCCGGCGTACGGTCTCGGGGTCGTCCAGCTCCGCCACGGCGTCCGCGAGCGCCCGGGGCACCGGGGCGCACGGCACCCCGGCGACCTCCTCCGCACCGGGCAGGACGTGCGCCCGGTGGATCATCACCTCGCCGGACGCCTTCAGCCGCCGCTGCCGGGGCACGAGCAGGTCGATCCGGTCCAGGCCGATCAGCGGCGGCACGGAGGAGAAGCGGTGCAGGGCCAGGGCCGCGAGGCCGGTGACCATGACCTCGCCCTGTGAGCCCTCCGGACCCTCCGCGTAGAGCAGCGCGGCCTCCAGTCGTTCTTCGCTGGTGGGCGGCCCGGCGTGCAGCAGGTAGACGTGTGGCAGCAACTGCTGCCAGGGGCCGCCCGGGCGACAGCGCTCGGCGAGGTCGCTCGCGGTGACGCCGTGCTCGCGGAGCTGACTGACCGTCAAGACCCGTCGCTGGTTGCGGGAAAGGTGGTCGAGGGGGCGGGGGCTGAGGGGGATGTTGTGGTTCATGCCGGGTCAATTCCTCGCCGCGATCGCCCGCTAACCGCTGTTACAGTCCCGTCGACAAACCAGGACATCCCCGCACTAAAGTTCATGCGTTCGGTTGCCGACGGGAGCTTTTCACCTATCCGAGTGATGATCCACCGTCCGGCCCAGGCCGCGAGGGGTGGCCGGGGTGGTCGCCGTGACCCGGTCCGAGGGCCCCGGTGGGGCTGGGGTCACCCCTTGCGGTGATCCGGCCGGCGGTTGTCCACAACCAGGGAAATCCCTCGGGCGGCGCCCCTGTCCCACGTGCGAGGATGAGGCAAAGACCGACGAAGGAGACGGATACGTGCCTGGCACGAACCTCACCCGTGAGGAGGCGCAGCAGCGCGCGCGCCTGCTCACGGTGGACTCTTACGAGATCGATCTCGACCTGAGCGGAGCACAGGACGGGGGCACCTTCCGGTCGGTGACGACGGTGCGCTTCGACGCCGCCGAGGCCGGCGCTTCGACCTTCATCGACCTGGTCGCGCCGACTCTGCACGAGGTGCTGCTCAACGGGGCCGCGCTGGACCCGGCGGAGGTCTTCGCCGACTCCCGGATCACGCTCCCCTCCCTGCAGGCCGGGGCCAACGAGCTGAAGGTCGTCGCCGACGCGGCGTACACCAACACCGGCGAGGGCCTCCACCGCTTCGTCGACCCGGTGGACAAGCAGGCGTACCTCTACACGCAGTTCGAGGTGCCGGACGCCCGCCGTGTCTTCGCGAGCTTCGAGCAGCCCGACCTGAAGGCGACCTTCCGCTTCACCGTGAAGGCGCCCGCCGGGTGGACGGTCATCTCCAACTCGCCGACCCCCGAGCCGGTCGACAACGTCTGGCGCTTCGAGCCCACCCCGCGCATCTCCACGTACATCACCGCGCTGATCGCCGGCCCGTACTACGCCGTACACAGCAGCTGGGAGGGTGGCGGCCGCACGGTGCCGCTCGGCATCTACTGCCGCCCGTCACTGGCCGAGCACCTGGACGCCGACGAGATCTTCGACGTCACGCGGCAGGGCTTCGACTGGTTCCAGGAGAAGTTCGACTTCGCGTACCCCTTCGACAAGTACGACCAGCTCTTCGTCCCGGAGTTCAACGCCGGCGCGATGGAGAACGCGGGCGCGGTGACCATCCGCGACCAGTACGTGTTCCGGTCGAAGGTGACCGACGCGGCGTACGAGGTGCGGGCCGAGACGATCCTGCACGAGCTGGCCCACATGTGGTTCGGCGACCTGGTCACCATGGAGTGGTGGAACGACCTGTGGCTGAACGAGTCGTTCGCCACCTACACCTCCATCGCCTGCCAGGCGGCCGCGCCCGGCAGCAAGTGGCCGCACTCGTGGACCACCTTCGCCAACTCCATGAAGACCTGGGCCTACCGGCAGGACCAGCTGCCCTCCACCCACCCGATCATGGCGGAGATCAACGATCTGGAAGACGTCCAGGTCAACTTCGACGGCATCACGTACGCCAAGGGCGCCTCGGTGCTCAAGCAGCTGGTGGCGTACGTCGGCCAAGACGAGTTCTTCAAGGGCGTCCAGGCCTATTTCAAGGCCCACGCCTGGAAGAACACCCGGCTCGCCGACCTGCTCGGCGCCCTGGAGGAGACCAGCGGCCGTGACCTGAAGACCTGGTCGAAGGCCTGGCTGGAGACGGCCGGTATCAACATCCTGCGTCCCGCGGTCGAGGTGGACGACGAGGGCGTCATCACCGGCTTCGCCGTTCGCCAGGAGGCCCCCGCCCTCCCGCCGGGCGCCAAGGGCGAGGCCGTGCTGCGGCCGCACCGGATCGCCATCGGTGCGTACGAGCTCCAGGACGGCAAGCTGGTCCGTACGAAGCGCGTCGAGCTCGACGTCGACGGCGAGCTCACCGAGGTGCCCGAGCTGGTCGGGGTCAAGCGGCCCGCGGCCGTGCTGCTCAACGAGGACGACCTCTCGTACGCCAAGGTGCGGCTCGACGAGGTCTCGCTGGCCACCGTGAAGGAGCACCTCGGCGACTTCACCGAGTCGCTGCCGCGCGCCCTGATCTGGGCCTCGGCCTGGGACATGACGCGTGACGGCGAACTGGCCGCGCGGGACTACCTGGAGCTGGTGCTGTCCGGCATCGGCAAGGAGTCGGACATCGGCGTCGTGCAGTCCCTGCACCGCCAGGTCAAGCTCGCCATCGACCTGTACGCCGACCCGGCCTGGCGGGAGACGGGGCTCGCCCGCTGGACGGAGGCCACGCTGGAACACCTGCGTGCCGCCGCCCCCGCCGGCGACCACCAGCTCGCCTGGGCCCGGGCCTTCGCCGCCACCGCGCGCACCAAGGAGCAGCTGGACCTGCTCGCCGGGCTGCTCGACGGCACCGAGACCATCGAGGGCCTGGCGATCGACACCGAGCTGCGCTGGGCGCTGCTTCAGCGGCTCGCCGCCACCGGCCGTGCCGACGAGCCCGAGATCGCGGCCGAGCTGGAGCGCGACGCCACGGCCGCCGGCGAGCGGCACGCCGCGACCGCGCGGGCCGCGCGCCCCACCGAGGCGACCAAGGCCGAGGTCTGGGCCTCCGTCGTGGAGAGCGAGAAGTACCCGAACGCGGTTCAGGAGGCCGTCATCGCGGGCTTCGTCCAGACCGACCAGCGTGAGCTGCTCGCTCCGTACGCCGCGAAGTTCTTCGAGACCATCCAGGACGTCTGGGAGTCCCGCAGCCACGAGATGGCCATGCAGATCGTGCTCGGTCTCTACCCCTCCCTCCAGGTCTCCCAGGACACCCTCGACGCCACCGACGCCTGGCTCGCCACCGCCGACCCCGTCCCCGCCCTCCGCCGGATGGTCACCGAGGCCCGCGCCGGCGTCGAGCGCGCCCTCAAGGCCCAAGCCGTGGACGCGGCCGCCGGCTGACCCGGCTGCCCTGCCCCTGCGCACAGGGGCGCCCCGGACCGCACAACGGTCCGGGGCGCCCCTTCGGCAAATTGAAGCCCGTCCGGCGTTTTCGGGAAGGGGTGGGGGAAGCAACTCCCGGCAACGGGCCGCACCCAAGACACAAGCCCGGGCCGCGGTCGGCCGACAGGCATGGGCGGCCGGGGCGGCGTTAGTTCTTGGGCTGCTTGCGGGACTTGTCGGTGACGATGACCAGCCCGGAGATGATCGCGAAGAGGGCGAGGGGGCAGCCCACGAAGAGGCCGAGGGTCTCGGCGACGCTCAGGCCCTGGCCGGGGTCGTCACCGTTGTCGCGCACGAGCGCGAACGCGGGCGACGTGACCAGGAGCATGAGCACAGTGCCGGCAGCAACGGTGCCGGCGCGCAGGGCGTTCTTGTTGACCTTCTTGTCCACGTGCCAACCGTAGCCCCCGGTCTTCCGGGCCGCGCGCCCGGGGTCGCATTACGGGGCGTCCAGCCCCGCCCGCACCTCCTCCGCCAGGGCGTGCAGCCGGGGCGAGGCGGCGAGCTGCTCCAGCGTCAGCGGGTGTCCGTCGGGGTCGGCGATCGGGAGCCGCCAGTTGGGGTACTGGTCCCACGTGCCGGGGAGGTTCTGGGGACGGCGGTCGCCGACCGCGTCGGGGAGCCAGACGCCGAGCATGAGGGCCGGGGTGCGGGCCAGGAAGCGGTGGAGGGCCTTGACCACGGCCTCCTCGTCACCGGTGCCTTCCGGGAGGAGCCCGAGGCGGCCGAGGAGGGCCAGCCACTCGGCCACCTCGACCGCGTCGTCGGCCTGTTCCTGCTCGAGGGGGCGGCCGAGCAGCCCGAGCCGGTGCCGCAGTTCGACGTGCTCGCCGGTGAGGCGGGCGGCGGTGCTGGGCAGGTCGTGCGTGGTGACGGTGGCGAGGGCCGAGGCCCGCCATGCCTCGGGGGCGAGGGGGCGGCCGCCCCCGGCGTAGTCCCGCTCGAACCACAGCACCGAGGTCCCGAGGATCCCCCGGTCCGCCAGTTCCTCCCGGACGCCGGGCTCGACCGTGCCGAGGTCCTCCCCGATCACCACGGCCCCGGCGCGGTGCGCCTCCAGCGCCAGAACGCCGAGCATCGCGTCGGCGTCGTACCGTACGTATGTGCCCTCGGTCGGCGGCCGCCCCTCCGGCACCCACCACAGCCGGAAAAGGCCCATGACGTGGTCGATGCGCAGGCCTCCCGCGTGCCGCAGCACCGCGCGCAGCAGGTCCCGGTAGGGGGCGTAGCCCGTGGCGTCGAGTGCGTCGGGGCGCCAGGGGGGCAGGCCCCAGTCCTGGCCGTGGGCGTTGAAGGCGTCCGGGGGCGCGCCGACGGACATGCCGCGCGCCAGGGCGTCCTGCAGGGCCCAGGCGTCCGAGCCGGAGGGGTGCGCGCCGACCGCGAGGTCGTGCACGATGCCGACCGCCATGCCCGCGTCGCGCGCCGCACGTTGGGCCGCGCCGAGCTGGCTGTCGGTCAGCCAGGCCAGCCAGCAGTGGAAGTCGACCTGCTCCAGGTGCTCGCTGCGGGCCCGGGCGACCTGGGGCGAGCGCGGGTCCCGCAGCCCGGCCGGCCAGGTCCGCCACTCGGGGCCGTGGATCTCGGCCAGCGTCGACCAGGTGGCGTGGTCGTCCAGCGGCTGGCCCTGCTCGGCCAGGAAGTCGACGTAGGCGGTCCGCCGCCCGGGGCTGAGCGGCACCTTGCGTACGAGCGCCAGCGCTTCGCGCTTCAGCTCCCACACCGCGTCCCGGTCGATCAGCGCTTCCTTCTGCAGTACGGACTCGCGCAGCACGGCGGCCCTCTGGAGCAGATCGGCGGTCCGTTCGCGGTCGGCGGGGCACAGGTACGCGTACTCCGGGATCTCCTCGACCCGCAGATAGACCGGGTCCGGGAAGCGCCGGGACGACGGCCGGTACGGGGACGGGTCGGTCGGCCGCCCCGGCACGGCCACGTGCAGCGGGTTGACCTGTACGAAGCCGGCGCCCTGCGTCCGCCCCGCCCAGGCCGCCAGGTCGGCCAGATCGCCGAGGTCGCCCATGCCCCAGGAGCGGCTGGACAGCACGGAGTAGAGCTGCGCCATGAAGCCGTACGTACGGGTCGGCGGCCCGGCAAGGCGGGCGGGCGCCACCACGAGCTGGGCGCTCGCCGACCGGCCGTCCGGGGCGTGCGCCCGCAGCGCGTGCCGGCCGATGCCGACGCCGGGCGGGGACGGCTGCTTCTCGGGCCGGGACCAGTCGTGCTCGGTGCCGTCCTCCGCCTCGACGCGGAGCGTGGTCCCGCTGGGGAGCCTGAGGCGCGGCGCCTGGCCTTCCCGTACGACCACGCTGCGCGGGAGCAGCCGCCCCAGGGTCCGCCGCTCGTGCTCCGCGAGGGCGTCCCGTACCGCCGCCGGGGTCGAGGCGTCCACGCCGAGCGCGGCGAGCACGGCGACCACGGTCTCCTCCGGGACCCGGAGCTCCTTGTCCGGCGCCGGGCGGTACGACGTGTCCACGCCGTGCAGTGCGGCGAGCCGTGCCCGCTCGGATACGGCCACTGAGCGCTCTCCGGTGGTCTCGGTCGGGAATGTCGGACAGCTCAGCCATACCCACTGGGTGCGGAGCCATGTTTTCCTACCCGGCGGCCGCCTCCAATTGGGCGGCCAGCGACAGCAGCGGGCCCTCGGCGGCGTGCGCCGCGCCCAGCATCATGCCGATCGGCAGACCGGCGGCCGTCCGCTGCACGGGCAGGGAGATCGCGGGCAACCCGGCGATGTTCCACGGGGCGGTGAAGGGCGTGAAGGCGATCTGCGCCGCGAAGTCCGCCTCCGGGTCCTCGTCGTCGCGCAGGGCGCCCACCGGTGCGGGCAGTTGGGCCAGCGTCGGGGTCAGCACGGCGTCGTACGGGGCGACCGCGGCGGCGTGCTTCCGGCCGACCGCCTGCATGGCGGCCAGCGCGCGGGTGTAGTCGGTGCCGCTCACGTGCCGTGCCTGGTCGCGCAGCCAGCGGGTGAGCGGCATCAGCTCCTGCTCCCGCTCCGGCGGTACGGGGATGCCGGCCGCCATCACCGCCCACACCGGTGTGAAGGCGTCCCGGTCCCCCGGGTCGAGCGGCTGGCGCACGTCGACCACGTCGTGGCCGAGCCCCGCAAGCAGCGTCGAGGTCTTCTCGTACGCCTCCAGCACGGCCGGGTCGACCAGCACTCCGGCCACGTCGGGCTGCGCCCAGCGGGCGATCCTGAGCCGCCGTCCGGGGTCCCGGCGGCTCCACTCCTGGAACGTCCGCCCCTCGCCGGGCAACGAGAACGGATCACCCGGCGCCGACACCGCCATCACATCCAGCAGCGCCGCCGCGTCCCTCACCGTCCTGGCGATCGGCCCCACCACCGCCAGCCCGTTCGCGTCCCCGAACGGCGCCGGGCTCACCCGGCCCCGGCTCGGCTTCAGCCCCACCACCCCGCAGCAGCTCGCCGGAATCCTGATCGACCCGCCACCGTCGCTCCCCTGCGCGGCCGGCGCCAGCCCCGCCGCCACCGCCGCCGCCGCGCCGCCACTGCTGCCGCCCGCGCCACGGGTCAGGTCGTACGGAGTGCGCGCGGGTGGCCCCAGCCGGTTCTCCGTGTAGGCGGGGAGGCCGAATTCGGGCGTGTTGGTCTTGCCGAGCAGCACGCCGCCGCCCCTCTCCCGGAGCAGCGTGACGACATAAGCGTCAACCTCGGCGACCTGCTCCGCGAACACCGACGACCCGACCGTGAACCGGACTCCCTTGACCGGCGTCAGGTCCTTCACCGCGATCGGCACCCCCAGCAGCGGTGGCAGCTCCCCGCCCTCCTTCAACCGCCGCTCCGCACGGCGGGCGTCCGCGAGCGCGTGCTCCGGCGTCACGGTGAGGTACGCGCCCACCGCGTCGTTCAGCTCCTCGATCCTGGCCAGGTAATGCGTCGCCAACTCCACCGGCGACAGCTCGCCCCGCCGCACGGCTGCCGCCTGCGCCACCATCGTCAGCTCGTGTGCCTCAGCCATCCCGCCAGGCTAGGCCCAATTTCAGCCCGTCCACCGAGCCACACCGGACCCACGACTCCCGCGCGTTGACAGCCCTGCAGGGAAGTGGTGGGCTTGCGGCCCATGACTGGCCGTATGAGATCCGCCGCAGCCGGAACGGCCGCCCTGGTGGCGACCGTTGTCGGCGGGATGCTGGCCGGGATGCCGGGGGCGGTGGCCGCGCCGAGGGCGGCGGACAGCGGGGCGGCGGTGACCGCGCCGGAGACCGCCACGGCAACGACGTCTGTATGGCCGAAGCCGCAGTCGCTGACCGGGCGGAGCGGGTTCACGGCCATAAAGAACGGCACCGTGACACTGGTCGCCGGGCCGGAGGCCGACCCGTACGCGCTGGAGGCGATCCGGGCCGTGCTGCGCGAGGCCGGCGCCCGGCGCGTGGTGGCGGCGAGCAGCGGCGAGGGCGCGACCGGCACCGTGGTGTACGCGGACGGGCCGGGGGCGGCGCGGGCGTTGCGGGGGCTGGGTGCGGCGGAGACGGGGGATCTGCCGAGCGGTGGGTACCGGCTGGCCGTCGGGAGGAAGACGGTGGCCCTCGCAGGGGTGGGCGAGGACGGCCTGTTCCACGCGGCGCAGACGTTGCGGCAGCTGGTGACCGCACAGGGGCTGCCGGGTGTGGTGATCCGGGACTGGCCCGCGACAGGGGTGCGCGGGGTGGCGGAGAGCTTCTACGGCGAGCCGTGGAGCCAGGCGCAGCGGCTGGCGCTGCTGGACTTCCTGGGCCGTACGAAGCAGAACCGCTATCTGTACGCCCCGGGCGACGACGCGTACCGCCAGGAGAGGTGGCGCGACCCCTACCCGGCGGAGCAGCGGGCGGAGTTCCGGGCGCTGGCGGAGCGGGCGAGGCGTAATCACGTGACGCTGGCGTGGGCGGTGACGCCGGGGCAGGAGCTGTGTTTCGGCTCGGCGGACGACCGTGGGGCGCTGCTGCGGAAGATCGACGCGATGTGGGCGCTGGGGGTGCGGGCGTTCCAGCTGCAGTTCCAGGACGTGAGTTACAGCGAGTGGCACTGCGCCGCGGACGCGGACACGTACGGCAGTGGCGCGAAGGCGGCCGCCCGCGCGCAGGCCGACGTGGCGAACGCGGTGGCCGAGCACCTGACGGGGCGGTACGGCAAGGACGCGGCGGCGCTGTCGTTGCTGCCCACCGAGTACTACCAGGACGGCGTCACCGCGTACCGGACCGCGCTGGCGAAGGCGCTGAACCAGGACGTCCAGGTGGCCTGGACCGGGGTCGGGGTGGTGCCGGAGAAGATCACAGGGGCACAAATGGCCGACGCCCGGACGGCGTTGGGGCATCCGCTGCTGACGATGGACAACTATCCGGTGAACGACTACGCCGAGGACCGGATCTTCCTGGGCCCGTACAGCGGGCGGGAGCCCGCCGTGGCGTCGGCGTCGTCCGGGCTGCTGACGGCGGCGATGCAGCAGCCGGCCGCCTCACGGATTCCGTTGTTCACGGCGGCCGACTTCGCGTGGAATCCGAGCGCGTACGACAGCGCCTCGTCCTGGCAGGCCGCGATCGATGACCTTGCGGGAAAGGACACCGGCACACGCGCGTCGCTGCGGGCGCTGGCCGGCAACGACGCGTCGTCGGCGCTGGACGAGGGCGCGGAGTCGGCGTATCTGCGGCCGCTGTTGAAGGCCTTCTGGGCGGCGTACGAGGGCGGGGACCGTACGGAGCCGGCTGCGGCGGCGCAGCGGCTGAAGGCGGCGTTCGCGGCGATGCGGGACGCGCCGGAGCGGCTGGACGGCCTGGCGGAGGGCGGGTTCGGCGCGGAGGTGCGGCCCTGGCTGAGTCAGCTCGCGTGGTACGGGAGCGCGGGCGGGAAGGCCGTGGACATGCTGCTGGCCCAGCAGCGCGGGGACGGCGCGGCGGCGTGGCGGGACCGGCTCGCGGTGGACCGGGCGCGCAAGCGGATAGCGGCCGGCACGGCGACCGTCGGGGCCGGGGTGCTCGGGCCGTTCCTGGCCAAGGCGCTGACGACGGCGGACGCATGGAGCGGGGTCGGCACCGACGCCCGCACCGCCACGGCGACGCTGGGCTCGGCGCGGGCCACGGAACTGTCGGCGATGACGGACGGCAAGGAGGCGACCGCCTGGACGAGTGACACGCCGCCGCAGAAGGACGACGCCTTCGGCGTGGACCTGGGCACCGCGCGGACGGTGCGCGAGGTGCGGGTCACCATGGGCGCGCAGGACCATCTGGGCGATGCGATCCTGGAGTACTCGGCGGGCGACGGCTCGGGCTCGGACGGCGGCTGGAAGCAGGCCGGGGTCTTCCACGACCGGGCGACCGTCACCGCGAGCCTCCCGGCGGGCGCGAAGGCCCGCTACGTACGGCTGCGGTCGACGGCGGCGCAGGAAAGTGCCGTGTCGGTACGGGAGTTCACGGTCACGACGAGCGACGACGAACGGCCGCCGGACACCTCGCCGGTGACGGACGGCGACCTGACGACGGCGTACCGGGGCACGGGCGGTTCGCTGACGGTCGAGCTGGGCCCGGCGCGGGCGCTGGACGCGGTGACGGTGCTCACCGATCCGGCCGGGGCGGGGAGTTCGCCGGCCTCGGTGGAGGTGCGGGTGCCCGGCGAGGGCTGGCGGCGGATCGGCAGCCTCGGCGGCGGCTGGACGGAGCTGGCCGCGCAGGGGGCGCGGGCCGACGCCGTACGGCTGGTGTGGGCGGACGACGCGGACGCGCCGCTGGTCCACGAGATCGTGCCCTGGTACGGGGACCGGCCCGCGGCCCGTATGACCCTCGACCGTACGGAGATCGACGCCGAGATCGGCGGCGACCCGGTCACCGTCTCCGCTCAGCTGGCCGACGACTCGCCCGACGCCGCCCGCGTCACCCTCACCGCCGAACCCCCGGCGGGCGTCACCGCGACCGCCCCGGGCGCCGTGGACCTGCCGCGGGGCGGCACGCTGACGGTTCCGGTCGAGGTGTCGGTCCCCGCGGGCACGGTGGAGGGCACGTACGAGGTGCCGGTCACGCTCGCCGTGGACGGCCGCACGGTCCGGCAGACCGTCACCGTCCACGCCCACCCCCGCACCGGCGGCCCCGACCTCGCCCAGGGCGCGACGGCCACCTCCTCCGCCGACGAGACCGCCGGCTTCCCGGCCGCCGCCATCGCCGACGGCGACCCGGCGACCCGCTGGTCCTCCCCCGTCGACGACCACGCTTGGGTCCAGCTCGAACTGGCCCGGCCCGCCCGGATCGGCCGCGTCGACCTCGACTGGCAGGACGCCTACGCCTCGCGGTACGAGATCCGGACCTCCGCCGACGGCGTGACCTGGCAGACCGCGGCGACCGTCACCGACGGCGCCCCCGGCGCTCGTACGGTGCGCTTCGACTCGCCCCCCGACGCACGCTTCATCCGCGTCCAGGGCGTCGAGCGCGGCACGAAGTACGGCTACTCGCTGTTCTCCGTCAAGGCCTACGCGGTCGCCTCGGGCTGACGGACCGCCCGTGGCGACTTGTCCGGGGCCGGACCCGCGTGCCACTATTCACTCAATACATGTAGCGAGTGAATAGTTATCCGGAGGGGACGGCGACCGCATGAGCACTGGCCACATCCTCCTCAGCCTTCTCGCCTCCGAGGCCGGCCACGGGTACGACCTGAAGCGGCGTCACGACGACCGCTTCCCGCAGGCCCGGCCACTCGCGTACGGGCAGGTCTACACGACCCTCCAGCGCCTGACCCGCGACGGCCTCGCCGAGGTCGCGACGACCGGGGACCCGCAGGACAGCGGCGGCCCGGAACGCACCACGTACCGCATCACCGGGGCCGGCGCCCTGGCGCTGCGCACCTGGCTGTCGGAGACCGTGCCGGCGGCGCCGGTCAGCGCCGCGAACGAGATCTTCGCCAAGGTGGTCGCCATCATGGCGTCCGGCTTCGGCGACCCGGCCGACTTCCTGCGCGACCAGCGCGCCGCGCACCTCACGCGCATGCGTGAGCTGACGGCGGACAAGACCGCGCCGAACGCGACCCTGTCGGCGGTGCTGTCAGCCGACTACGCCCTCAACCACCTCGACGCCGACCTGCGTTGGATGGACACCACCGCGCAGCGACTCGACGCACTGGCCCAGGAGGTCAGAACCTCATGACATCGTCGCCACCCCTGATCGAGGCCCGGGACCTGGTGAGGTCGTACGGCGCCGGGCAGTCACCGGCACTGCGCGGCGCGAGCCTGCGCCTCGCCCCCGGCGAGATCCTCGCGGTGACGGGGCCGAGCGGCAGCGGCAAGTCGACGCTGCTGCACTGCCTTTCGGGCATCGTGACGCCGGACTCCGGCTCGGTCCGGTACGGGAGCGAACGGCTGGACCAGGCGACGGAGACGCGGCGGTCCGAGCTGCGGCGTACGGAGTTCGGCGTGGTGTTCCAGTTCGGGCAGCTGGTCGGCGAGCTGACCGCCCTCGACAACGTGGCGCTGCCGCTGCTGCTCGCCGGGACCTCCCGCAGGAAGGCCCACGAGCGCGCGGGCGAGTGGCTGGAGCGCTTCGGCGTACGCGGGCAGGCCGCGCTGCGCCCCGGCGAGATGTCCGGCGGTCAGGGGCAGCGGGTGGCACTGGCCCGGGCCATGGTGACCCGGCCCAAGGCGCTGTTCGCCGACGAGCCGACCGGGGCCCTGGACACGTTGGCCGGGGAGCAGGTGATGACCGCGCTCGTGCACGCGGCCCGCGAGTCGGGCACGGCGGTGCTGCTGATCACGCACGACGCCCAGGTGGCGGCGTACGCGGACCGCGAGGCGACGGTCAGGGACGGCGCGGTGGCCGGCGAAACGGGCGCGCAGGTGACCCGGTGAGGGGGCTGCGGGCGGACGCGCGGCTGGCCTGGGTCCTGCTGCTGGGCTCACCGCGCAGCGAGCGGTCGCGGCTGGCGCTGACCGGGCTGGGGGCGATGCTCGGCACGGGCTTCGCGCTGGCGGCGACGGTCGTCGCGGTGATCGGCACCCGGTTCGGCGGTGGAGCCCACTGGTACACCAACGCCCTCCTCAACGAGTCCGGTCTGCGGCCGGGCGTGATCGCAGCTCTCCTGCTGCTGGTCGTCCCGGTGCTGGCTTTCATCGGCCAGTGCACCCGGATCGGCGCCCTCCAGCGCGAGCGGCGGCTGGCCGCCCTTCGGCTGGCCGGGGCGACCCCGCGCCAGGTGCGGCGGATCTCGGCGCTGGAGACGGGCGCGGTGTGCGGGCTGGGCTCGCTGGCAGGGCTGGCGGGCTTCCTGGCCCTGCGGGCCGTGGTCGCGGCGGCGCAGAGCCAGCCCGCCCACGACTACCCCGGCTACGCCGTAACGCTGACCTGGCCGACCGACGTACCCGTGCCCTGGGCGGCCGCCGTGCCGGTGGTGCTGGCCCTGCCCGTGCTGGCCGCCCTGGAGGCCCGGTTCGCGCTGCGCAGAGCCGCCGTTGATCCGCTGGGCATCCGCCTGCGCGGGCGGCGTCCACGGGGCAGGTCGGGACGCGTACGGCTGGCGCTGTGGTCCTTGGGGCCGCTGGCGCTGGTGGGGGGAACGGCACTGGTGCTGGCGGGCCTCTCGCAGGCCAACGCGTACGGCGGGGGCGTGGCCCCGTACTGGCTGGCGGCCGCCGCGCTGTACGCGTTCGGGCTGCTGTACGGGTCCGCCGGACTGGCCCTGATGACCGGCAGGCTCGCCGCCCGCTCCGGCCGCCCGGCGCTGCTGATCGCCGGGGAGCGCTTGCAGGCCGACCCTTGGGCGGCGGCGCGGGCGCACGCGGCGGTGATGCTCACCGCCCTGGTCGGGGTCGGCTTCATGGCGATGCGCAGGCTGCAGATCAACTGGATACGGGAGCACCCGACCCAGTACGCGAGCGACGCGTCCTTCTACCTCGGGGGCTACGACCTGGCCGGGATCGCGCTGCTGATCGGCCTCGCGGTCACCATCAGCGGGCTCGCGGTCGGCACCGTCGAGTCCGTGCTGACCCGTCGCCGCACCCTGGCCGCACTGTCCGCCACCGGGACGCCGTCCCGTGTGCTCGGACGGGCGGTGCTGCTGGAGACCGCGCTGCCGCTGGTGCCTGCGATTGTCCTGGCGAGCGGCTGCAGCCTGGCGATGGTGTTCGGCGCGCTGCGCATCGTCGGCGACCGCGGACAGCTGCCGCTGCTCGAACCCCTGCTCACCGCCGCCGGGCTGCTGGCCGCCGCCCTGCTGGCCACGGCCGCCTCACTCCCGCTGCTGCGGCGCACCGTGCACCCCGCTGAGCTGCGTTACGAGTGAACAGACCACCGGACCGACCGCCGAAGGGGGGCGGTCGGTCCGGCCGCCACGCCACAAGAGCGCCCCCGGCCCGCGTATCCGCAGGTCAGGGGCGTTCTCCGGAAACGACGAAGGCCCGGATATCAGGCAGATATGCCGTCTATCCGGGCCACTGCATCCTCCGCGCCGAAGGGCTGCAGGTATGGCATCCAGCGCGGGTCCCTATGTCCTGTGCCGATGATCCGCCAGGCCAGGCCGGAGGGCGGCGCGGGTTGATGGCGCATTCGCCAGCCGAGCTCGGCGACATGCCGGTCGGCCTTGACGTGATTGCACCTGCGGCATGCCGCGACCACGTTGTCCCACGTGTGCTGGCCTCCGCGGCTGCGCGGGATCACGTGGTCGACGCTGGTTGCGACGGCACCGCAGTACGCGCACCGGCCGCCGTCCCGGGCGAAAAGGGCTCGCCGGGTCAGGGGCACGGGGCCGCGAAAGGGGACTCGCACGAATTTCGTGAGTTTGACAACACTGGGCGCGGGAAGCGCCCGGGTCGCGCTGTGCATATAGGCGCCGGATTCCTCGAGGCACACGGCCTTCTTGTTGAGTACGAGGATGAGCGCGCGTCGGAGCGGTACGACGCCGAGGGGCTCGTACGACGCGTTGAGTACCAGGACATGCGGCACAGGTGCCTCCTTATACGCCGGCGGCGCGTGGCTCGCGCCGGGACGATCTGCCCAACAGTCTCTCCGGAAGCCTGGTCGGAGCGCCACCATGACCGGGTAACGGAGCAGAAGTGTTTTCGACCACACCTGCTACATCCCCTTTATTCCCCCTGCTCGCGCTCGAACATGACAACGAGGGATCGCGCATCGCCCGTTAGTGTGGTGGGCCTGTCCTACCGGAGGTTCCCCTGCTGTGTCCGCATCCGCGACGACCACTCTTGACGACGCCCAGACTTCCGCGACGAACGCCGCGGACTATGTCAGCCAGAACTGGGCCGACTGGCTGGCGGCAGGACTGCGCATCCTGCTGATCGTGGTCATAGCCGTGGTTCTGCGGGTCGTGGTGCGGCGGATGATCACCAAGTTCATCGAGCGGATGAACCGGGGCGCCGAGGCCGCCGGGACCACCGCGCTCGGCGGACTGCTGGTCAACGCGGAGCGGCGGCGGCAGCGCAGCGAGGCGATCGGCTCGGTGCTGCGGAGTGTGGCGTCCTTCGTGATCCTGGGCACGGCGGCGCTGACGGTGCTGTCCGTACTGAAGATCAATCTGGCTCCGCTACTGGCCAGCGCCGGTGTCGCCGGTGTCGCGATCGGCTTCGGCGCGCGGAATCTGGTGACCGACTTCCTCTCCGGCGTCTTCATGATCCTGGAGGACCAGTACGGCGTCGGTGACGTCATCGACGCGGGCGTGGCCAGCGGCACCGTGGTCGAGGTCGGCCTGCGGGTGACCAAGCTTCGCGGTGACGAGGGCGAGATCTGGTACGTCCGCAACGGCGAGGTCAAGCGCATCGGCAACCTCAGCCAGGGCTGGGCCACGGCCGTGGTGGACGTCCAGGTCGGCTACGGGCAGGACCTGGAGCGGGCGCGGACGGTGATCACCGCGGCGGCGGAGGAGATGGCCAAGACCCAGCCGTGGGACGAGGCGCTGTGGGAGCCGGTCGAGGTGCTCGGGCTCCAGTCGGTGGCGGCGGACTCCGTGGTGATCCAGGCGCAGGCCAAGACGATGCCCGGCAAGTCCGCGGCCGTCGCGCGTGAGCTGCGCTGGCGGATCAAGCAGGCCTTCGACGGGGCCGGCATCACCATCGTGGGCGGCACGCCCGTCGCGGCGTCCGACGAGGAGCCGGCGGATCCCGCTGACGGCGTGGCCGCGCCCTCGGCGCTGTCCAACCCGGACTCCGCGCAGTCGGCGGCCGCGCAGCCGATCGTGAACCCGCGCGCGACGGGGAAGTAGCAACCCCGGAAACCCCGATTTCGCGCCCCGGCACCGTCATGGTGCCGGGGCTTTTCCGTGCTTTTACGTACGCCTCTTGACGCCCCGGCCGCCTGGGCTTACCTTCCCTTTCATCAACAGGAAAGTTTCCTAACTATCTGCCTGATGGGAGGATGGCGCGCATGGCAGCTGGCACCCCCGGAACCCCCGGCACACCGCGCGTACTGCGCGCCATGAACGACCGTGCGGCCCTGGATCTGCTCCTGGAGCACGGCCCCCTCTCCCGCACCCGGATCGGCAAGCTGACCGGGCTGTCGAAGCCGACGGCCTCGCAGCTGCTGGCCAGGCTCGAAGCGGCCGGCCTGGTGGTCGCGACCGGCACGACCGCCGGGCGGCCCGGTCCCAACGCCCAGCTCTACGCCGTCAATCCCACCGCCGCCCACGTGGCGGGGCTCGATGTGACCGCCGAGCGGATCCGGGCGGCGGTCGCCGACATCACCGGCAAGGTCGCCGGCGAGTTCGAGCTTCCGACGCCGGGCCGCCGCGCCCAGGGCACGGTCGAGCAGGTGCTCCAGGCCGTGGACGGCGCCGTCAAGGCCGCCGGGGTGCTGCGCGGCGACCTGCACCGCATCGTCATCGGCACCCCGGGCGCCTTCGACCCCAGCACCGGACGGCTGCGGTACGCCAGCCACCTCCCGGGCTGGCACTCCCCCGCCCTGCTGGAGGAACTGGCCGCGGCCCTGCCCGTACCGCTGGAGTACGACAACGACGTGAACCTGGCCGCGGTGGCCGAGCAGCGGCTCGGCGCGGCCAGGGACCACGAGGACTTCGTCCTGCTGTGGAACGAGGGCGGCATCGGCGCCGCCATCGTCCTCGGCGGACGGCTGCACCGGGGCTGGACCGGCGGCGCCGGCGAGGTCGGCTTCATGCCGGTGCCGGGCACACCGCTGGTACGGCATGTGGCCAAGGCCAACGCCGGCGGCTTCCAGGAACTGGCCGGCTGCAACGCCGTACTGCGCTTCGCGCGCGAGCTGGGGCTGCCCGAGCCGCAGGGCTCGCTCCCGGATGCGGCGGCCGCGCTGGTGAGCGAGGCCGCGGGGGCGGCGGACGGCCCGTACGCGGAGCTGCTGCACCGCTTCGCCACCGGCCTCGCGGTGGGGCTCGCCTCGCTGGTGACCGTACTCGACCCCGAACTGATCGTCCTGTCCGGCGGAGTGGTCGCCGCCGGCGGGGAGAACCTCCGTGCCCTGGTCCAGACCGAGCTCGCCGAACTGGCCGTACCCCGGCCGCGTCTGGTGCTCGGCACGGTCCAGGAGCACCCCGTCCTGTGCGGGGCGCTGCAGAGCGCCCTCGCCACCACCCGCGACGAGGTGTTCGACACCTCCCGCTGACCCACCCGCACACATAGGCCCTGCCCGGGCCTGGCGGACCGGCATCCCTGCCCGGGCCTGGCGGACCGGCATCCCTGGCCGGCCCGCCGACCTCGCACACCCTTCGCACCCCCTCTTCGCCCCCTCTCCAACCGTTCCCCCGGAGGAAGCGCAGTGTCCCGTCTGACGAAGGCAGCCGCCGCCATCGCGGCAACCGCCGCCATATCCCTGCTGGCGAGCGCGTGTACGGGCTCCAGCGAGAGCACCGCAAACGACGACCCGAACAAGGACGTCACCATCACCTTCTGGCACGGCTGGTCCGCGCCCGGCGAGGTGAAGGCGATCAACGCCAACATCACGGCGTTCGAGAAGGTCCACCCCAACATCCACGTCAAGGTCCAGGGCAACATCACCGACGACAAGATCAACCAGGCGCTGCGGGCCGGCGGCTCCGGCGCCCCGGACGTCGTCTCGTCCTTCACCACCGACAACGTCGGAAAGTTCTGCTCGTCGAAAGCCTTCGCCGACCTCTCGCCCTTCCTGACGAAGTCCGGCATCGACCCGGCCAAGACCTTCCCGACGTCGATGCTGGAGTACACCCAGTTCGAGGGGAACCGCTGCGCCCTGCCGCTGCTCGGCGACGCGTACGGGCTCTACTACAACAAGGACGCCTTCAAGGCCGCCGGCCTCACCTCGCCGCCGAAGACCATGTCGGAGTTCAAGGCCGACGCCGTCAAGCTGACGAAGACCAAGGGCGATTCGTACTCCCAGCTCGGCTTCATGCCGGACTTCCACGGCTACGAGTCCACCACCACGCACCTGTCGGCGCAGTGGAGCCCCACCTACTTCGACAAGAGCGGCAAGTCCGACGTCTCCAAGGACCCCGCCTTCGCCGCCATGTTCAACTGGCAGCAGGACATGGTGAAGGCGCTGGGCGGCTTCACCAAGCTGGAGAAGTACCGGACCACCTTCGGTGACGAGTGGGACGCCAAGAACCCCTTCCAGACCGGCCAGGTGGCCATGGCCATCGACGGTGAGTGGCGGGCCGGGATGGCCAAGGACGCGGGTGTGAAGTTCCCGATCGGCGTGGCACCCTTCCCGGTGCCGGACGACCAGGCGGCCTCGTACGGAAAGGGCTACGTCACCGGCACGATCATCGGCATCGCGAACACCAGCGCCAAGAAGAACGCGGCCTGGGAGCTGGTGAAGTACATGACCACGGACACCGACGCGGTGGTGAGCTTCGCCAACGCCATCCACAACGTGCCGTCCACCTACGCCGCCCTGAAGTCCCCGAAGCTCAGCACCGACCCGGCCTTCCAGACCTTCGTCAAGATCGCGCAGAACCCGGGCAGCAACACCACCCCGCCCAGCGTCAACGGCGGCACCTACCAGCTGACGCTCCAGGACTTCGGCTACGCGTACGAATCCGGCAAGCAGACCGACCTCACGGCCGGCCTCAAGGGTGTCGACACGCAGGTCGACAAGGACATCGCGCAGGCCAAGTGATGAGCACCGCAACCGGCACCGTCCACCCCATGCTCAAGGCCAAGCGCCGCCGCGAGGCGCTGCGCAACCTGGCCTTCCTGTCGCCCTGGCTGATCGGCTTCACCGTCTTCTTCGCCTATCCGCTGATCTCGACCGTCTACTTCTCCTTCATGAAGTACGACGGCTTCGCCTCCCCCACCTGGAACGGCGTCAAGAACTGGTCGTACGTCTTCAACGACTACCCGTTCTTCTGGCCCGCGCTGCGCAACACCCTGTGGTTGGTCGTGGTCATGGTCAGTCTCCGGGTCGTCTTCGGGCTCGGCATCGGCCTGTTGATCACCAAGATCAAGACCGCCCCCGGCCTCTTCCGCACCGCCTTCTACCTGCCCTACCTGGCCCCGCCGGTGGCCGCGACCATGGCCTTCGCCTTCCTCCTCAACCCCGGCACCGGCCCGGTCAACCACCTGCTCGGCGACCTCGGGCTGCCGCAGCCCGGCTGGTTCAACGACCCCGGCTGGTCCAAGCCCGCGCTGACCCTGCTGGCGCTGTGGGGGATCGGCGACCTCATGGTCATCTTCATGGCCGCGCTGCTCGACGTACCCAAGGAGCAGTACGAGGCCGCCGAGCTGGACGGCGCGGGCCCCTGGTCGCGCTTCCGGTACGTGACGCTGCCGAACATCTCGCCGATCGTGATGTTCGCCGTGGTCACCGGCGTGATCCAGACCATGCAGTACTACACGCAGCCCCTGGTGGCCGGGAAGGTCGCCAGCGGCGTCATCGGCGGCTCGGGCCAGCAGTTCGAGCCCGGGTATCCGGACAAGTCCACCCTGACCCTCCCCCAGCTCGTCTACAACCTCGGCTTCCAGCGCTTCGACACCGGCTCCGCGTGCGTGATCGCCCTCGTACTGTTCGCGCTCGCGATGGTGTTCACCGCGCTGCTCATGCGCCGCCGCAGCGGCTTCCTGTCGGCGGAGGACTGATCCCCATGACCACCAACTCGACCTTGGCGCCCCCGGCCGCCGCTCCCCAGCTGACCGCGTCGGCCCACGCCAAACGGGCCGCGTCCCGCCGGGCCGCCCTGGAGTGGGTCGCGGTGCACGCGCTCGGCATCGCGGCCACGCTGTTCTTCGTCCTGCCGTTCGTCTTCGTCTTCCTGACGGCCGTGATGACCGACAACCAGGCGCTCACCGGCGACCTGTGGCCGAAGGACTGGCGGTGGAGCAACTTCGGCACCGTGTGGAACACCCCCGGCTTCCTCACCTGGTGGCGCAACACCCTGCTCTACGCGGGGCTGGGGACGGTGCTCACCGTGCTGTCCAGCACCCCGGTCGCGTACGCGCTGGCCAAGTTCCGCTTCCGGGGCCGCAACACGGCGATGATGCTGGTCATCGCCACGATGATGCTGCCCCCGCAGGTCATCATCGTCCCGATGTACCTGTTCTGGGCCAAGCAGCTGCACATGTCGGGCACCCTGTGGCCACTGATCATCCCGCTGGCCTTCGGTGACGCGTTCTCCATCTTCCTGCTGCGGCAGTTCCTGCTGACCATCCCCAAGGAGTACACCGACGCCGCCCGGGTCGACGGCTGCAGCGACCTGCGCGCCATGCTGCGGGTCGTCCTGCCGATGGCCAAGCCGGCCATCGCCGCCGTCGCCCTCTTCCAGTTCTTCTGCTGCTGGAACGACTACTTCGGCCCTCAGATCTACGCGAGCGAGAACCCGGCCGCCTGGACCCTGAGTTACGGCCTGGAGTCCTTCAAGGGGGCCCACCACACCAACTGGAATCTGACGATGGCCGCCACGGTGCTGGTGATGGCTCCCGTGATCGTCGTCTTCTTCTTCGCCCAAAAGGCCTTCATCGAAGGCGTGACCCTGACAGGAGTGAAGGGATGAAGCTTGCGGTCGTGGGCGGCGGGTCCACGTACACGCCCGAACTCATCGACGGGTTCGCCCGATTGAGCGACACCCTGCCGGTCGAGGAGCTGGTGTTGATCGACCCCGCCGCGGAGCGGTTGGCGCTCGTCGGCGGGCTCGCCCGGCGGATCTTCGAACGGCAGGGCCACCCCGGCAGGGTCACCACGACCTCCGACCTGGACGCGGGCGTGGCCGGTGCGGACGCCGTACTGCTGCAACTGCGGATCGGCGGGCAGGCGGCCCGTAACGAGGACGAGACCTGGCCGCTGGAGTGCGGCTGTGTCGGTCAGGAGACCACCGGCGCGGGCGGCCTGGCGAAGGCGCTGCGCACCGTTCCGGTGGTGCTGGACATCGCCGAGCGGGTACGCAGGGCGGCGCCGGACGCCTGGATCATCGACTTCACCAACCCGGTGGGGATCGTGACCCGCGCGCTGCTGAAGGCCGGTCATCGCGCGGTCGGGCTGTGCAATGTCGCGATCGGCTTCCAGCGCAGGTTCGCCCGGCTGCTGGACGTCACCCCCGACCAGGTGCACCTGGACCACGTGGGGCTCAACCACCTCACCTGGGAGCGGGCGGTGCGCCTCGGCGGCCCGGACGGCGAGGACGTACTGCCCAAGCTGCTGGCCGAGCACGGCGATGCGATCGCCGGCGACCTGCACCTGCCGCGCCCGGTCCTGGACCGGCTCGGTGTCGTGCCCTCGTACTACCTGCGCTACTACTACGCCCACGACGAGGTCGTACGGGAGCTGAAGTCCAAGCCCTCGCGGGCGGCCGAGGTGGCCGCCATCGAGGCGCAGCTCCTGGAGATGTACGCCGACCCCGCCCTCGACGAGAAGCCCGAGCTGCTCGCCCGGCGCGGCGGCGCCTTCTACTCCGAGGCCGCGGTCGCCCTGGCCTCCTCCCTGCTGCGCGACAGCGGTGACGTCCAGGTCGTCAACACCTTCAACAACGGCACCCTGCCCTTCCTCCCCGACGACGCCGTCATCGAGGTCCCCGCGACCGTGGACGCCTCCGGCGCCACGCCGCTGCCCGTCCCGCCCCTCGACCCGCTCTACAGCGGCCTGATCGCCAATGTCACGGCGTACGAGGACCTCGCTCTCGACGCCGCTCTGCGTGGCGGCCGGGACCGGGTCTTCACGGCGCTGCTGTCCCATCCGCTGATCGGTCAGTACGAGTACGCCGAAGCCCTGACCGACCGTCTCATCGCGCACAACCGGGAGCATCTCGCGTGGACCTGACGCCACAACCTCTGGTCCTCGCGGTCGACGCGGGCAACAGCAAGACCGATGTGGCGATCGTCGCCGCCGACGGGTCGGTGCTCGGCACCGCCCGTGGCGGCGGCTTCGAGCCACACATCACCGGCGCCGAGGCGGCGGTCGGGGTCCTGGCCCTGATCGTCGCGGAGGCGGCGGAGGCGGCCGGCCTGTCCCCGGCGCCGGGCGTCCCGCTGGTCGAGCATGTCTCGGCGTGTTTGGCCAACGCCGATCTGCCCGCCGAGGAACGGGAGCTCGAACTCGCGGTCGACGCGCGTGGATGGGGCCGCAGCACGCGAGTGGCCAACGACACCTTCGGCCTGCTGCGGGCCGGCGTCGACGAGCCGCGCGGGGTCGCCGTGGTCTGTGGCGCGGGCATCAACTGCGCCGGGATGCTGCCCGACGGCCGTACCGCCCGCTTCCCGGCGGTCGGGCGCATCTCCGGTGACTGGGGCGGCGGTTACGGCCTGGCCGAGGAGGCGCTGTGGTGGGCCGCCCGCGCCGAGGACGGCCGGGGCGGCCCGACCGCGCTGGCCGGGACGCTGCCGGGGCACTTCGGGCTGCCCTCGATGTACGCGCTGATCGAGGCCCTGCACCTGGGACACATCGGCGCCCACCGCAAGTACGAACTGGCCCCGGTGCTCTTCGCGACCGCCGAGGCCGGCGATCCGGTCGCCCGGGCCATCGTCCTGCGCCAGGCCGAGGAGATCGTCGCGCTGGCCTGCGTCGCCCTGGAACGCCTGGACCTGCTGGGCGAGGAGGCCGACGTGGTGCTCGGCGGCGGGGTCCTCGCCGCGCGCCATCCGCTGCTCATGGACGCCATCGCGGAGGGCTTCGGAGCCCGGGCCCCCAAGGCCGTCATCGGCGTGGTCACCGCCCCGCCGGTGCTGGGCGCCGCTCTGCTCGGCCTGGACCGCACCGGCGCCGCCCACGAGGTCCAGGTCCGGCTGCGGGCGCACTATGGGACGGGGGAACCGGAGGAGCGCGCCATGCGTGAAGACTGACAAGGGACCTGGGCGGTGGGGGCGCAAGATCCACGCATTACCGATGCGGATTGTCAGTACCTGCGGCCATACTGCTGACCAGGAGATTGACCCCGTGTAGGCGGGGTCGGTCCAGGGGGGAGGGTCAGTGACGCAAACGCAGTATTCCGGGCGTCCCGGAGACGGCGTCGACGTGATCGCGTCCGCGACCGGGTCGGACACCGCGCGGCGCCGGCCGGCATGGGCCGAACAGCTCGGCAGGCTGCGGGAGACGGCGACCA